>JAFANN010000367.1 GCA_019232665.1 Caulobacteraceae bacterium | reverse complement strand
AGGATGACCTTCACGCCGCGGCGCTCCATCTCGGTGGCGAGGTGCGCGCGGACATCGTCGTCGAACCCGCGCAGGATGTTCGCTCCGCGGTAGAGCAGCGTCGTCTCCACGCCAAGGCCGTTGAAGATGCCGGCGAACTCGACGGCGATATAGCCGCCGCCGACCACGAGCATCCGGCGCGGGAGTTCGGGCAGGTGAAAGGCTTCGTTGGAGGTGATCGCGTGCTCCACGCCGGGAACGTTCTCCGGCAGAGTCGGCCATCCGCCGGTGGCGATGAGCACCTTGTCCGCGGTGATGGTCCTGCCCTTGTCCGGCATGCAGATCGTGTGGGCGTCGAGCAGCTCGGCCCGACCGTGGATCAGCTCCGCGCCCGCATTCTGAAGGTTCTTGACGTAGATCCCCGAGAGGCGGGCGATCTCCACGTCCTTGGCCGAGATGAAGGTGCGCCAGTCGAATTTGGTCTCGCCGACCGTCCAGCCGTAGCCCCGCGCCGTCTTGAAAGCGGTCGCGAACTCGCTGGCGTAGACCATGAACTTCTTGGGGATACAGCCGCGGATGACGCAGGTGCCGCCGACGCGGTGTTCCTCCGCCACCGCCACCCGGGCGCCCTGCATCGCCGCCAGTCGCGCGGCGCGCACGCCGCCCGAGCCGGCGCCGATCACGAAGAGGTCGTAGTCGTAATCCGCCAAGGTCTCACCTTCTCGAGTCTTCAGGGCCAGAGGGTGTCGACCCCGGTCGGGGTCGCCACCAGCGCGCGCTCCGCCAGCCCAAGGAACAGACCATGCTCGACCACGCCGGTCAGCCGCTTGAGCGCGAGGCCCAGGGCGACCGGATCGGGAATCTCGCCACACGCGGCGTCATAGATAAGGTTGCCGCCGTCGGTGACGACCGGCGCGCCGCTTTTTTCCCGCAGGACTGGGGGCGCGGCGATCCCGCAGGCCTTCAGCGCATCGCCGATCCGGCGAGCCGTCGAGCGGTGGCCGAACGCCACGACCTCGATCGGCAGGGGAAAGCGTCCGAGGGCCCCTTCGAGCTTCGAATGATCGGCGATCGCCACGCATCGGCGCGAGGCTTCCCACACCAGCTTCTCCCTAAGGAGGGCCGCGCCGCCGCCTTTGATCATGGCCAGGCGCGGGCCGATCTGGTCGGCGCCGTCCACAGTGAGGTCAATGTGGTCGACCGCGTCGAGGTCCAGCACCTCGATGCCCAACCGCCGCGCCAGGCTGGCTGTCGCCTCGGAGGTCGCCACGCCGCGGATTCTCGGCTTCCGGGCGGCAAGCGCTTCGACGAACAGCGCCGCCGTCGAGCCCGAACCCAGGCCGACAGTCATGCCATCTTCGATCAGAGCCGCGGCGGCCTCGCCGGCGACGCGCTTTTGGTCGTCCGCACTCACTTGCGCGAGGCCTTCTCGCGCATCTTGCGGGCCCGGAAAGCGGCGGCCCAGCCCGGCTTCTCGACGAGCGGCGAGCGCTCCAGCGCCAGGGCGTCGGGTGCGATGTCGCGCGTGATCACCGAGCCCGATCCGGTGTAAGCGCCCGCCCCGATGGAGACCGGCGCCACCAGAGCGCTGTTGGAGCCGATGAAGGCCCCCTCCCCGACCTGGGTGAAATACTTGTCGAAGCCATCGTAGTTGCAGAAGATCGTTCCGGCGCCGATGTTCGCGCGCGGTCCCACGGAGCCATCGCCCAGATAAGCCAGGTGATTGGCCTTGGCGCCTTCGCCGACCTTGACGTTCTTCACTTCCACGAAGTTGCCGATATGCGCCTCGGGACCGATGTCAGCCCCGGGGCGAAGCCGCGCGAAGGGCCCCACGATTGCCTCCTCGGCGATCCGGGCGCCCTCCAGGTGGCAGAAGGCGCGAATTACCGCCCGTCCCTCCACCTTAACGCCAGGGCCGAAGACGACGTTGGGCTCGATCCGCGCGCCAGGCCCAATCGCCGTGTCCCAGGAGAGGAAGACAGTCTCTGGGGCGGTCGTGGAATTCGCGGCCATTCTCCCCGTGATCATGATCCTGCTAATGGGCATCATCGAAGTCGGCCGGCTTATCGAGATGCAGCAGGTGCTTAGCAACGCCGTCCGCGAGGGCGCACGCCAGGCCGCCACCGGCCAGCTCAACAACACCCAGGTGCAAGCGGTCGTCACGCAGTACATCACCGTGGCAGGCTTCAGCAACTCGGGGATGA
>JAFANN010000360.1 GCA_019232665.1 Caulobacteraceae bacterium | reverse complement strand
TGATGCATGAGCATCATCGGCTACCGAGTTCAACATGGCGAGACGGCCCTCTGGAGGGATCGCCGTAATTAGTCAAGCGATGAAAGGTACTTATGCTTTGAAACAAAATAGCCTTTCCCGCGTTGCGGCCACCCTTCGGTGGGCGCGAGCGGATCGTTGCGAGCGGAGCGACTGCGCCAGGGAAGGGACCGTAGAGACGCGAACCTAGGCGGGCGGGGTCTTCAAGTTGGAGACATCCGCCGCGAGCGATCTGCCGGCCTCGCCTCTAGCCTCCGACGTTGAGCGCGAGCAGCCGACGCACGTCATGGCGAAGGTCATCCGCGTCGGAGTCCTTGCCTAGGATCTGCGCGACGACCAGAGGGCCGCCTGCCGGACCACGCGCCTCATAGGCCGCCAGGCGAAAGCCGTTGGGTCCGGGTGTCTCGGACTGGAGGACATAGTCGCGACGGATCCCCGGCCCCGATTCATTGACACGGATCTGGGCGCCGCCTTCGTGCGCGTTCACCTTCACCCCGGCCCGTCCGCCCGCGTTCACTGAAACCTGCGCCTGGCCGGGCTCGCCCGCGCGATCGTCGTTGGCCGTGACGTGCACTCCCGCGGTGTCGACGTTCGTGCGGCCGTCGTCGCGCGTGTGGATGTGCAGGCCTGGAAGGTCGATGTCGACGCGGTCAGTCCCAGGACCCGGCGCGGCCGGGGCAGGGACTTCTCGACTCGCCGTGGGCACGTCGGCGGCGAGCTGCGCTTCGATAGGCCGCAGGGCCGTGTCGGCGTCGGCGCCGTTCAGGTCAAGGAGCTGGAGCGTCACCGTGTCGCCGTCATCGGTTACATAGACGCAGCTTCGCGCAGCTTCCGAGCCCGGTTTCAACTGAAGGTCGCCCTGCTCCTGTGGGCAGGTGAGGGCGGAGATCCGGCGCAGCGCGCTCCTGGCATGCCAGCCGGGGTGAGGCGGCGTGCAGCCCGCCAGGGATGCAACGGCAAGTCCCGCAGCCACCAGAATTCTGGTCATATCGAGATCCTCGCGCCCCGGGCCTCAAAGGCCCGGTGGCGGAAGTTTCGGTCCAGCGGTCGATCCCGGTCCAGTGAAAATGCGGTAAGTCCGAACGTCAGGACTGTCCTGGACGGGCGCTGGACCCCTCGCGCCGGGCCAGGAAGGCCAGACGTTCGAACAGCTGCAGGTCCTGCTCGTTCTTCAGCAGCGCGCCGTGCAGCGGCGGGATCAGCTTGGTCGGATCGCGCTCGCGCAGGGTGTTGTCGTCGATATCCTCGACCATCAGCAGCTTGAGCCAGTCGAGCAGCTCGGAGGTCGACGGCTTCTTCTTCAGGCCCGGCACCTTGCGCATGTCGTAGAAGATGCGCAGGGCTTCCGACACCAGCTTCTGCTTGATGCCCGGGTAGTGCACGTCGATGATCGCGCGCATGGTGTCTTCGTCGGGGAAGCGGATGTAGTGGAAGAAGCAACGACGCAGGAAGGCGTCGGGAAGCTCCTTCTCGTTATTGGACGTAATGACCACGACCGGGCGAATCTTCGCTTTGATCGTCTCGTTGGTCTCGTAGACGTAGAACTCCATCCGGTCGAGTTCCTGGAGGAGGTCGTTCGGGAACTCGATGTCCGCCTTGTCGATCTCGTCGATCAGCAGCACCGGCCGCTCATCCGAATCGAAGGCGTCCCAGAGCTTGCCGCGCTTGATGTAGTTGGAGACGTCCTTCACGCGCTCGTCGCCCAACTGGCTGTCGCGCAGGCGGGTCACCGCCTCGTATTCGTAGAGGCCCTGCAAGGCCTTGGTCGTCGACTTGATGTGCCAGGTGATCAGGGGCGCATCGAGCGCCTTGGCGATTTCGTAGGCGAGGACGGTCTTTCCGGTGCCAGGCTCCCCTTTGATCAGCAAAGGCCGCTCGAGCGCGATCGCCGCGTTGACGGCGATTTTCAAGTCGTCCGTGGCGACATAGTCGCTGGTGCCTTCGAAGCGTTTGGTCATTCGGGAGAGCTCCGCATCGAGGCGCCCCTGGCGCCCCTCGAACATGTGTTCAAATCAGAAGCCACCCTAAAGACCACGCGCGGACATTCAAGCGCCCAGAGCGAAACCGGCTGCGGTCAATCCGAACCCGGATTGGCGGGCGACGGATCGCTGGCGGGGAATGTCTCGTCGAGTTCACTGTCACGGCGCCGGTCACGTCGGACCTCTTCCGACGAGTTCGGGCGGTCCTCGTCATCGGGACCGTTGGACTGGGATTCGCCCTCGAAGTCGGCGGGGCGATCGTCGTCCACGGCAACCAGGTCGCCCTCGTCCCGGGTCTCCGGACCCTCGTCGTCGTCGATCCCCTCGTCCTCCTCGAGCAGGGCCTCGCGTTCCGATTCGTCCAGGGCGTCGGGGTCGAAGTCGTCCTCGAGCTCGTCATCCTCGGCGTCATCCTCCGCCGAGGTGACGTCATAGACGTTGCGCATCATGTCCGGTCGCGCGATGTCCTCGCCGTCCTCGGTCAGATTGGTCTCGTCGAACGTCTCCGCCTGATCCTGATCGTCGGCGTCCAGATCCGGGTCCATGGCCATGAATCACGTCCTCATCGCAGACCGCTCAAACCCTCCGCCTGAGCCTTCGTTCCGGGCGGGTCGGCGCGCCAGGCGTCCGCTCCGTCGATGAGCCTGGACGCCTCCTCGATACGTGCGCGTCTGGTGCTTGCGAGCGCCAGTCCGCGGCGCCGCGAGCTGCTGGTCCAGGCCGGTGTCACGCCAGATCTGATCGCGCCCTGCGACCTCGATGAGACGCCGGCGCCAAGCGAGGCGCCCCGCCGTCTCGCCGCGCGCCTGGCGCTCGCGAAGGCCAGGGCCGCAGCGACTGCGCATGGGGACGCATTCGTCCTGGCGGCAGACACGGTGGTCGCCCTGGGCCGCCGGGTGATGGGAAAGCCCGAGGACGAGTCGGACGCCCGTGAGATGCTGGGCCGGCTGTCTGGACGGGGCCATCATGTGATCACCGGCGTCGCCGTGCGGGGCCCAGACGGGCGCGAGGCGGCGCGGCTCGCGGAGGCCCGAGTGCGCTTCAAGCGACTGGACGGCGAGGACCTCTCCGCTCTCGTCGGATCGGGCGAGTGGCGCGGGGTTGCGGGAGGCTATCGCATCCAAGGCAGGGCGGGGGCCTGCGTGATGGAGCTGGTCGGCTCCTACACCGCAGTTGTCGGCCTTCCGCTCTACGAGACCCTGTGCCTGCTACGCGGGCTGGGCTGGCGGGGGTCGTGAGCCAGCGGACGCTCTTCCTCGACGAGGGGCCGGGAGAGACGCGTGGCGTCGTCACCCTCTCGGGGCGGCCCGAGCGGCTCCTGCTCGCGCGCGGCGATGCGGGCGCCGACGAGGCGCTGGGCGCACGGCTGGTAGGGCGGGTGCGCGCCTTGGACGCGGCCGCCGGGCTGGCTTTCGTCGACCTCGGCGGGGGGCGGGAAGGAGTCCTTAACTTCACCAAGGAAACCGGGCGCCCGGTGCAGGGCGCCGCGCTGGAGGT
>JAFANN010000338.1 GCA_019232665.1 Caulobacteraceae bacterium | reverse complement strand
GTCCGAGGTGATCGACCTGACTCCCGGCAAGTGACGCGCCGCCGGCCTTGCCGCAGGCCGGAAAAAGCGCAAAAATGACGCCGCCGTCACGCAATCGGCGTTGGCCATTGGCGGCAGGGAGACGCAGCGATGGACGACGCGGGCGAGAACATCCGGCGGGCGGCGCGCGAGCACGCCTATTCCATCCCTCGCGAGGAGATCCAGCCGCTCGACGCGGAGCTATTCCGGAGCGACACCTGGGCTCCCTATTTCGAGCGCCTGCGCGCCGAGGAGCCGGTCCACCATCAGGTGCACGAGGAACTCGGCCCCTATTGGTCGGTGACCAAGTTCAACGACATCATGGAGGTGGACACCAACCACCAGGTGTTCTCTTCCGAGCCCGCGATCACGGCCTTCGACCCGGAAGAAGACTTCACGCTTCCGATGTTCATCGCCATGGACCCGCCCAAGCACGACCAGCAGCGCAAGACGGTCAGCCCGATCGTCTCACCGCACAATCTCGCCTACCTCGAGCCGATCATCCGCGAGCGGGCGGCGACGATCCTGGATTCCGTGCCGGTGGGCGAGGAGTTCGACTGGGTCGACAAGGTGTCGATCGAGCTGACCACCATGACGCTCGCGACGCTGTTCGACTTCCCCTGGGAGGACCGCCGCAAGCTGACCCGCTGGTCCGACGTGGCGACCGCCGCGCCTGTGCCGGGCGGCATCATCGAGACGGACGAAGAGCGCAAGGCCGAGCTCTTCGAATGCGTGGACTACTTCCTGCGCCTGTGGAACGAGCGCGTGAATGCGCCGCCGCGGAACGACCTGATCTCCATGCTCGCCCATGGCGAGTCCACGAAGAACATGGACCGCATGGAGTACCTCGGGAACCTGATCCTGCTGATCGTCGGCGGCAACGACACCACCCGCAACACCATCAGCGGCAGCATCCTGGCGCTCAACCAGAATCCGGACCAGTACGCCAAGCTCAAGGCCAATCCGGACCTGATACCCAATATGGTCAGCGAAACGATCCGCTGGCAGACGCCGCTCGCCTACATGCGGCGCACGGCGACGGAAGACTACAAGCTGCGCGACAAGACCATCCGCGCCGGCGACAAGGTCCTGATGTGGTACGTCTCGGGCAACCGCGACGAAGAGGTGATCGAAAACCCGAACGCCTACAACATCGAGCGGGAGCGGCCCCGGCACCACATGTCGTTCGGTTTCGGCATCCACCGCTGCGTCGGCAACAGGCTGGCCGAACTGCAGCTCAAGATCATCTGGGAAGAGATCTTCAAGCGCTTCCCCGACATCCGCGTGACGGGCGAGCCGCGCCGCGTGTTCTCGAGCTTCGTGAAGGGCTACGAATACCTGCCGGTGGTGATCCCCGCGCGGACGTGAAACCGGACCAGCCCTAGGCCGCCAAGCGGCGAATGGCCTGGGGTGGCTGGCCGAAGGCGCGGATGAAGGCGCGGCGCATGTGGTCTGCGTCGGAGAAGCCGGTATCGCGGGCGATCCGGTCGAGGGGCGCAGGCCCAGCGGCGAGGCGGGCGCGGGCGGCCTCCAGGCGCAGGCGCTCGATGGCCTTGGCCGGAGTGACGCCGGTCTCGGCGGCGAAGGCGCGGGCGAAATGGCGCGGACTCATCCCGCAATGGCCGGCGAGGCGCTCGACATCCAGCCGCTCCCCGAGGTTCTCCCGGGCCCAGGCGAGCAGACCGGCGAACCGGCCCTCTGACGGGGTCAGGTCGGCGAGAGCCGAGAACTGCGATTGGCCACCCGGCCGCCGGTAATAGACGACGAGTTGGCGGGCGACGTCCCGGGCGACGGCCTCGCCCACATCCTCCGCCACCAACGCAAGGCATAGGTCAATTCCCGCTGTGATGCCCGCGCTGGTCCACACCGCCCCATCACGCACCCAGATCCGGTCCGGCTCGACGCGCACGGCCGGGAAGCGGCGGGCGAGGTCGGCGGCGCGAGACCAGTGCGTCGCCGCGCGGCGGCCGTCGAGCAGGCCTGCGGCAGCAAGTACGAAGGCGCCCGAGCAGACGCTGGCCGTGCGTCGCGCCTGAGCCGCGGCCTCCCGCACCCAGGCGAGCAGCGTCTCGTCGTACATCGCCGACCGCGTGCCCTCGCCGCCGGCGACGACGATGGTGTCGAAGCCGGTCGGTTGCCCCAGCGGCGCAGCCAGGAGTCCCGCGCCCGCCGAACTGGTCACCGATCCGCCTCCGGTCGCACGCACCTCGAGGGCGTAGCTGCCAGGAACGTAGCGCTCGGCAATCTCGAACGCGGCGATCGGCCCTGCAGCGTCCAGGATCTGCAGGCCCTCGAAGATCACCACCGCCACACGTCGGGTCATGGCTGTAATCGCCGGATCATTGTCATTCCTGCCGCGACAAATGCGGTCCATCCTTGGCGTAGGTCAAGCCGGGGACACACCCATGTCGACGACGAGCATTCTCATCGCGCTCTATCCAGGCGTGACGCAGTTGGACTTCACCGGGCCACACCAGTTCCTCTGCCGACTCCCCGACGCACAGGTGATCGTCGCCAGCCTCGGCGGCGTCGACATCGAATCCGACGGCCTGCGCTTCGCAGGCCTCTCGAAGCTCGAAGACGTCGAGCGGTGCGAAGTGCTGGTGCTGCCCGGCGGTCTCGGCTGCACGACGGCGATGAAGGACCCCGCATTCATGCGCGAGATCCGCAGGCTCGGAGCCGGCGCGCGCTACCTGACGTCGGTCTGCACCGGATCGCTGATCCTTGGCGCGGCCGGCTTCCTGAAGGA
>JAFANN010000209.1 GCA_019232665.1 Caulobacteraceae bacterium | reverse complement strand
CCGCTCGACCCGCGCCGGCCAGTAGGCGCCGTACCGGTCGAGCCACGCGGCGAGCTCGCCCAGGCCGGCGGGATCGATAGCGTAGAAGGCGTGGCGGCCCTGACGGCGCTCGCGCACCAGGCCTGCGGCCCGCAAGGCCGCCAGATGCTGCGAGATGGCCGGCTGGGAGACTTCGAAGCCGGCTCTAAGGGCAGAAACCGTCTGCTCGCCATCCGCAAGCCGCTCGAATACCGCCCGTCGGGTCGGATCAGCAAGGGCGCGGAAGACGTCGGCGTTGACCATACGATAAATAAGTCATGGCTTATGGGATTCGGCAAGGGCCGCCGGCGCCGACATGCTTCGCCCAAGCCGCGAAGCCTCCCGGGCGAGGCGCGTGACGGCCTGCCAGTCTCCGGCGGAGACGAGGTCGGGCGGAGCGAGCCAGCTCCCGCCCACGCAGATGACGTTGGGCAGCCGAAGGTAGCTGTCGGCGTTCGCCGGGGTGATCCCGCCCGTGGGACAGAAGCGCGCCTGGGGGAAGGGGCCCGCGAGCGCGTTCAGCATGGCCGGTCCGCCGGCGGCCTCGGCCGGAAAGAACTTCATCATCTCGTGGCCGGCTTCCAGGGCGGCCATCACCTCGCTGGCCGTGGCGACGCCCGGGAGCAGCGGAAGGGACGCGTCCTCGGAAAGGTTCGCGGAGAAACCTGGGCTCACCGCGAACCGGGCTCCCGCCTGCTCGGCCGCCGACATGTCGCGTGAAGTGAGCACCGTTCCGGCGCCCACCACGACGCCTTCGACGTCCCCGGCGATCCTGGCGATGACCTCGAACGCCGATGGGGTCCGCAGGGTGACCTCGATCGCGCTCATGCCGCCAGCGAGCAGGGCGCGGGCGAGGGGAACCGCCGCAGCCGCGTCGGTGATGGTCACGACGGGCAGGACCGGACACGAACAGAGAATCTCAGCCAGCATGACCGCATCTCTCCGCGCCGTACGGCGCAATAGCCTTGCGTGGCGGCGCGCCTGAAGGTATTCGCGGGGCATGATCATGCCGCGTGGCATCCTTCCGCTTCTTGGGCTGGGGCTTAGACGCCCCCGGGCGCTGTCGCTGGCTGCGTGATCTTCCGCGGCCGGGCGCCCGGGGGTCGATCCTTCGCCCTTCGTTCAAGCCCACCGTGAGACTCAAACCCATGACTGCCTCCACCGCCGACGCGGCCAACGAGACCCGCGTACCCCCTGCCACATCCGATCACGTCGTCGTCTTCGACACCACCATGCGCGACGGCGAGCAGTCGCCCGGCGCGTCGATGTCCATCGAGGAGAAGCTGGAGCTCGCCAAGATCCTCGAGGACATGCGCGTCGACGTCATCGAGGCCGGTTTCCCGATCGCCTCCAACGGCGATTTCGAAGCGGTCAAGAAGATCGCCCAGCTGGTGACCGAAAGCACCGTGTGCGGCCTGGCCCGCGCGGGCGTCGCCGACATCGAGCGCTGCGCCGAGGCGATCCGTCCGGCCAAGCGCGGCCGCATCCACACCTTCATTTCGACCTCGCCGCAGCATCGCGACCACATCCTGCGGATGAGTCCCGAAGACATCATCGAGGCCGTGCACGCCTCGGTCACCCATGCGCGCAACCTCTGCGGCGACGTGGAATGGTCCGCCCAAGACGCCACGCGCACGGAGCGCGATGTGCTGCGCCGTTGCGTCGAGACGGCCATCCGCGCCGGGGCGACGACGATCAATATCCCCGACACCGTCGGCTACACCTACCCATCCGAATATGCGGCGGTCTTCCGCGACCTCATCGAGAATGTGCCTGGCGCGGACGGGGTGATCTTCTCCACCCACTGTCACAACGACCTGGGCCTGGCGGTCGCCAACAGCCTGGCCGGCGTCGAGGCTGGCGCGCGCCAAGTTGAGGTGGCGATCAACGGCATCGGCGAGCGGGCGGGCAACGCCGCGCTCGAGGAGATCGTGATGGCCCTGAAGGTGCGTGGCGACGCCCTGCCGTTCCCCACCCGCGTCCGCACCGAGCACATCACCCGGGCCAGCCGCTATGTCTCGGCGATCACCGGCTTTCCGGTGCAGTTCAACAAGGCCATCGTCGGCAAGAACGCCTTCGCCCACGAGTCGGGCATCCACCAGGACGGGATGCTGAAGAACTCGGAGACCTACGAGATCATGCGTCCGGAGGACGTGGGGCAGGGCGGCACCAATCTTGTCATGGGCAAGCACTCGGGCCGGCACGCGTTCCGGGAGAAACTGAAGGACCTCGGCTACGAGCTGGGTCAGAACGCCCTCAACGAGGCGTTTGGCCGCTTCAAGGACCTCGCAGACAAGAAAAAGAGCGTCTTCGACGACGACATCATCGCTCTCGTTGACGACGCTCTGGCGCGCGGCGCCGAGCGGGTCCAGGTCAAGAGTCTGCGTGTCATCGCCGGCACCGAGGGGCCCCAGGAGGCGCTTCTGACCCTCGTCGTCGACGGCGCCGAGTCGACCGCCACGGCCACCGGGGACGGGCCGGTGGACGCCGTGTTCAACGCGATCCACAAGATCGTGCCGCACGACGCCATGCTGCGCCTGTTCCAGGTGCACGCCGTCACCGAGGGCACGGACGCCCAGGCGCAGGTCTCCGTGCGTCTGGAGGAGGATGGGCGGATCGCGACCGGCCAGGCGGCCGACACCGACACCCTGACCGCCAGCGCCACCGCTTACGTGAACGCTCTGAACAATCTCTTCGCCCGCAAGGAGAAGAGCGCGCCCGAACCTCTCACTGCGAGCGGTTTCTAGAGAAAAGGCCGCAGGCTGACGGCCGCCCCGCGACGAACGAAGGTCTTGAATTCGCCGCGGGGCCACGGCACAGGAGTGACCTCACCTCCAAGCGCCGCCCCGGCGGACCTCCTTTTCGTGCGCCAAAACTGAAGCGTGCGTACCCTGGGCCGCAAGTCCGAGGGAGGGGTCCACGATCACGGCGGCCCACAGATTCCGAGCCCTGAATGTTCTCGTCCCTGTTCGGCATCATCTCCAGCGACATCGCAATCGACCTGGGGACGGCTAACACTCTCGTCTACATGCGCGGCAAAGGGATCGTGCTCAACGAACCCTCCGTCGTCGCCCTGCGGACCGCAGGCGGCCGCAAGACCGTCTACGCGGTGGGCGTCGAGGCCAAGATGATGCTCGGCCGCACGCCCGGACACATGGAGGCGATCCGCCCCATGCGCGACGGCGTGATCGCCGACTTCGAAGTGGCCGAGGAGATGATCAAGTACTTCATCCGGAAGGTTCACAACCGCTCCGGATTCGTCACGCCCAAAGTCATCGTCTGCGTCCCCTCGGGCGCGACGGCGGTCGAACGCCGCGCGATCAACGATTCCTGCCTCAACGCCTCGGCGCGCAAGGTCGGCCTGATGTACGAGCCGATGGCGGCGGCGATCGGCGCCGGCCTGCCGATCCATGAGCCGACCGGCTCGATGGTCGTGGATATTGGCGGGGGCACGACCGAGGTCGCCGTCCTCTCCCTGTCGGGTATCGTCTATTCGCGCAGCGTGCGCATGGGCGGCGACAAGATGGACGAGGCGATCATCAGCTACATGCGTCGCCACCACAATCTCCTCATCGGCGAGACGACCGCCGAGCGGATCAAGAAGGAGATCGGCACCGCCCGTCCGCCCGAGGACGGCGTCGGCCTCTGCATCGACGTCAAGGGGCGCGACCTGATGCAGGGGGTGCCGCGGGAAGTGCGGATCAGCGAGCGCCAGGCGGCGGACGCGGTCGCCGAGCCGGTCAGCGCCATCATCGAAGCGGTCAAGGTCGCCCTGGAGGCCACGCCGCCGGAGCTGGCGGCGGACATCGCCGACAAGGGGATCATGCTCACCGGCGGCGGGGCGCTGCTGCGGGGCCTGGACCTCGAGATCCGGGACCAGACCGGACTCCCGGTCACCGTGGCCGACGATCCGCTCGCCTGCGTCGCTCTCGGCTGTGGAAAAGTGCTCGAACATCCGAAATGGATGAAGGGCCTGCTCGAATCGAGTCTCTTCTAGAAAACCGCCTCGCCGGCCTCTTCGAGGCCACACCGTTCTTGTAGTCCTGGCGCGCTTCTTCCACGGATAGCGAGGTCGGGAGGGGTCTTCGCAAGTGTCCCTAAGAGACGGTCCGCTGAACGAACTGAGGCCGCCACTGGCTTGGCTTGCCGTGGCCGCGCTCGTCTTGGCGGGCATCGTGTCGCTCGCCCTGTTCGTGAACGATCACCGCGGCAGCCCGCTCGACGATATCCGCGGACGCTTCGATAGCGTCGCAGGCGTCGCGGGCGGGGTGATGTCGGCGCCTGTCCACTGGGTGGCCGACGGCGCGGCGGCGGTCGGCGCCTATGTCGACGCAGGAGGTCAGAACCGGCGCCTGCGCACCCAGCTCGCCCAGGCCCGGCGGCTCGAGGCCGAGGTCGAGGCCCTGCGTGAGGAGAACGGACGCCTGCGGGCGATCCTCGGGGTCAAGACCGATCCGCCCCTGCCGATGGTCGGCGCACGGACAGTGTTGGACGCCCGCGGACCCTTCGCCGACACCCGCCTGGCCGACGTCGGTTCGGATCAGGGCGTGATCGAGGGCAATCCGGCTCTCAACGACAATGGCCTGGTCGGCCGGGTGATCGCCGTATCGCGGCAGGTGAGTCGGATCATGCTGCTCACCGACATCGAGAGCCGGATCCCCGTGCTGATCGCGCGCACAAACGGGCGGGCCATTCTAACGGGAGACGGCGGCCCGGCGCCACGGCTGGACTATCTGCGGACCCACGATCCGGTCCGGCCGGGGGACAGGATCCTCACCTCTGGCGACGGCGGCGTGATCCCGCGGGGACTGCCCGTGGGTGTGGCGGTCCAGGCTAAGGACGGCTGGCGCGTGGCCCTGGACACCGACGCCGGCTCCATCGATCTGCTGCGCATCCTTCTGTTCAAGGACTTTTCGCAGCTCGTCGGCGCCAACGCCCTCCAGCCGGGCGTGCTCCCGCCGACGACCACGGACGCCCCGGCTCCGGCGCCGCCGGCGACACAGCCTGCAGCGCCGTCCGGCGCGGCGCCCGCCTCGAAGGCGAAGTGACATGCCGGCGGGGGTCGTACAGCCGCTCAATCCCGTCACCTGGCTCGGCGCGCCGGCCCTCGCCTGCATGGCGGGTTCCTTGCTGCTGACGATTCCGGTCGAGGTCGCCGGGGTCGGCCTGCCGCAACCCGTGCTGGCCATACTGCCGGCGTTCGCGTGGGCGGTGATCCGGCCGTCGATCCTCGCGCCGTTCGTCCTGATCGTCCTGGGCCTTTTCCAGGACCTGCTGTGGGGAGACAGGCTTGGCCTGTGGCCCAGCGCCCTGCTGGCAGCCCACGCGATGGGGTATTCGGCGCGGCCACTCCTCGCCGGCCAGGGCTTCTGGACGCATTGGGGCTGGTACCTCGCCGCGCTCGGCGCGGGATTCGCCGTGGCTGTGGCGCTGATGTTCTTCGCCGCCGGCCAGGCGCCTGACCCGGGAGGCCTCGCGATCCAGGTCATCGCCACGGCGGCGGTGTTCTGGCCCGCCTGGCGCCTGATCGAGACCTATGAAGACGCGGACGTGCGCTTCAAATGAGCCGCTCGCCGCTTCTCCTCGATGAGGTCAACGAACGCCAGGGCCTGTTCGCCCGCCGCACGGTCCTGTTTGGCGGCCTGGCCGGCGCAGGGTTGCTGGCGCTTGGAGGACGCCTCGTCCAGCTGCAGCTTCTGGAAGCGGACAAGTACGCCGTCCTTTCGGAACACAACGAGTTCGACTTCCAGCTGACGCCGCCGCCTCGTGGCCTGATCCTGGACCGCCACGGGGTCGTGCTGGCCTCGAACCGCCCCGACTTCAGGCTGCTGCTGGCCAAGGACGAATCTGTCGACGTGGACAGGGTGCTCGCGAGCCTCTCTGAACTGATGCCGATCGACGACGGACGGATGCGTCGCCTCCGAGCCGAGATCGAGGCCGCGCCGCGCCGCCAGCCGATCGCCGTTGTCGAGGACATGAGCTGGGAGGAGTTCTCGCGCGTCAACGTGCGGGCTCCCGAGCTGCCGGGCGTTACCGCGGACATGGGCGAGGTGAGGGTCTATCCCTTCTCCGCCGCCTTCGCCCACGTCGTCGGCTATGTGGCCAAGGTCAGCGCCAAGGACATCACCAAGACGGGGCCGAACTCCGAGCCGATCCTGCTCAATCCGGGGTTCCGGATCGGCAAGCAGGGAATCGAGAAGAGCTATGACCTGCAGCTCCGCGGCAAGCCGGGCGCGCGCAAGGTCGAGGTGGACGTCAAGGGCCGCGTCGTCAGGAAGGATCCGCAAGGCGACATCCCTTCTGTCCCAGGCTCCCCCATCCGCCTGACCCTGGACGCGGACATCCAGAACCGCGCTCTCGAAGTGTTCGGGGCGGACAGCGGCGCGGCGGTGATGATGGACTGCCGCAGCGGCGAAGTCCTCTGTCTCTTCTCGGCGCCCAGCTTCGACGCCAACGCCTTCGTTCGCGGCGTGAGCGGTCCGGACTACCGCGCGCTCGCCGAGTACGAGCGCAAGCCGTTGTTCAACAAGGCGCTCACGGCGACCTACCCGCCCGGCTCGACGTTCAAGACCATGGTCGCCCTCGCGGCCCTAGAGCGAGGCGTCGACCCGTCCCGCAGCTACACCTGTCACAAGCACTGGTTCTGGGGCGGACGCTCCTGGGGATGCGACAAGGCGCATGGGACGCTCGATCTCAAGGGGGCGATCGCCCAGTCGTGCGACATCTACTTCTACCAGTTGGCGCTGAGCATCGGCCCCGACCCGATCGCCCGCGTCGCCCGCTTCTTCGGCCTGGGCCAGAAGCACGACATCGGAATTCCCGGACAGAAGGTGGGCCTTGTGCCGGACACCGCCTACAAGCGCAGGGCCTTTCCCCGCGATCCGGTCTGGCACCCCGGCGAGACGCCCAGCATGGGCATCGGCCAAGGGTATGTCAGCGTAAACGCCCTGCAGCTCTGCATCCAGGCGGCGCGGCTGGCCAACGGCAGGGTCGCGCTGGAGCCGAGGCTCGTGCAATCAGTCGGCGACGTGGCGCAGGTGTCGACGGTCCAGCCGCCGGAACTGCCGTTCGCCCAGGATCACCTCGCCTTTATTCGCGAAGCCATGACCGCAGTCGTCACCTCCGGCACGGCGGCGCATGTCGCTGACTTGGGGCTGGGCCCGATCCGGATGGCCGGCAAGACCGGCACGGCGCAGTCCCACAACTACGGGGCCGGCTCGCACGGCTCGCACGGCGCCCAGGGCGCCTGGGACCAACGAGACCATGCCTGGTTCATCGCCTTCGCGCCCTATGACGATCCGCGCTACGCGATGAGCGTGCTCGTCGAGCACGGAGGGTTCGGCGCTGACGCCGCCGCGCCCAAGGCCGCCCAGATCATGAAGGTGGCGCTGCTCAAGGATCCCCAGGTGCGGGCGAGGATCGTCCAACCGATCCCGACCTCCGCGCCAGGCCCCGCGCCGCAGACCAGGTTGAAGTCCGCATGACCGCCACCTTCATCAATCGGCAGGTCGATCGGGACCGCTTCGTCGTCAAGCTCCAGCACATCGACTGGACCTTCTGCGCCCTTCTCGCCGCGATCGCGGGGGTAGGCGCCATCGTGCTTTACTCGATCGCCGGCGGCTCATGGTCGCCCTGGGCGGCCAAGCATCTCATCCTGTTCGGCTTCTGCTTCGTCGCCATGGTGCTCCTGGCGACAGTGGATCCGCGGGTGTGGTTCACCGCCGCCTATCCGGTCTATGGAGTGGGACTGCTGATGCTGCTGGCGGTCGCGGTCATGGGGCACAGCACCATGGGCGCCAAGCGCTGGCTCGACCTGGGTCCAATCCGCCTGCAGCCGTCCGAGATCGTCAAGGTCGGCCTCGTCCTCGCACTCGCCCGCTTCTATCAGGGGCTGGATCCATCCAAGGCCCGGCTCTCCTGGCGTCTGCTGATCCCGGCGGCTCTGATCGGCGCGCCCGCCGCGCTGGTGGCGCACCAGCCAGATCTCGGCACCGCCATCCTGATCGCGGCCACAGGCGGACTGATGATGATCCTGGCGGGACTGAGTCTCCCGCTCGCCGGCGCGGTTCTCGCGGCCGTCGCGGCTGCGACTCCAGTGGCGTTCGCCTTCGTGCTCAAGCCGTATCAGCGGGCTCGACTGCTGACCTTCCTGCATCCCGAGGCGGATCGCTCCGGCTCGGGCTATCACATCATCCAGTCCAAGATCGCGCTGGGCTCAGGCGGCGCGCTGGGCAAGGGGTTCGGCCTGGGAACTCAGAGCCAGCTCAACTTCCTGCCGGAGAAGTCGACCGATTTCATCTTCTCCTCGATGGCCGAGGAGTTCGGGTTCCTCGGCTGCGTCAGCGTCCTGGCGCTCTATGCCGGGGTGATCTACCTGGGCCTGCGGATCGCCTCCAACGCCTACAGCCACTTTGCGCGGATGGCGGCGGCCGGAACGATCATCACCTTCTCCATGTGCGTGCTCATCAACGGGGCGATGGTCATGGGGTTGGCGCCAGTCGTCGGCGTGCCGATGCCGCTGCTCTCCTTCGGCGGCACGGTGATGATCACGATGATGGCCGGCTTCGCCCTTGTCCTCTCGGCGAAGGTTCACCGCTACTCCGAGGTGGGCAGCGGCCGCGGCTCGATCGTCTGAGGCAGACGCCTAGAGCGTAAGAGCCTGATCCGTCGCCCTCACCAGGGCGTCGACGATGCCAGGCTCGGTGGACGCATGGCCGGCGTCCCAGATGATCTCGAAGCGCGCCTCGGGCCACGCCTTCTTCAGCGTCCAGGCGCTCTCCATCGGCGTCACGACGTCGAAGCGGCCTTGCACGACCCACCCCGGAATGGACCGGATCGCCTTGATATTCTTCAGGATCCAGCCGTCCTCGGGGAAGAAGCCGCGGTTGACGAAGAAGTGGCACTCGATCCTGGCGAAGGCGATCGCGAAGTCCACCTCGTTGAATTTCGCCGGGCGCGCCTGGGGTCCGCGCAGCGAAAGAGTGTCGCCCTCCCACTGGCTCCATGCGGCGGCAGCCTGCGCCTGGACGCGGCGGTCCGCTCCGGTCAGCCGGGCGTGGTACGCCTTCAGCAGATCGCCTCGTTCGGCGGGTGGAATCGGGGCGATGAAGCGCTCCCAGGCGTCAGGGAAAAGCATCGAGGCGCCATCCTGGTAGAACCAGTCGAGCTCGCGCTGGGTCAGGAGGAAGACGCCGCGCAGAATGAGGGCGGAGACTCGTTCGGGGTGGCGGATCGCGTAGGCGAGGGCGAGGGTCGAGCCCCATGAACCGCCGAACACCGCCCACTTCTCGATCTTGAGGTGGCGCCTCAGCCGCTCGATGTCGTCCACGAGATCCCAGGTCGTGTTGTCCTCGAGCGAGGCGTTGGGGCGGCTACGGCCGCAGCCGCGCTGGTCGAACAGCACCACTCGCCAGCGGGACGGGTCGAAGAACCGCCGCATCGTGGGATTGATCGCTCCGCCGGGACCCCCGTGCAGGACAAGGGCAGGCTGACCTGTGCGGGACCCGCATTCCTCGTAGTAGACCTCGTGCAGTCCGCCCATCGGCAGCCAGCCCGAGGCGAAGGGCTCGGTCTCCACGTAGAGCCCGCGCCGACCGGCCGCCGACATCGGGGCGCTGAGAGTGGGTGTACTGCGGTCCATCAATGTCTCTTGGCGGGAAAGCGTCGGCCGAGCCAGTCCAGGATCGCGGCGTTGACCTCGGCCGGCTTCTCCTGCTGGGTCCAATGGCCGCTGCCCCGGATTAGCACCTTCTCCAGATCAGGCGCCCACGATTCCATGCCGTCGGCCGCCGAGGGCGGCAACACGGCGTCTTTTTCGGCCATGATCATCAAGGAAGGTGCGTCCACTCGATCGGGAATGGACGCCGAACGCTCCCAGTTGCGTGTGAGGTTCCGATACCAGTTGATCCCGCCGGTAAATCCTGTGCGTTCGAAGGTCTCGACAAAGGCGGCCATCTCGGCGTCGGTGAGGAAGGTCTCCCGGGGATCAGACGCCGGATCGTAGGTTTCCAGCATCTTCACCAGGGCGAAGGTCGGCTCGCCCTTGCCGCCTTCCGCGGACAGGACGGACCCGCGCAGGCCTCCACTGGCCGGTGGCGCGCCCTCCGGCGGCTTGCGCATGAAAAAGCCCATGGCCTTGCCGACGTCCGAGGCGAGCACGGCGTCGGCGCGGCCGGGGGTCTGAAAATCGACGATGTACATCTCGTCGCCGAACCGGCGCCGCATGATCGAGATCGGATCGGCGGGTGGGCGAGGAGTGAAGGGGGTGTTCACGCCGATCACGCCGGCCACGCGGTCCGGATGGCGCGGGAACATCTGCCAGACGACGAGCCCGCCCCAGTCGTGGCCGCAGAAGATCGCCTTCTCGACTTCCAGATGATCGAGCAGGCGGCAGAGGTCGTCCGTCAGGTGCTCGATGTCGTAGGCCTCGACGGCGGTCGGACCGCCGGTGAGGCCGTAGCCGCGCTGGTCCGGCGCGACGGCCCAGCGTCCGGCGGCTCCGAGGGCGCGGAGCTGATGGCGCCAGGAAAAGGCGATCTCCGGGAAGCCGTGGCAGAGGATCACCGGAATCCCCTCGCGCGGACCGCTCTCGTAATAGGCCATGCGGATATCGCCGAGACCTGCATAGGCGACCGGGGGCATCTGGCTCTCAAGGGCGGTCATTCGGTCCCCCGGAGAATTTGGGCGGTTTGCAACTCTGATGCGGAAGTTGCCCTCGGGCAAGGCGGAGCGGGCGTCGGTCGCGACAATGTTGGCGCGTCTGGCGTCGAAGGCTCAGGTCCGACGTCGGCGAGAGCCTCCAGCCCCTCCCGCCTGCAGCGCGAAGACGGCCCAGCCCGCGAGGAACGCCAGACCGCCAAGCGGGGTGATCGCCCCGACCGACCGCGGCGCGCCGAAGGCGAGGGCGTAGAGCGAACCGCTGAAGAGCACCGTCCCGCCGAGGAAAAGGGCCGGCGCCAGGGCCGAGCCGCGGCCGCCCTGCCGGCCGAGCGCGACGGCGGCGAGCGCAGCCAGCGCGTGGGTCACTTCATAGGTCGCGCCGGTACGCAAAAGCTCCCTCGCCGCGGGGTCCTTGGCCGCATGGGCGGCGAAGGCGCCTGCGGCGACGCTCACCAGCCCGCTCACAGCGGCGAGCCGCACCCACAGCGATCCGTTCGCGGCCATCGTTGACGCTCCGTCATGGGTTGCCAGGGGGGCAAGCCCTACCTTAACTCCGCCCGCAAAAGCGGGAGAAACGGCCATGGCGCTCACCAAGGGTGACGATTTTCCAATCCACCAGACCAGCGAGCCGATCGCCTACTCCGGGACGGACAGGAACTTCTACGACCGCTATTTCTTCAACGGCTACGCCCCCGACGAGGGCGGCGACTTCTTCGCGGTCGCGTTCGGCGTCTACCCCCACCTGAACATCGCCGACGCCAGCTTCTGCGTGATCAGAGACGGCGTGCAGACGGCCTTGCACGCCAGCCGCTGGCTCAACATGGAGCGGATGGACCTGTCGGTGGGGCCCATCCGCATCGAGGTCATCGAGCCGCTCCAGCGGCTCAAGGTCATCGTCGACGCCCCGGACAAGGGGCTGAAGGCGGAGATCGTGTTTGAGG
Organism: Caulobacteraceae bacterium; assembly: GCA_019232665.1. Classification (GTDB taxonomy): domain Bacteria; phylum Pseudomonadota; class Alphaproteobacteria; order Caulobacterales; family Caulobacteraceae; genus Acaudatibacter. The sequence continues at coordinate 1,224 of JAFANN010000209.1, read as the reverse complement.
GCCGCGCCTTTCCGGTGGAGGAGCCGCGGTTCATCCGGCGAATCGGCCCGCGCGCCATGATGGACTACACCCGCCTCACGCAGAACGGGCGCTACAAGGGCTGGATCGAGCTGGACGGCCAGAGACGATCCGTCGACGGCTTCGTCGGGACGCGGGACAGGTCGTGGGGCGTCCGACCGATCGGCGCTCGTGACCCCCAGGAGGCCGCGCCGCCAGCCGCCCCCCAGTTCTTCTGGATCTGGGGGCCGAGCAGCTTCGAGACAGGCAGCTTCTTCTTCCACACTAACGACGATGGCGCGGGCGCGCCGTGGAACCGGCGTGCAGTCTGGGCGCCCGACGGAGCCGACGCCAGCGGCCTGAGCGAGTTCGAGGACACCTCGGTTGACATCGAGTGGAAGCCGGGGACGCGCCATGCGCGCAAAGCCGTGGTCCGCCTGAAGGACGCCAACGGAGAGCGCCGCGTCACCTACGAGCCGCAGTATGAGTTCTTCATGCTGGGCCTCGGCTATGGCCATCCGAAGTGGAGCCATGGCTCCAACCAGGGGGCGCTCGCCGTGGAGCGGGAGGATTTGAAGCTAAGCGAGGTCGATCCGAAGCTCCCGCATCACTTGCACGTGCAGGCGCTCTCGCGCGTCACGTACGAAGACGCCAGCGGCAGGACTGCCGTGGGCCGCGCGGTGCTCGAGCAGCTCGCCATGGGCCCACACAAGCCTTCCGGCCTGACCGGCATCCTGGATTTCCCGTCCTGAAGGCGCCGGCATGACCCTCGCCGAGCGGCTCGCCGCCTATCTTTCGCGAACCGAGGGACGCGCGGTTGTCGTCGAGAACCTCGCGCGGATCTCGGGCGGCGCGAGCCGCGAGACCTACCGGTTCGACGCCGTGTCGGAGGAGGGGCGCCGGCCGTGCATCCTGCGGCGCGACCCTCCGGGCAGCCTCATCGACACCGACCGCCGGCTGGAGTTCCTGGCGATCCGCTCTTTCCTGGGCCGCGACGTCGCCGCGCCCCACGCCCTGGTCCTCGAGATCGAGGGCGGCGAGCTCGAGCGGCCGTTTTTCATCATGGGCCGGGTCGAGGGCGGTGCGCCGGCCTCGCCTTTCGCCGTCGATCCGTATGGCGCGCACGCCGCCGAGGTCGGCGAGCAGTTCTTCTCGATCATGGGACGCATCGCCGCCGAGCCGGTGGACGCTCTGCCGATCCTGGAGGCCGCGGACCGGCCGGCGCCC
>JAFANN010000256.1 GCA_019232665.1 Caulobacteraceae bacterium | reverse complement strand
GCCGCCGCGTCGCCGCCCTGGAATCCGAGCTGGGCGTGCGCCTGGTGGAGCGCTCGAGCCGCCGCTTCAAGGTCACGGAGGTGGGGCAGGACGTCTACCGGCACGCCCGGGCTGCGCTCAGCGAAGCCGATGCGATAGACGAAGTCGTGACCCGGCTGAAAGCGGAGCCGCAAGGGCTGGTGCGGATGAGCTGCCCCCAGGGAATGGACCGGCTCCTCGCCAACGCCCTGCCGAAATTCCTCACCAAGCACCCTCGTCTGCGCGTCCAGGTGATCGTGAGTAACCGGCGCGTCGATCTGATCGAGGAGGGCGTGGATGTGGCGATCCGCGTGCGCAACCGGCTCGACACGGACGCCGACCTGCAGGTCCGCATCCTCGGCCGGCCCGCCATCATGCTCGTGGCGAGTCCTGAATTCATCCGTGAGCATGGCGAGCCGACCACGCCCGATGAGGTCGTGAAGTTCCCGACGATCAGCCTTACGGATCAGCCGGGGCTGGATCGATGGACGCTGCTAAACGACGCCGGAGAGGAGACCGTGATCGTGCACGAGCCGCGCTTGTCGGCCAGCACCTTCCCGATCCTGCGTCAGGCGGCGGTGGATGGACTGGGGCTCGCTTTGATCCCTGAATACGGCTGCCGCGAACTTGTCGACAGCGGACGCCTCGTCCACGTGCTGCCGGAGTGGAACTGGCCCGCTGGCATCCTGCATATGGTGTTCACCTCGCGTCGGGGCCTCCTGCCCAGCGTACGAGCGGTGATCGACTTCGCGGCGCAGGTTCTTAAGCCTGGCGGGGTTGGATGGGAGGAAGCGCTCTGAGGGGACCTCCGACCGCTCAGTAAGTCGCAGCGTGGGCGTGGTGATGAGCGTGAACGACCGCGCCAGCAGGGGCGGCGTAGAGCCGGTTTTGCTGCGCAGTGCCGGCTTCAAACCAGGCGGCGGCCGCGAGCGCTGCGATGGCGATGGCCAGAGTTGGCAGGGAACGCAGGGGAATCATGACTCCGCGCCTCCTTTCTTCTTCTTGGCTGCGCGAGATGGGTGGTCGGCGCGGAGGGGAGTAGCCCTGGCTACTGCAACCCAGTGTTCCACATTGTGGAACGTTGACGGGGCCGTGTCGTGCTCAATGCCGACGGTCTTTGCGTCTCATTGCCAAGACCCTCACGGTCGAGGAACATCCGACCCGCAAGGCGGAAGACAGGGGAAGGTCCAGGCGTGACGACGGTTTCCGACACGGTGGCGCGGCCGAGGGTGCTTTTCGAACCTCAGCCGAACGAGAGCGGCGATCCGGCCCTCGCCACACAGGGTTTCGGCCGCGTCAGCAGGGAAGCCGTTCCCGTCTTCGATCCGGTCCGCCAGGCCGACGAGGCCTGCGCCTTCTTCGAGCAGCATGGTTACGCCGTCCTCGCCGACTGCCTCGACAGCGCCGAGCTGACGTGGCTCAACGCCTTCTGCGACCGCACCCAGGCCGAGAGGCCCGAGGCGTGGGGGCTGGGAGAGAGGCGCAAACCCCACCACCGCAACCAGGGCCTGATCTATTCGCAGCCCCTTCTCGATCACCCGGAGCTTGATTCTTTCACGCGGCATCCCCGCTCCTACCCGGTGGTCGCCCGGTTGCTCGGCGGCGACGACAGGCCAAGGTTCGCCGAATTCAACTTCCGTGAGGCGCCGGAGGGCGCCGGTCTGCGGGCGATGAATTTTCACCACGACGCCGTGCGCGAAGACCGACTGATCCGCGCGCCCTACGGTCCGTGCGACTACATCTGCGCGATCCATTACCTGACCGACGTCGAGCCTGGCGCGCCCTGCTTCGCCGTCGTTCCCGACAGCAAGCGATTCGAAAGCCTCAGGGACGCTTTCGAGGGGCTTGGCGAGGCATACCGGGAAGTCCCGCTCTACGGCCCCGCCGGGACCTGCGTGCTCTATGACACCGCCACCTTCCACACCCGCTTGGACGGCGACGGCCAGCAGATGCGGCGCACCTGGCATCAATACTATGCCCGCGGCGGATGGCTGCGGAGCAGCCTGCCGACCACCAGCCGCTATGTCCGCCCGCCGAGCCCTCCGCTCACGGACTGGAATCTGTTTCCGGAGCGGCTGGCGATGCACGCCGACCCGGCGACGCGCCTGTTCTTCTCGCACTGGAACACGGCCATGGGCGAGTGGGCGGCGTCAGGTTTCGATCCCGAGGTCCGAAAAGCCATGCCGCGCGGAGAGCAATAAAGCTAAGTTCAACCTTCGCTGAACGGCAGGTTTTCTGTCTCCCTCCTGTGGCTTAGCGTCTAATTTCAGACGAAGCGTCGACAATTTAAATCAAATCAAAATAGGTCTGGTTTTGGGGGCGGGGATGGGTCCTCGCGTGGCCCTGGCATGCGAGGAGCGGGCAGGGTCGCGCCCGCAGATCTCGCAAGCCAAGGCCGTAACGCGGGATCTCCCGTCTCACGGCTGGTCGGGACATCGCCTCCAACCGAGAAAGCTCAGCCAGAGGCCGATGAGCAGGGCCACTGCGGCCGCGACCATGAGCACAGAGGGCGTCCGGACCACCGCCGCCGTCAGTTCGGCGCCGAGACTGGGCGCGACCATGAGCGCGGCCCCCTTTATCGAGACGACAACACCGATCAGCGAGATGACGATCGCGCTGGCGCCGGCCCAGTGATGGTGGGCGCTGAGGATGGCGAGACCCGCCATCAGGGTGAACGCTCCGGTCGCCAGAACGAGCGGCTCATCCTGCATGAACGCGGGCAGCAGACTGGGCAGGACGCTGTGCAACACGAAGAGCGTCACCGCCAAAACGATGAGGTAGGGCCCGACTATGCGGGCGAGAGTGCGCGTGCGGGCTGCAGGATCATAGTCGGCCATTGTTTTCTCCCGGGCGGGAGACAATGACACGGCTCGCTCCAACCACGGGCAAGCTTGCCTTCAACTCCGGCCGAGCAATTCGATCCGGATCAGCAGTGTGGCCCGGAATGCGCCTTCAGGGCGCAGGCCTCGGCTGAGCTATGTCGCCCACGATGTCGGGCTTCGGCGGGACTTCGATGAACAACAGCCGGTAACCTACGCCGCCGACCAAACCCCCGATCAAGGGGGCCACCCAGAACAGCCAGAGCTGCTGCAGGGCGAGGCCGCCGACGATGAGCGCCGGTCCGGTGCTGCGAGCCGGGTTTACGGAGGTGTTCGTGACCGGAATGCTGATCAGGTGGATCAGGGTGAGCGACAGGCCGATCGCAATCGGCGCGAACCCCTTCGGCGCACGCGTGTCCGTCGAGCCCAGGATCACCATCAGGAATCCGGCGGTCAGAACGGCCTCGATCAGCAAGGCCGGGCCGAGGCCATAGCCCCCAGGAGATCCGGCGCCAAAGCCGTTCTGCGCTAGGCCGGAAGTCGCCAGGTCGAAGCCCGGCTTGCCGACCGCAATGATCATGAGGACCCAGGCCGCGATAATCGCGCCCACGACCTGGGCGATGATGTAAGGGAGGATGTCACGAGCGGGAAACCGTCCGCCCGCCCACAGACCTACTGTCACGGCCGGGTTTATGTGGCAGCCCGAGATGTGGCCGATCGTGTAGGCCATCGTCAGCAGGGTCAGGCCAAAGGCGAAGGCGACCCCGAGGAGGCCGATCCCCACGTCAGGGAAGTGCGCCGATATGACGGCTGCGCCGCATCCCCCAAACACGAGCCAGAACGTTCCGATCGCCTCGGCGATCATCCGTCTCGCGAGTTGCATGGTCCCGCTCCCGGTTCCGCGTAACGGAACCTTAGGACGATTCCGCACGTGAATACACCGGCCTCACCCCTGGCTCTTTCCTCGGGTCGAGACCCCAATTTCTTGTCGCCGGCCTCAGACGAGCATCGCGCCTCCGTCGACGATGATCACCTGGCCCGTCGTGTACCCCGCACGCATCAGATAGAGGTACGCCTGCGCAACTTCGGCGGGCTCGCCCGCCCTGGGCAGAGGCAGTTGCGCAGTTATCCCCTTGATCATTTCGGGCGGCCACTGGCTGACGACATGCTCGGTGAGGATGAGACCCGGACAGACCGCGTTCACACGGATCGGCGCGAGGTCGGCCGCGAGGCCGCGCGCCAGATGTTCGAGCGTTCCGCCAAGCGCTGTGCTGAGCGGCGCGCCCTTCCGCGGACGATGGGCCAGCAAACCGCCCGTCAGGGTGACCGAGCCGTTGGCCGACAGTCGCGCCTGCGCATGCTTGATCGCCAGGAGCGGGCCGAAGACCCTCACCTTCAGCGCTTCGGCGGCGGTGGATGGGCTCAACTTTGTGTCGGGGTTTGGCGCGAGGTGGGGGCCCCAGTCGCCTGCCGTGAACACCAGGTGGTCGATCTGTCCTGTCCGCTCGAAGAAGCCGGTGACGCTGGCTTCATCTCGGACATCCACGGCGCTCCCTGCGGCGCCGGGGCCGAGCCGCGCGACGGCGGCCTCGACGTTGTCCGCGCTGCTGGAGCCGATCACGACCTGTGCGCCCTCCGCGAGGGAGCATTCGGCGACGGCGTATCCTATGCCTGAGCTGCCGCCGATGATCGCGATGCGCTGGTCCCTGAGGGTCGGAAGGGGCATGGCTCGGTCCTTGGCTGGAGCGACGCGAAAACGCCGGTCGGCGCCGGGTTATGTCGCACGGTTCTGGACCGCAAAAGGCGAGAGCTCATACGGGTATGAGGGCTAACACCCGGCGAGGTCCGGTAGCGCGCCCTGGGCCTCGCCGCCGGAGGATGAAGAATGACGACGCCACAGACACTGCCTTCCATCGCGATCCCGCAAGCCATGCTCGAGGTGCGCACGCGTCCGCTTTTCGCCATGCGCCTGGCCGTCGATGACGTCGTGGTCGTGGGAGAGACGCCGGCGGCGAACCGACGTATCGGTCTGATCTCAGCCGGGAGGTTTGAGGGAGATCGGCTGTCGGGCGCCGTCATCGGGAGCGGCGCCGACTGGCAGTCGTTGCGATCGGACGGCGCCGTGTCTCTGGATGTGCGCCTTCAGCTGAAGACGGACGACGGCGCCTTGATCGCCATGACCTACCAGGGTCTGCGTCACGGTCCGCGCGAGGTGATCGAGCGTCTGGCGAAAGGGGAGGGGGTGGATCCGGCCGCCTACTATTTCCGTATCACGGCGGCCTTTGAGACGGCCTCGGACGTCTATGGTTGGATGAACAGGATCGTTGCGATCGGGACTGGCCATCGCCTGGCCGACGGGCCGATCTACAACCTGTTCGAAGTGCTCTGACGGACTTTCTTCGGGTTCACATCTGGATGGGCTGAGCAGCAATCTTCATCGCCTGGAAGCCGGACCACAGGAGCGCCACCATCATCCAGGCGCGCGCCGTTTCCAGCCCCTCTTCCCAGGACTCCACTTCGCCGAACGAGGCCGAGAGGACGGAGACGGCGTCGCTGGCGGTCCGCCAGACTGCAGCGTGGGGGATCATTGGCTGGGCTCCGGCTTGGCCGCTTCAGCCCCCTATGTGTTGACGAGCCACGGCTCCGGTAGCTGCGCGCGATGGAACCCATCGTTGCGGCATCTGGAACAATGTTGAGAGCCGCATAGAAGCCGAAGCCGCCGTGCTGGCGGTGCGGGGCGGTGGCATGGGGGCTGCGCACCGCCCCTGGCCGCCGGCGGGGCAATTACATGCCGGCGTCCTGGCTCTTTTTGGGGGGAGCGGAAGAGCCAGGTTCGTTATCGTCTATCCGCCGCCGGATTGATTGGACGTTTTGATCCCCTGTTTCCCCAAACCGCCGGGAGGCGCGCCTTGTGCGCGACGCCGCCGTTTCAGGCGGGGACGAGGCGTCCCCCCTCCAATCGCCTCAGTTCGGCGTGGCTGCGACCGCCGCTGAGGCGCACGAGAGAGATCACCTGCGGCTTGGCGCGGATCAGCGCCATAGCGTCGCCGAGCGGATTGTAGAGGGGCCCTTGCGGGTAGCGTTTCAGCATCGCGTCGTCGAACTGGACGATATGGGCGGTGTCGGTCACCTCCTCGGCGATGGCGGCCATCGAAATTCCATCCAGGCCGCCCCCGGAGGGAGTCGAAGCCGCGACGCACAACGAGATCCGCGGTTCGCGGAGCATGTTCTGGAACTTCTGACTCTCGCGGGCGACGACGAAATAGATGGCGGTCCCCTGGGCCAGGAACCCGACGCTCGTCACCTGCGGCCACCCGTCAGGACGGAGCGTCGCGACGCTCATCACGTGCTGTGCGTCGAGAAACGCAGCAACCGCCGTCCATTCTTCGACCAGCGTTTCTGGGGCAGTGGGAAGGGTGCTGGACATGTCGTTCATCGCCTCTGAAAGGGGCCAGGGGGCCCTAGACCCTGGCGGACCGCCCGCCACTGATGTGCGTCAACCGCACAATCGAACGCGCTCCAGATGTCGCCGGGCACGAGCGTCGCTTCGGTTTTTCGCAGCCGCCAGACCCTGGCCGCGCCCTGCTATGGAACGAGACGAGGCAAAGTACAAAGATGTACTTGAGCTTTCCTGTGTCTTGAACTGCCACTCGCTGAAGACGCGTCGAAGTCACTTAAGATCGCGGTCAAAATCTGAAGACATGACAGAAATCACTACGAAAGGGCGACATGAAATGACGAGGCCCCAGTTGCGCTGATAGCTGGATGCAGTTTCGAGGATTAAATTTCGGTAACACTAATCGGGTCGCAGGACATATTCTGACCGAAATTTAACTGGCGAAAAACACAACTCTATCGGCAGGTTGTGCGGCGTTCGGGTCCCGGCTGTTCGGCCCGATTCAGCTTGAAGAGAGCCGTGGTCCAGCTTCGTCGATCCCGTCCAGGTTCCGTCGGTATGGCGGCGATGTTCGCGCTCGCGGCAGCGGCGGCCGCGGCGGCCAAGGAGGCGACGCCCCCGCGCGTCTCCATGCCCGACCGATACGTGGCGCAGGCCCCCGTGCAGGCCCTGCCGCCTTGGACATTGGACAGCTTTTGGCGGCTGTTCAACGATCCGATCCTGAACGCACTCGAGGACGAGGCCTTCCGCGCTTCGCCCGACATCCGCACGGCCGAGGCCCGCTTGAGCGAGGCGCGCGCCAACCGGGCCGGTGGGATCGCCGCGACCTGGCCCCAGGGCGAGGCAACCGGAAACGCCAGCCACCAGGTCGCCTACGCTCTGGGGGTTGCGGGCAGCGATCTCACGCAGACCACCGGCGTCACCAACATCGCGCAGGGCAATTTCAATGTGTCGTGGGAGCTGGACCTGTTCGGTCGCCTCGCCACCCAGCGCAGGATCGCGCGGGCGACGGGCGTGGAGGCTGCCTATTCCGTCGAGGGGATCAAGGCGGAGCTGGCCGCCAATGTCGCCGATACGTACTTCCAGATGCGCGGGTTCGCGAACCAGCTCGACGACGCGCTGGCGACCGTCCGGATCGAACGCGACCTCCTGAACATCGCGCGCCGCAAGGCAGCCGCGGGCGCGGGTCCCCAGGACGAGGTGGACCGTGTCGCGGCCGAAGCCGAGCGCTCAGAGGCCCTGGCCGCAGACATTCAGGCCCAGCTCGATGGCGCGCGCCGCGATCTGCTCATCGTGGTCGGACGGGACCTAAGAGATATCGAAAACCTTCCGCTCACGGGCGATCCGCCGACCGTCCCGCCCACGCCGGCCGTCATGCCGGCCGAACTGCTCACCCGCCGACCCGACGTCGAGGAGGCCGAGTATCGGCTTCGCGCGCAGCTCGGGAACGCCACCTTGGCGCATCGGGCTCTCTTCCCGACGATCACGCTGCTGCCCGGCCTTGGGCTGAACAGGACGTCCGAGCCGGGAGTCTCGTTCATCCCGCCCGCCACCCTGGTCAACCAGCAGCAGACCTTCTCGAACGGCTTCTGGAGCCTGGCGGTCGGAGTCTCGATCCCGGTGCTGGATATCCCAAAACTCCTAGACCAGGCGCATGCCCAGGACGCCGTCTCGCGTGAGGACGCGATCGCCTACGAGAAGGCCGTCCGCACGGCTTTCGGCGAAGCCCAGAACGCCCTCACCGACCTGCAGGCGGGCGAGCAGGCCACGGCCCTTCTGGTCGACAGCGAGCTCCACGCGCGCAAGGCATATGACGCCTCGCGCAAGCGGTATGCCGAAGGGATGGACGACCTCACCGCCACCCTCACCGCCGAGCAGTCATGGCGACGGATCCGGTTCGCCTTGACCACCGAGCGCGTGCTGACCTTGCGAAGCGCGGTTCGCACGTACAAGGCCCTTGGCGGGGGTTGGAACTACCAGGGCGGGGGAATCCACTGATGTCCCTTGCCCTCGCCACCCTGATCTTCGAATGGCGGCGCTATATGGCCGCCGTCGTCGCCCTGGCTCTGTCGGGCATGCTGGTGCTCGTGATGCTGGGCCTGTTCACCGGCATCATCCACGCCGACTTCGCGACCACCGAGCGTTCGCGCGCCGACATCTTCATCCTGCCGATGAAGGTCGTGAGTATGGTCAACACCAACATCAGCATGCCGGCGCGGATCCAGCCGCAGATCTTCATGAATCCGCACGTCGTCGAGGTCCGCAGCCTCGAGGACATCGGCGGCGCCTTCACCAACATCCCGGGGCCCAGCGGCCATCAGGTTCAGAGGTTTGTCGACATCTGGGGCCTTGACCCATTCCCGAACGCCGTGACCTTGCCGACCGACTACACCGACACCCAGCGCATCGCGCTGATGGAGCCGGGAGCCATAGGTATCGACGCGTCTGCTCTGGCCGGCATGGGCGTGAAGCTTGGCGACAAGGCTACGGTCAATGGGCATACGGTCTTCGTGCGGGTGGTCCTGCACAACTACCAGAGCATGGAACAACCCATCGTCGTCGCCTCCCGCGATACGGTGAGGATGCTCCGTCGCACGCCTAACCCAAATGGCGACACCGGTCCGCTGATGGTGCGGATCGACGATCCGGCGAAAGCCGATCTGGTCGCCGCCCAGCTGAACGCGATCTCGCACGGGAAGTGGAAGGCGGTGACGCGCAAGGCGTTCAACCGGGCCAACGAGAACGCCGTGGTCGGTCAACAAATCATCGGCGTGCTGCTGGTGTTCCTCACCATCATGGCGATGCTGATCGGCGTGGGCATCACCTCCCAGACGCTGCGCGGCGCGATCCTGTCCAACATCCGCGAGTTCGCCTCGCTGCGCGCCCTGGGCATCTCGATGGGCTCGCTCAGGTGGATCGTCATCGAGCTGTCGTTCTGGGTTGGGGTCGCTGGCGTGCTGTCGGCGCTCGTCATCACCTGGCTAACGGCGTTCGCCGCGACCGCGGCGGGACTTCCACTGGTCGTCCGGCCGCAGCCCGCCGCAATCATAAGCGTCCTGCTCACGGTGATCGCGATCGTTTCAGGCGCCATGGCGATGGGCGTGCTCAAGCAGAGCCAGCCGGCGGATCTCCTGCGATGAACCGGCAGATCATCCCCGACATCTCGATGGCCTTGACCGCCCGCGGGCTGGTCAAACGCTTCCGGACTGGCCGCAACACGGTCGAGGTGCTCAAGGGCGTCGACTTCTCGGCCCGCCATGGCCAGGTGACCATGGTCATGGGTCCCTCGGGGTCGGGGAAGTCGACGCTGATCGCCGCCCTCTCGGGACTGCTCCGTCCGGACCAGGGCTCGGTGAGCGCCCTGGGCGAAGACCTGTGGAAGAGGGGCGCAGGCCGTATCGACCGCTTCCGCCTGCAGCACTGCGGTTTCATCTTTCAGGGCTTCAACCTTTTCCCCGCCCTCAACGCCCGCGAGCAGGTGGCGCTCGTCCTCAAGCACCAGGGCCTCGCCAGGTCGGAGGCGCTTCGCCGGGCGGAGGAGGCCCTGGACGAGGTCGGACTGACATCGCGCATGCGCCAGCGGCCCGGAGAACTCTCCGGTGGTGAAAAGCAGCGGATCGCGATCGCCCGGGCCATCGCCAAACGGCCAGCGCTTCTCTTCGCCGACGAGCCGACCTCGGCGCTCGACGGCGAGAACGGCCAGATCGTCATCCGCCTCCTGCGCCGCGCGGCCGTGGAGCATCAGGCGGCGGTGATCTGCGTCACTCACGACACCCGACTTGAGGCCTTCGCCGATCGCGTCGTCCACATGGAAGACGGACGCATGCTGGCGCCGGTCGCCCTCGCCGCTGGAGAGACTGTCTAAATGATCGCCGTCCTTCGCCGTCCCGTCGTCTGGCTCTTCATGCTCGGGTCGATCGTCGTCATGGCCCTTGGGATCGCCTTGACGCGCGCGCAGAAGGTCGAGACCACCAGCGGTCCCGTCGCTCCGGCCGACTCGCCTTTCGCCGCCGTCTCCGCCGGCAAGGCGGACGTGGAGGGTGGCATCATCCAGGTCGCCTCGCGCACGGCCGGTGTCGTCCAGGAGGTGCGGGTGATCGAGGGGGATCACGTGAAAAAGGGCGAGATCCTCGCTCGCCAGCAGGACGACGCGCCCCGTCTGGCGGTTGCGACCGCCGAGGCGAACCTTGCCCAGGCGCAGGCGCAGGTCGGCACGACGCAGGTGCAGATCACCGCCGCCAAGCGCGAACTGGCGCGGCTCCAATCCCTTGGCGACGTCGTCTCGCGCCAGCAGGTCGACCAGGCCCACGACGCCGTCGAGAGCGCCGAGGCGACCCTGGCTTCCGAGCAGGCGACCATCGCCGTCCAGGCGGCGGCTCTGGGCGAAGCGCGCTATCGCCTGGAGGAGACGATCATCCGCGCGCCCGTCGATGGCGTGATCGCGCGCCGGTACGCCAATCCCGGCACGGGCGCCTCGACCCTCAACGTGACGCCGATGTTCGACCTCGAGCCGGCCGGACAGCGCATCGTGCGCGCAGAGGTCACCGAGACGGAACTTCCCTCAGTCAGTCTCGGCCAGCGGGTGCTCCTCTCCCCTGAGGCCGACCAGTCGCATGTCTATCCCGGCAAGGTCCTGCGCGAGGCGGGGCTGTTCGGCGCACGCAAACTGCAATCGGACGATCCTTCCGAGCGCACCGACGAGCGTGTGGTCGAGGTCGTCGTCAGCGCCGACGGCGCGCCCTTCCTTGTGGGCCAGCGCGTCCTGGTGAAGTTCCTCAAGCCCAACGCGAGGGCGAGTTAGATGCATGGCTGGAGTCTCGAATGGCTAAGCCTCTGCGGCAGCCGGGACTGGCGCCCGGCCATGGCGGAATTAAATTCAGGCAGAGAGGCGAGGAGGATCCCCGTGCTCGAAGGTTCTTGTCATTGCGGGTCGGTCCGCTGGACGTTCAACGGCGTCCCGGAGTCGGCCACGGCCTGCAGCTGCACAGTCTGCCGTCGCTACGGGGTCCTTTGGGCATACGGCTATGACGGCGAAGAGGTTCGCGTTTCCGGAGAGACGCGCGTCTATTCGTGGGACGATCGGGAGCTCGGCTTCCATTTCTGTCCGACCTGCGCCTGCGTCGCGTTCTGGCGTGCGATCGAGCCCGACCCGCAGGGCCGCCGCCGGGCCGGCGTCAACCTGCGGATGGCCGACCCAGGGCAGGTCGCGCAGATCCCCATCCGCCACTTCGACGGATACGAGACCTGGCAGGCCCACGAAGACGGCCGGCGCGTCGCCGACATGTGGTTCTAGACTTCACTCGCGAGAGACTCCGCCGCGGGCTCCCAACCAAATACGCTGCGCCCGCCAAAATCGTGCGAGGCGCGCCGCTCCGCCGCGACGTGGGCCTCGAGGCTGGGGCCCGACGCGTAGCGCTCAAGGCGTCGCGCCTGCTCGTCCAGCCGGCGAAGCGCGCCGAGCTGTTCCTCCCGTCCAAGCCTGGCGTTGGTAACGGCGGTTTTCAGGACGCTCAGTGTCTGGTCGTAGACCTTCAGCGGCACGGGGAAGGGATGCCGGTCCTTGCCGCCCAGGGCGAGGGAGAACCTCGCCGGATCGGAGAACCGGCTGGGCGCGCCGTGGATCACCTCGGCGACCATGGCCAGCGCCTGCACCGTGCGAGCGCCGACGCCTGGCGTGAGCAGGAGCTCGGCGAAGTCTTCGGGACCGCGATCGGCTGCGGCCGCCAGGGCGCCGTGCAGGCGCCGCGTGACGACGTCTTCCGCCCGGACGTCGTGGTGATCGGGCAGGATCAGGTGGGGCAGGATGGGCTCCAGCTCGACCGGGGCGCTCGATGGCTCGAGAGCCGCCAGTTCCCGGGCGACTCCGTCCGGACCGATCTCCCGGAGCAGGTCGAGCTGCGCCTGTCTGGATGCAGCCGCCCTCACGTCGGTGAGGTTGACGATCTCGCCCTGGGAACGGCCCTCGATCGCCGAATGCGGCGCCTCGACGAAGCTCGTCAGGCCCTCCGAAAGCCAGTGGTACCTGCGCGCCTGCCGCCGCTCGCCGTTCATGCCTTGCTGGACGACCACCCACTTGGCGTCATCGGCGAGGATGAAGCCGTGAAGGTAGAGGTCGAAGCCGTCCTGGACCGCGGCGCTGTCGACCTTGGCCACCAGCCGGCTCGTCCGCGCCAGCGCCGCGCCGTCCACGCCGACCCGCTCGCCGATCCGCATCAGTTCGCCTGGCGTCTTTCGCGAATGCGCTCCCCGGCCTCCGCACACGTGCAGGCCCAGTTCGCCGGAAAGGGGGGCAAGCCCCCGCTTGAGCGCGCCGATCACGCTGGTGGTGATGCCGGAGGAATGCCAGTCCATCCCCATCACCGCGCCGAACGACTGGAACCAGAACGGATGCGCCAGGCGCCGTAGCAGCTCGTCGCGCCCGTAGTGATGGATCACCGCCTCGCTGATCACCGCGCCCAGCCGCGTCATCCGCTCCGCCAGCCACGGCGGCACGCGTCCGCCATGCAACGGCAGGTCAGCGCTCCCGGCGCGCGTCACCATTCCTGCGCCTCCGATGTTCGCTTAATGTTCTAGCATCTGGCGCACCGCCGGCCAAGGCGGCGGAGCCAAGACGCCGCCTCCACGACGCGGTAATGAGCGGCGCATGAGCGAGACCCAGCCCCCCGCCAGCCGCTATCCGGTTCCCCAGCTCTCGGAGATGCCGGACGACATCCGCGAACGGATCCTCGCGGTGCAGGAGAAGTCGGGCTTCATCCCCAACGTCTTCCTGATGCTCGCGCGCCGGCCGGACGAATTCCGAGCCTTCTTCGCCTATCATGACGCGCTGATGGACAAGGACAGCGGTCTCACCAAGGCCGAGCGGGAGATGATCGTTGTCGCCACGAGCAGTCTCAACCAGTGCCAGTACTGCGTCGTCGCCCATGGCGCGATCCTCAGGATCAGGGCGAAGAACCCGCTGATCGCCGACCAGGTCGCCGCGAACTACCGCAAGGCGGACATCACTCCGCGCCAGCGCGCGATGCTCGACTTCGCGATAAAGGTCTCGCTGGAGGCCCAGCAGGTCGAAGAACGGGACTTCGAGGCCCTGCATGCCCACGGCTTCACCGACGAGGACGCGTGGGACATAGCCGCCATCGCCGCCTTCTTCGCCTTGTCCAACCGGATCGCCAACGCCACCAGTCTTCGGCCGAACACTGAGTTCTACGCGCTTGGGCGGGGCTGATTTCCAAGGACCATGGCCGCCGGGCAGGACGCCCGGCGGCCACAGCCTCACGTGCCAATGAAGTCGGCGAGCTCGATACCATGGGTGTCGAGCCACCACTGCGCCGGCTTGTCATTGTGCCGTGTCCACAGGCGCTCGAAGGTTTTCCGAAGCTTCGCCTGCCGCTCCAACTCCCTCCGATAGAAGGGATGATCGAGCGGAGCGCCGCGCCGGACCAGTTCCCGGAGCAGCTTTCGAAGGACGTAGCCTTGCTGCTTCGGACCCGGCTCGTAGCCGCTCTCGATGATCTTCATGACGCCGCCCCGAAGCGCCTCGATCCCGTCAGGAAGGGTCTCGCCCAGACTTGAGAGCAGTCGGTCGAGCCCGAAGCCGACGTCGATGCAGTCGCCGCCGGTATTGACGATGTTTCCGATCTCGACGCCGTCGAGATAGAACTCGGTGCAGTAACCGCCGATCTCGCCGTCGGACCAGACGCAGCCCTCGTCCGCCGCGATGGTGACGCCCCGCCCGTCATAGAACCCGCGCCAGTCGTCCATCCGATCCGGATGGATCGTCACCCGGTCCGGGCGTAACCCGATCTCGCCAAGAAAATCGAACCAGAATTCGATCGCCTCCTCCACGCTCATTTCGCGGAAGGAGAATAATCCCAGCATCTCGAAGTGTAGGAGATGGGAGCCGTCGCCGATCTCTTCGAGATCGTTGATGCGAAGGCAGGACTGGACGTTGGACAGGGTTCCGCGAAATGCGGGGTCACGGAACGAGGCTTTGAATTGCTGCATGCCCGCGGGGCAGAACAGCGTCGTCAAATCGTGGGGTCTTACGTGGTCCACGCGATTGAAGGGAATACCTCTGCGGTTGCAGAAGTCTTCGTAATTCCGGGTCAGGCGTCCCGCAGCGTCATAGACAACCTCCTGTCAACGGCCGGCATTGGCCATGATCAAAACGTGGGCGGCGTGTCGGAGATCGTCAACGCTGGATGCGTCGCTGAGCGATCTTCGAGACGTCGACGCTGAAGTGCGTGCGGACGCCCAGGTGCGTGGTATCCTATGTGCGAAAAGGAACGCGCATGCTCCGCGCACAAATCGCTGGACGGACGCTTCTGACGGCGGCGGCGATCGCCCTCGCCTTGTCCCCGCCCGTCATCGCCCAGGAACGCGGCGGGCCGGCGCCATCGGAGTCGGCTCCGCGACCTCCCGTGACCGGATGCGAGCGCGGCGATCGACACTGCCCGCCGCCGCGCACGGGCCACGGCGGAGATCGTGGCGGCGGAAACAACGGCGGCCTTATCTTCGGCGGGGCGGCGGTCGGCGTCGGGCTAGGCTTGCTGATTGGCCAACACTACGCGGGCCACCATCCCGCCTCGCCCCCATGGGACAGCGAAAAGAAGCTCGATAGCGAAGGGCCGCAGCTCGACCAGGTGGTCCACTTCGGAGAGTTCGAGGTGGAAGGCTACGTCAGCGGCGGCTGGCCGTGCGTGTTCAACATCGACACGATTCCCGGGGCCAGCGTCGTGCTTCAGGTCGTCGTCGACGGCGTCGACCAATCGCGCCTGCCGATGATCCAGCTTGCGCCGTCGCCGGCGGAGCCGGGGGACGCCCCCGCCCATGGCTGGTACGCGCGATACGACCTTCCACAGATCCCGGAGCTCTCGGGCGTGAAGCGCGCCCGGCTGCAGCTGACGGCGATGAAGGACAACGCGCCGGCTCCGCTGATCACCTATGGCGTCGGCGCCGGCCCGGAGGCGGTCGGGTCCGTCGCGGTCACTGTCGACTCCTTCGGCCCCTCGCCGGTCCAGCGCAACGCTGATCCGCGCAGCGCGGCGTTCCAGGTGAGCTTCCATAACCAGACCCTGTTCCCCCAGCTCTCCGCCCAGGTCACTCAGCAGAAGGCTGTTGAGAACGGAGGATGGCAGCGGACGAAGATCGACTCCTTCGACTTGCTCAAGCTGCGCCAGCCCATCTCGGCGCCGACGGTACAGGGTGCATGGCCGCGGTCCGATCATGCCTATCCGGCGGCCGGCGACTATGATCTCGACGTCGTCGCCTTCCTGCCGCACGGCCCATGGACCATGGGCTTCGCCCCGACGCCCCTGCAGGTGCGATGAGCGAGGCGGTCGCCACTGCGTCTCCCGCCGCCGCCCGGCGATGGCGCATTCCGTTGTGGCTCGACATCCTGGTGACGGCCGCTCTCGCCTTGTTGTTGGCCCGCGCGATCTACCTGCCGCAGGCGCGGCCTCTGGATAGTGAGGACGCCCTTACGGCGCCCGCCGGTCAGTGGCTGGTGCTCGACGGACTGGCGGCCGGGACAGTTCTCGAACTCGCCGCCGAGGCGCCCGGGGAAGTGCGCTTTTCCGCCCCTTCGGCGAGCCTCGACGCCGCCTCGAGGACCTATCTCCAGAGCGTCGGCGTGCCGACGGCGCCGGCCTCCGGCCCCGTGCAGTGGGCGGCGAGCGCGGCCGGAGGCCAGATGGCGACGCTCGTCACGGATTTGGTGGTGGGAGAATCGGACGCGCGACTGGCGCTCAACGTCGTAGAAGGTGAGGGCCTGAAGCTGCGCGTAGAGCGCGGGACCTTGGCGGTGAGCGTGCGCCTGGACAGTGACGGACCGGCCCGCGCCCTGCTGCAGGCCCCCGGCTCGGGCGGAACCCAGGCCTACGGGCCTGGACACCCAATCGCCTTTACGGTGAGCGGAGGCGGGTCACACGCGGCGACCCTCAACGTCGGCGTCAACCAGCAGACCCCCATTCGCCTGCTCCACGACGATGGATCCGAGGGACCGCTCCCGCTCACCGGCCTCGAGGTCGACGCACATCGTGACGCCCTGAGCCGCACCTGCGGCGGCGCCGATCGCGCCATCGCCCTCTGGCCGGCGTTGCTGCAGCTTCGCACCCGCCCGATCCCGGGGCTCTCGAATTGCGAGCCCGGCCGGATGAAGCTCGGCAGCCTGGTCCTGCAGCCCAATGGCGTGGTCGCCCATCCGACAGGCACGGCCTATGTCCCGGGCGAGCTTCCCGCCTTGAGCAGCCTCAAGGAGAATCCGGCGGTGGGGCCCCTGTTGGCAGCGGTCCTCGGCTACCCGGCGGCCCGCCTGGCCAAGGAGTGGCCCCGCTTGTGGGCCCGGATCCTGGGCAAGAGATCCTCCACCGAGACCCCGGACAACACCAAGGCTTAGAGCCTGATGCGTTCGCGCGGAACAGACGCACGCGCTGAATCAGGCTCTACACCTTTGAATCCAGAGCAAATCATCTCCTTTCAGACGTTGGTCTGAACGGGGTTTGCTCTAGGCCTTCAGCTCGCCTTCTCGAGCTCCACCACCATCACCTCGATCGGCTTGTCGCCGACGTTGACGTCCTGGTGCAGCGTGCCCGGCGGGTTGGACGGCAGCCAATAGGCGTGGCCGGACTTCCAGTCGTGCGACTCCCGCTCACCGGTCTTCTGGACGATATCCATCCTGCCCCCGGTCAGGGCGATGATCACCCGGGGATGCTCGTGCCGGTGGAGGGGCAGGGGCGCGTGCGGCAGCACCACCGACTTCCACACCTTCACCTCGGAATTCTCGAACTGCGGCTCGCGTCCGGACTGCGCGGCGCCCTGCGCCACGGCCAAGCCGCTTGCGAAGCCAACGGCGAGCAGGCCCGCGCCGATGATCCAATGCCTCATGATGTTCTCCCCAGCGAATCCTGACGTTCTTTCGCATTTTCTCTTGAGCGGATGATGCGCGCGAAGATTTTTTGAAAGAACCACGAACCTCACGAACTCCACGAACAGTGTTTAAGACGTTGTGAAGTAACACTCACGATAGGAAAGCGCGCCAAAGGCGCGCTTCGAAAGACGCCAACGTGTGACCGACGCCCCGTACGCAGTTCGTGAGGTTCGTGGTTCATTCACGACCTCGACGGAGGGGCTTGGCATTGCCGTCGGAGGGGATCACGGTGCGGGTTGTTTCCAGCGTCTTACCTGAGTCGCGCCGCCAACGGCGCAAACCGGAAGGAGCGTTCGGATGAGCATCGAGCTGAAGCTGCTCGCCTGGTCGGTGATCTTGCTCTTCGTGCATTTGTTCCTGCAAGCGGGACTCGCCACCAGCGCTCGAGGCGTGGCGTGGAATGCGGGACCACGCGACGAGTCCTCACCCCTGCCGACCAACGCCGGACGGGCCCAGCGAGCCTTCGACAACTTCAAGGAGACCTGGCCGGCCTACATTGCCCTTGCCCTGGCCCTCGCGGTCACCGGGCGCACCGGCGGGACAGGCGCGCTTGGCGCCTGGATCTGGTTCATCGCCCGCCTCGTCTATATCCCGCTGTATCTGATGGGTATTCCGGGGGTGCGCACCCTGGTGTGGGGCGTCTCGGCCGCCGGTCTGATCCTTATGCTCGCGCGGCTGTGGTGAAGGGGAGAGCACGATGATTCGATCGCTGGTGGTCGCCGCTGTCCTGGCGCTCCTCTCACTTGGATCGGCCGCGTCCGCCGAGGTGATCGCCGCCCAGCCGGCCGGTTTCGAGGTCGTCGAGCACGTCCACATCGCCTCCTCGCCGGCCAAGGTGTGGATCGCCATTGGCCAGGTCGCATCCTGGTGGTCCTCGTCTCACACCTATTCCCAGGACGCCGCCAACCTCTCGTTGCACACGGACCTCGGCGACTGCTTCTGCGAGCGATGGAACGGCGGCGCCGTCGGCCACATGATCGTCGTGGCCTCCCTGCCTACGCGCATGCTGCGCCTCGAAGGCGCCCTCGGCCCCCTCGGCGGCCTGGGCGTCGCCGGCCACCTCACCTTCGACCTGAAGCCGGAGGGGCAGGGGACGGACCTGAAACTCACCTACGACGTCGGCGGCTGGTCCAAGGACGGCCTCGACAAGATGGCCGCCCCCGTCGACCAGGTGCTGGGTGAGCAAATGGACCGCCTCTCCAGGTACGTGACGACGGGAAAGCCGTAGAAGTACGCGGCCGACAAGCGGACGCGGCCAAGTTCCGCATGGGGGCGGAAAGTCGGCCGCTCTCGACTCGGCGTCCAATGTCGACAGATCCCCGCCGAATGACTTCGGCATAGCTCGCCTTTATTCTAGGAATTGCGACAAAGCTAGGAGATTTCGACTGGACGCGACTTCGTCGCGTAAGCCCTCCGCTTCACTCGTTCAGTCCCAACGAATGCGAGGGGAATATCAGTCCCTCATCGCTTTCGGGTCGCTGCCTTTGCGGCCGTGCTCGAGCCAGTCGTTCAATCCCGGCGACAGTTCGGCCGCGGCGCGATCGCGATAGCGCGCAACATCGTCTTTCGTGAGCACGTCGCGCCAGCGGCCATTGGCGCCCGTGTGGAGGAATGTCTGATGTCCGCCCCTGACCGCCCTCTCAATGCCAGGCAGGAGCGCCGCACCTTCGCTCTTCATTCTCTCGAACGTCGCCGCTTCGACGAGCTCAGGCCACAACGCTGCCGGCGTCTCGATCCCGAGGAACGCCGCGATCCGCTTCATCTCCCCCGACAAATCGGCCTTCAGATCGTTGTAATGAACCAACAGCAAATTCCCGCGCTGACGCTCCGCCCAGTAACTGCGTTCGATGTCAAACAGCGCACTGGCGACGGGCACAACGTCATCGTTGTGTAATTCGACCCACGACAGGAAAAATTCGCGTGGATCTTCTGGCATCGACGGTGGATGTCTGCCCGCGTCGCCGTCTTCTTGCGCAATCCGCTGGATGGCGCCGACAAATTGAGGCGTGAAATTCACGAAGTGATTGTAGAACGAGAAGCAGGCATCCAGCCCCCCGCGTGCGGTGTGGACATATTTCACCTCGTCGTAGATGGGCAGCGCATCGAACGGCAAATGCGATTTCATCGCGCGTCGGTGAGTCTGTGCTTCCAGCAAGGGGATCATCACGTCGATCGGCATTTCGAAGCGGCAATCGACCCAAGGATGGGTCTGCAGGATCGGCGCCGGCGTCGCCGACTGGAAGATGAGCAGACTTACAATGCGTTGGGTCCAGGTCGTGCCGACTTTCGGAAAGCTGGCGACGACCACATCACCTGGCCGGGGCTTGTAACGGTCCCAGTGCCTGCTGTCGCGGACGCGATCTTTGACAGTCCTGAGCGGGCCGCGCGAAAGCATATGTCTCCCCTTTTCGACCGGCCTGGTGGTCCCGTCTGAGTCTTGAATGCTCGACGCCGCGTGTCGAGGGCCGAAGCGACAGCGGGGTCTCGGCTTAGAGTCCTGTTTCGCGAGGCCGACAAATCATAGGGCCGCCGATTACTGCCCTCCGCGCCCGCGCGAAAGCGGACGTTGGCCAACTCAGCAGAGCACGTGACCTTGCGCAGTTGGGGAGGTACCGCCCCCTACGTCAGCATCGGGGTCATCCCCGGTTCAGCCTTGTGCATGGCGCGCTTGTAGGCGGGGCGCTCGCCGATGCGCTGGAGGTAGGCCTTCAGGTTCGGGTAGGCGTCGATCGACATGCCGCGGAAGGCGCGGCCGGTGGTGAGGCAATAGACCATCATGATGTCGGCGGTGGTGAGGTTGCGTCCGCCGAAGAAGGGCGCCTCGCCGAGCCTGATCTCGATCATCGTCCAGCTGCGCTTGCCGCGATCCTCGACGAAGGCCTTCGCCGGATTGCCTTCGCCTCCGCCGCCGGCCGCCAGCACCAGCTGCATCATCAGGGTGGTCATGAAGGTCCCGTTGGACCAATGGAACCAGAACAGGTGGTCCGCGAAATCGGGATCGTCCGGTCCGGGCGAGAGCCGTCCATCGCCGTGCTTGGCGCAGATGTAGTCGCAGATCGCCCCGCTCTCGCCGAGGACGAGGTCGCCGTCGGTGATCACCGGCGCGATCCCCATCGGATGCAGCGCCTTGTAGTCATCCGGCGCGAGGCGGTTGTCTGATCGCCGGTCGTAGCGCTTGAGCTCGTAATCGAGCCCCAGCTCCTCGCACAGCCAGACGATACGCTCCGACTGGGAGATCCCCAGGTGGTGAACGGTCAGCATGTCGCCGGCTCCCTCGACTGTTGCGGACTAAAGCTAAGCCATAGCCGCGCTCGCCGATACGGCCCGCGGCTCAGTTCTCGACAGAACCCATGCGTGTGGCCTCGACGAAGCGCTCGGTGGCGTCGTCGATATGACGACTGCGGCGGCCCTGCGGTCCGTGGACGTAGAGCGACTTGGGATCAAAGCGGCCTTCGACCGCCGCCGGGGGCGGGGTCATCTCGTAGACCACCTCGCGGGCGTGATCGGCGAGCTGCAGCTTGGGATTGAACACCGAATTGAACTTCCACAGCATACGGACGAAGTTCGTCTGCCCCTGCATCAGCAGGCCTGCGGCCTCGCCGATCGCCCCCCGAAACGCCTCCCAGCCCATGTGCTTGGTGTTGAGCACCTGCTGGGTCTTCACCAACTCGGCGTAGAACTCCGGCAGCGGCAGTCTTGTCGGCAGCACGGCGTGCTGGATATCGAACAGGCGATAATCGAGGCTGGTGAGGTTGCGTGTCTCGCTGCGCCAGATCTCCGTCCCCGGATAGGGGGTGGTGACGCTGATGTTGACGATCTCCGGGACCTCCAGGCACCACTTGCGGATCGTCTCGAACCGGTCGCGGCCCCAGTCGGGATCGACGATCAGGTTGATCGCCACCATGATCCCCAGGGAGCGGGCAAACTCCAGCGCCTCGAAGTTCTTGTCGAGGTGGATGCGCTTGCGGAAGAGCTCGAGCCCCTCCTCGTCGATCGCCTCCAGGCCGATGAACATGTACTCGAGCCCAAGGTCGCGCCAGGTGCGGAATACCTCCTTGTTGCGCAGCAGGACGTCGCCGCGGGTCTCCAGATAGTAGCGCTTGCGGATCCCACGGCGGCGTATCTCCTCGGCGATCACCATGCCGTGCTCGGCGTGGATGAAGGCGACGTCGTCGACGATGAAAACCCCGGGCTCGGCGAGATTGGCCAGCTCCTCGGCGACGACCTCCGGGCTCGCCGTGCGGTAGCTGCGGCCATAGAAGGTCCAGGCGCTGCAGAAGGTGCAGTCCCACGGACAGCCGCGGGCGAACTCGATCGAGGCGGCGGGGTCGAGCGTGCCGATGAAATAGCTGCGCCGGCGCTTCAGCAGATCGCGCGCAGGCCGGATCGCGTCCAGCGACGCCACGAAGCCTGGCGCCGGACCCTCGCCGTCCTGGGTGACAGCGCCAGGGACCCTGGTCAGGTCATCACCAGCCTCCCACGCCGCGAGGAGGGCGGCGATGGACGCCTCGCCCTCGCCCCGAAGCACGCAGTCGATCGCGCCCGCGCCATGGCGCAGCAGATCCTGGGCGATGAAGGAGGCGCTGTGCCCGCCGACGAAGACGAAGCACTCGGGCAGCATCGTCTTGGTCGCTTTGGCGAGGTCGACGATCTCCGGAACGTTGGCCAGGTAGTTGCCGCCGAAGCAGAGCGCGTCCGGCCGCCATGTCCGAAGGATGCGGAACAGGTCGGTGTGCTTCTCGACCTGCAGGTCGATGATCCGCACCTCGTGACCAGCCTGCCGCGCCGCCCCGGCGACAAGCTCCAGGCCGAGCGGCTCCAGGCGCAGGAACACCCGCGTATACATGAGGCCACTGGGATGGACGGCGAGCAGCTTCATCGCACGACGCCACGCAACCTGACCAAGACGCAGTCGCCCTGACTATGACCGCAGGCGCACGGAGCGGGACTTCACGAAGTCGTCATCGACCCGCGCACACGGGCGGCGGCTCAGGAAAATGAACCACGAGCCTCACGAACCCCACGAACAGAAACCGGATTTTTTATGCGCGCCTCCGGCGCGCGATCAAACCCCGGACGTCGGGCAACCCCTTTGTCTGCCGCAGAGCCCGTTCGTGTAGTTCGTGAGGTTCGTGGCTAACGAAGCGAACCCTGCCGCTCCTCTCAGCTCAATGCGCTCACCAGCTCGTCGCCAGCGGCGAAGTGGGCCATCTGGTCGGCGTGGGCTTTGGCGAAGGCGGGACGGGCGAGGGCGCGGGCGAGGTAGGCGCTGCAGGCGGGATAGTCGGCGAGGCGCTCGTAGCGGTCGGGCAGGCGCAGGACGTCCGCCATCAGGATGTCGGCCACCGAGAACTTCCCGACCAGCCACTCGCGCTCCGCAAGCACCGGCTCGAGCCTCTGCAGCCGTAGCTTGAGCCAGTCTTCCCACCGCTGCCAGATCGGCCCGCTCTGCGCATCGGGCGTGACGGCCATCAGGAACCAGGGGAGGCTGGCCATCTCCACCGAGTTCAGCGCCGCGAACACCCACTCGGTCACCGCAGTCCGGCCTTTAGGATCCGACGGCGCCAGCCTCTCGCTGAGCCCCGCGAGGTGCAGCAGGATCGCCCCGCTCTCGAAGATCGAGAGATCGCCGTCTGTCAGCCAGGGGACCTGGGCGAACGGCTGATGCGCGAGGTGGTCCGCCCCGCGGTCATGGAATGGCGTCGTCGCCACCCGATAGGGC
>JAFANN010000192.1 GCA_019232665.1 Caulobacteraceae bacterium | reverse complement strand
CGCCGTCGAGTTCGCCGGCATCTTCAACGGCCTTGGCGTGGAGACGACGCTGCTCTACCGCGGAGCGAACATCCTGCGCGGGTTCGACGACGATGTCCGCGCGCACCTCGCCACCGAGATGGAGCGCCGCGGCGTGAAGGTCATCCTGGGCAGCGAGCATACGAAGCTGGAGAAGACCGAGAGCGGTATAGTCAGTCATCTGACGGATGGCCATGCGATCGAGCAGGACGTTGTTCTCTTCGCCACCGGCCGCGCGCCCAACACGTCGGGCCTTGGCCTCGAGAAAGCCGGCGTCGTCCTCAACGACAAGCGCGCCGTGGTGGTCGACGAGTGTTCCCGCACGAATGTTGAGAACATCTGGGCGGTCGGCGATGTCACCGACCGGATTAACCTCACGCCAGTGGCGATCCGCGAGGCGATGGCTTTCTTCGAGACGGCGATCCTCGGGCGTCCCACTGGCTTCGACCATGAAAACGTCGCCAGCGCAGTCTTCTCCCAGCCCCCGGTCGGCGCTGTGGGCATGACCGAGGCGGAGGCGCGGCGGAGCGGCCGGAAGGTCGAGGTCTATCGCTCCGTCTTCCGGCCGATGAAGGTCACGCTCTATGGAGGGGACGAACATACGCTGATGAAGCTGGTGGTTGAGGCGCCCCACGGGCGCGTCCTGGGCTGCCATGTCGTGGGACCCGACGCGCCGGAGATCATCCAGATGGCCGCCATCGCCATCAAGGTGGGCGTCACCAAGACCCAGTGGGACGCCACCTGCGCGGTGCATCCCACCGCGGCCGAAGAACTGGTGACGATGCGCGAGCCTTATGTGCCGACCGAGCTTGCGCTCGCCAGTTAATTCCTCTGCGGCGGCTTTTGCCTGGACGGACTGAGTGGTCTAATAGGCGCCATTCTTGAGAGAGGCTCCCCGTGACGCAAAGGTGGACGCCGGCGTCCTGGAGAGAGCGTCCGGCCAAGCACATTCCTAGCGACTATCCCGATCCCGAGGCCCTGGCCCGGGTCGAGGCCCAGCTGCGCGGAATGCCGCCCCTGGTGTTCGCCGGCGAGGCGCGCCGGCTCAAGTCGCTGCTGGCGGAAGTCGCGGCCGGCAAGGCCTTCCTGTTGCAGGGCGGCGACTGCGCCGAGAGCTTCAAGGAATTCTCGGCCGACAACATCCGCGACACCTTCCGCCTGATCCTGCAGATGGCGGTGGTGCTCACCTTCGCCGGCGGAAAGCCGGTGGTGAAGGTCGGGCGGATGGCAGGCCAGTTCGCCAAGCCGCGCAGCGAGGCGACCGAGACCATCGATGGGGTTACCCTGCCGTCGTATCGCGGTGACAACATCAACGGCATGGAGTTCGAGCCGGCCGCGCGCGCGCCCGATCCGGAACGCCTGATCCGCGCCTATTCCCAATCGGCCTCGACGCTGAACCTGCTGCGCGCATTCGCCGGCGGCGGCTACGCCGACCTGCACAACATCCATCGCTGGACGCTCGGCTTCGTCGATGGAAGCCCGCAAGGCGCGCGCTATCGCGAACTGACCGACAAGATCTCCGAGGCGCTCGACTTCATGGGCGCCATCGGCGTCACGCCTGAGAGCCATCCGGACCTCGCCCGCGTCGAGTTCTTCACCAGCCACGAGGCCCTGCTGCTCGGCTTCGAGGAAGCCATGACGCGCGTCGATTCCACCTCGGGCGACTGGTACGACGTTTCGGCCCACCTGCTGTGGATCGGCGAGCGGACGCGCCAGCTCGACGGCGCCCACGTCGAATTCCTGCGCGGGATCCGAAACCCGATCGGCCTGAAGGTCGGACCCACCCTCGAGGCCGATGAACTCCTTCGCCTGATCGACGCGCTCAACCCGAACGCCGAGCCGGGCCGCCTGACCCTCTACGGCCGTTTCGGGGCGGAGAAGATCGCCGCCCGCCTTCCGGCGCTGATGGCCGCCACGCATCGGGAAGGCAGCCAGGTCGTCTGGGCGATCGATCCGATGCACGGCAACACGCTGAAGACGGCGACGGGCTACAAGACGCGGCCCTTCGACCGGATCATGGCCGAGGTTCGTAGCTTTATCGAGATCGCTCAGGCCGAGGGCGTGCATCCCGGTGGCGTCCACCTGGAGATGACCGGCCAGAACGTCACCGAATGCCTGGGCGGCGCGCGCGCCGTGGCCGAAGGCGAACTCGCCGACCGCTACCACACCCACTGCGATCCTCGCCTGAACGGCGAACAGGCCCTGGACCTCGCCTTCCTCGTCGCCGAACGCCTCAAGGCCGGCCGCGACCCCGCCACGCGAGCGGCGGCGGAGTAGGGGCCTTCCCCATCCGTCCCGGCGCTACGCGCCGGTCCACCTTCCCCGGGAGGGGAAGGAGAGCACGTTGTTTTTATTCCGAGATCGCTGTCCTCCCCCTTTACGGGGGAGGTGGACGCGGCGTAGCCGCGGACGGAGGGGGAAGGCAGCCGCCTGGGCGTTCCGGCCGAGGTCCTACACCCCCAGGATCCAGCCTTCCTCGTGCTCGGCCTCGACGACGATGTCCGCGGCGGTGGCTTTGTCGGGGGCGAAGACGGCGCCCAGCCTGTTCTGCTCGTCCAGGCGCGCGAGGTGTTCGGCGATCCCACGCACCTGGGCCAGATCCTTCACCTCGGCAGGCGCCGGCGCGGTCTTGATCAGCGAGGGATAGACCTCCGCCATCACCACCTCGACGCCCGTCAGATCCGCCTCGCTCAGGGCCCTCCAGCCGGTTTCGAACGGCCACACCTTCAACCGGTCCCCGCGTGCGAGCTTCAGACGCCGCGCGACGGGAATGCCCAGGATAGTCTGACCGCCGACGGAGCCATTGTAGTAGAGCTTCCACACCGAGGCGGCGCCTTTGGTCGCGACCTCCGCGTGGCGGAACTCCGGAATGTCGTCCGGCCCATGCGCCCTCTGGCGCTTCGGCTGCAGTGTGGTCAGCGCGTCGCGGGGCGGGCAGCCCCAGAACGGGAAGGGGCCGCCCGTGAGACGGCGGTTGATCTCGGAGGCCACGCCGAAGCGGTTGTTGGTGTTGTCGGCCTTGTCGGTGACCATCCGATCGATCTGGTTCCAGACCGCCAGCCAGGGCTCGTCGCCCGGCAGCTTCAGACCGTCGGCGAGGCCACGGGGGAAGCCGAGGGCGAAGTCGAACCCCAGGAGGACGCGGTCGCGGTGCCTCGCGCGATCGTCGAGGATGGCGTTCAGCAGGGCCTCGGCTTCCTTGCGCGTCTTCGGGTTGTGCGACTCGAAGGCGAAGCGAAAGCGCACGTCGCGCTTGAGGACCCCGATCCAGATCGAGTCCGCGCCGGTGGTCGGCTTGGAGGCGGCGCTCCAATCCACCATCACATAGGCGTTGAACAGTCGGGCCACGTCGGTTCCTGGTCTGGGGGTCGGCTGGCGGCTTCTTAAGGCGCGCGAGGCTTTGGAGCCATAGCGACACGGCGACCCCGGGGTTCACGTTGGCGGGGATTTCTCTCGCTCCCGCGGCCGTGCTAGCCGCACCCCATGAATGCGATCCTCAAGGCCGGCGTGATCGGCGCAGGCGTCTTTGGCGGTTACCACGCAGCCAAGTGGGCCGGCCTCGCGGGGATCGAGCTCACGGCCGTGTTCGATACCGACGCCGAACGCGCCGAAGCGATTGCGAAAAGCCACGGCGCCAGGGCGGTGACGGATGGCGCGGACTTCCTATCCGAGGTCGATATCGTCTCGATCGCCTCCCCGGCGATCAGCCACGCCGAGTGGGCGCTCGCAGCCCTGCGCGCAGGCAAGCCCATCTACGTCGAGAAGCCTCTCGCCGTGAGTCTCGACGACGCCGAGGCGATCGTGCGCGAGGCGAAGCGCCGAAGCCTCGTCGCCGCCTGTGGCTTCATCGAGCGGATCGCGCTGCGGGCGATCGGCCTTGGCGACGCTCCGGAGGCTCCGGTTCGGTTCGAGGCTGTGCGCCGGGGTCGGCCTTCGCCGCGCAACCGCGACGTCACCGTGATCCTGGACCTGATGATCCACGACCTCGACCTTGCCCTGATGCTCGGTCGCGGCGAGCCCTATGCGGTGGAAGCCGAGGGGAGTGCGGACGAGGCGCGGACGGAGATCAACTTCGACGACGGCCTGGTGGCGATCGTGGAGGCCTCGCGCGCCGCCGCCGTTCCCGAACGGCGCCTGCGTATCGCCTATCCATCGGGTGAAGTGGACATCGACCTCCTCCAGGGCGCCGTGCGGAGCAACGCGGCCTTTCCCGTGCGGGAGGATTTCGCGGCCCTGCCGGAGGTCCGCGACCGTCTCGGCGCCTCGATCGAAGGCTTCCTGGCCGCGGTCCGCGGCGAGCCAGACCGGCTGATCGCCAGCGCGGCGGATGGCGCGCGAGCGGTCGACCTCGCCCTTGCGGTGGAACTGGCTCTTGCGGAATGATCTCGTCGATCGAGATCGAAGGAGACGCTGCCAATGGCCACCGCCCACGACTTCACGTTCACCGGGATCGACGGCGAGCCGCTCCCTTTGTCCAGCTTCTCAGGCAAGACAGTGCTGGTGGTGAACACCGCCTCGCGTTGCGGTCTCACGCCCCAGTATGAAGGTCTGGAAGAGCTCTACCGGAGCCGCCGGGACAAGGGACTCGTCGTGCTCGGCGTGCCCTGCAACCAGTTCGCCGGCCAGGAGCCCGGGACCGAGGCGGATATCCGGTCCTTCTGCACGACGAAGTTCTCCGTCGACTTCCCGATGACCGCCAAGACCGAGGTCAAGGACGCCGCCCGCCACCCC
Organism: Caulobacteraceae bacterium; assembly: GCA_019232665.1. Taxonomy (GTDB): domain Bacteria; phylum Pseudomonadota; class Alphaproteobacteria; order Caulobacterales; family Caulobacteraceae; genus Acaudatibacter. The sequence continues at coordinate 13,011 of JAFANN010000192.1, read as the reverse complement.
TTTTACGCCTGGGCCCAGGACGAGCTTGGCGAGGCCGCAGTGCCGGTCTGGAACTTCCACAAGATCCTCGTCGGGCCCGAAGGCCAGGCGGTGGCCGCCTTCGGCCCCCGCACCGAGCCCCTCGATCCCGGCGTCGTCGCGGCCATCGACCAGACGCTTTAGGGGCGAGGGACCTTCTCCCTAACCCCCGTCGGCGAGCCGGAGCAGGTACCGGCCGTAGTCGGTCTTGGCCAACTGCTCGCCGCGTGCGCGAAGCTGTCCGCGGTCGATGAAGCCGTTGTGGAAGGCGATCTCCTCGAGGCTGGCGATGTAGACGCCCTGGCGCTTCTGCAGGGTGTGCACGAACTCCGCGGCCTCGAGCAGGCTGTCATGGGTGCCTGTATCGAGCCAGGCGTAGCCTCGTGACATGGTCTCCACGTAGAGATCACCGGCCTCCATGTAGAGCCGGTTCAGATCGGTGATCTCCAGCTCGCCCCGAGCCGAGGGACGGATCGTGCGCGCGAAATCGACGACGCGGGAATCGTAGAAATAGAGCCCGGTGACAGCGAGGCTCGATTTCGGGTTCTGCGGCTTTTCCTCCAGGCTGATCGCCCGGCCCTCGGCGTCCAGTTCGACCACGCCGTATGCCCGGGGATCTTCGACATGGTAGGCGAACACCGTCGCACCGTGTTCGCGCCGCCGCGCCTGATCGAGCAACGTGGTCATTCCCGCGCCGACGAAAATGTTGTCGCCGAGGATCAGGGCCGCCGGGCCGCCCTGCAGGAACTCGTCTCCGATCAGAAAGGCCTGCGCAAGGCCTTCCGGACGGGGCTGCACCGCATACTCGATCTGCAGCCCCAGGTGGCCGCCGTCTCCAAACAGGTGTCGATAGTTGTCGATGGCTTCCGGTGAAGAGATGATCAGGATTTCGCGGATATGCGCCAACATAAGCACAGATAGAGGATAGTAGATCATCGGCTTGTCGTAGACAGGCAGCAGCTGCTTGTTGATCGCCAGGGTGGCGGGATGCAGCCGCGTGCCGGCGCCGCCGGCGAGGATGATGCCCTTCGTCACGTCTTGTTCCCCCGTCGCGCCGTCAGACGTTCACGCCGAGTCGCTCGCCCGCGTAGGCGCCCGAGAGGATCGGCCGCCACCACCACTCGTTAGCCATGTACCAGCGGACGGTGGCGTCGATTCCCGCCTCGAAGGCGACTTCCGGCGTCCAGTCCAGTTCCCGCTCCAGCTTGGCCGGATCGATCGCGTAGCGATGATCGTGGCCGGGCCGATCCGCCACGAAGGTGATCTGGTCGGCGTAGGATCGGCCGTCGGCCCGCGGCTTGATGTGGTCGAGGCGGGTGCAGATGTTCTCGACGACCTGCAGGTTGCTCCGCTCCGAGCGGCCGCCAATGAGGTAGGTCTCGCCCGGCGCACCGGCCTCGAAGACGCGCATGAGAGCGCGGACGTGGTCGTCCACGAACAGCCAGTCGCGGACATTGTCACCGGCGCCGTAGATGGGCAGGGGCTCCCCGGCGAGGGCCTTGATGATCACCAGTGGGATCAGCTTCTCGGGGAAGTGGAACGGGCCGTAGTTGTTCGAGCAGTTGGTCACCAGGGTCGGCAGGCCATAGGTGTGGGTCCAGGCGCGGACCAGATGGTCCGAGGCGGCTTTGGACGCCGAGTAGGGCGAGCGCGGCGAATAGGCGGTCGTCTCGTCGAAACAGCCTTCCGTTCCAAGCGAGCCGAAGACCTCGTCTGTCGAAATGTGGTGGAAGCGGAACGCCGACTTGAACGGCTCTCCGAGCCCTCGCCAGTAATCCAGCGTCTCCGAGAGCAGAGTGAAGGTGCCCACGACGTTGGTCTGGATGAAAGCCGCGGGCCCGTCGATCGAGCGGTCGACGTGGGACTCGGCCGCGAGGTGGGTGATGATCTGCGGCTGGAATTCGCGGAGCGCCTTGCGCACGGCGGCCGCGTCGCAGACGTCGGCGCGACAGAAGGCGTATCCGGGGTCGCTTTCGACGGACTTCACGGACGCCAGATTGCCCGCGTAGGTCACCTTGTCGAAGTTGAGGACCTGGTAGCGGCCCGATGCGACCAGACGGCGGACAAGGGCCGAGCCAATGAAGCCGGCGCCGCCGGTGACGAGAATCCGGGTCTTGGTCATGGGACGAGAGGCTCGGGCTCCAGAGGCGTCAGGGGTTCGCCGTCATAGACGAAGGGACTGCGGAAGTCCGCCAGCCTCGGCAGTACGGCGTCCTTCGGCGACAGGATGGGCGAGGCGCCCCCCAGAGGCCAGGCGACGGCGATGTCGGGATCGTCCCAGATGAGACCGCCGTCGCACTCCGGAGAATAGAAATCGGTGACCTTGTATTCGACTTCGGTGTCGGGCTCGAGCGTCAGGAAGCCGTGGGCGAAACCGACGGGAACGAAAAGCTGATTACCGTTCTCGGCGCTGAGTTCTGCCCCGATCCACGTGCCGAAGGTCGGCGAACCGGCGCGGACGTCTACTGCGACATCCCAGATGCGCCCGCGAACGCACCGGACGAGCTTTGCCTGGGCGTGGGGCGGGACCTGGAAGTGCAGTCCCCGGAGCGTCCTAGCGGGGCGCGAGAGCGAGTGGTTGTCCTGCCGGAACTCACGCGGAATGCCGATGCGCTCGGAGGCGCGGGCGCTCCAGGTTTCCGAAAACCAGCCGCGGTCGTCACCGAACCGGCGCGGCCTGACGAGCTTGACCACACCCAAGCTGCATTACTCCCAGTAGTGAGTTGTGGTGAGGGCGGTCGTCAGGCCTCTGCGCCCGCTATGCGGTGCGCAAAACTCGCATCGGCGTGTGCGTGCCCGGCCACGAGCCAGAGATACGGTGGCACGCTCTCCTCGGCGAAGTGATAGGTCCGATCGGCCCCTTCGCCACGCGTCTCGAGCAGACCGGAATTGGCCAGCAGGTTGTCCAGATTGGCCTTGGCCTTGGAGAGCGTCGCCGGATCACCATGGATGGGTGCGAGATCGAAGGGACTGAACCAGCCGCCGACGGTCTGGGCCGCGCCGGCAAGGGCGCCTAGCGCGGGGAGCGCGCCCTCGGCCGCACAGGCTTCGATCCGCGAGACCGAGCGACGGGAAACCCGCCCGCGGAATTCCTCGATCACCTCTCCAACCGCCTCCTCGACGTCCTGCGCGGTCACCTCAACACGTCCGCTGTCGATGGCCGTGAGGGCCGAGCGTTGGCTCAGCAGGGTCGCAAGAAACGGGAAGCCGAGCGACTTGGCGGTGATCGTTTCGACCGCATCGTCGTCGAACGTCAGGCCGCTGATGGATTCACCGTTCTTGACGAGGTCGCGGATCTCCGACGGGGGCATCTTCGGCAGCTGGAGCGCGAAGATGTTCCGCTGGATCGACGGCACGTTGGCGATCAGCTCGCTGAGGTTGGCCGCCACGCCGCCGATCAGCAGCTGCACGCGAGCTGCGCGATCGGAAAGGCTCTTGATCAGCTCGGCGATGTTCCGGCGGTATTCCTCGTTCTCCGCCCGATCGAATTCGTCCAGGATCACCAGGATCCGGGTGCCGACCACCTTGCCAAACAGCTCGCCGACAACACGGGTCGTCACGGGCTCAGTTCCAAGGATGGAAGCAAAGTTGTCGCCGCGTTCGGTCTGCTGGCTCGTCGGGCCGTGGTCGGCGTGGAACATCAGGGGGATGCCCGCGCAGACGGCGCGGAAGACGTCGTCGAAGTTCGAGCTGGCGCTGCAGGTGTGGTAGAGAACGAGGTAGCGCGCATCGCGCGCCGTCTGCGCCAGGACGTGCAGGGTCGAGGTCTTGCCCAGGCCCCGTTCCCCATAGATGACCGTGTGGAGGCGCTGGTCCTCGATCGCCTGGATGACGGAGCCGAGCACGCGGCTGCGCCCGGAGAACATCTTGCGGTCCGTGACCGGCTGGGCGGGCGTGTAGGCCTGTCGAAGCTTCGCCCGGATGGCCGCGAAGGCGTCTGGGAGGGCGGTCTGGTCCCCGGCCGAGGCCATGAACCGGGGGTAAGCGCCTTCCGGAATTGCGACGGGAGCCGGCTCGGCCGCAGCCGGACGCCAGACATATTCAGGTTCGGGCGACGTCGCAGGCGACCTATCGAAGAGCCCGAGAACCCAGTCGTAGATTCTGTAGAACCAGTTCATTTGGACCTCTGGGTCGCCAATTTCGACTGCGGGACCCGTTGGACGGCAAGTCGACCGTTCATGATCTTACTCATCCGTCGCAGCGTCCCCCCTTAGACTCGCCGCATTGACGCTCATTGCGCCTGATTGAACGGCTTCAGGACGTAAAGGATATAAGCGACCACGGCCAGTATGATCGCAATCGCCAGACCCGCCAGCATGTTGTTGCTGCGCTCGACGGCCTGATTGCCAACGTAGTTGGCCACGGCGCACCCAATCGCTGGCGGCGCGTACTGATACATGTGGTCGCGGGGTTCCGCGGCCGTGGAGCGTTGCAGGAACAGAACCACCAAGCCGGCGAAGATTGCCATCGTCAGCAGGTCGTAAATCGTTTTCACACTGGTCCCCTTCGCGCCCGCCGGTAAACTGCCGGGACAGGCTCGTCTAGAGCCTTATCGTGTCTCATTGGTGACCTTAGCACAGCTGTGGCCGCGCGGTCGTCCTGCTTGTGTCATCGCCGCAACAAAAGCCCCGTTTCGCACGGTCGGCAAGGGTCCTGACGCCGTGTCCGATCAGCACAAACACTGAGGGTCGCCCTTGTGTTGCGCCCTGGCCTGTTGGAACTAGCGACCGATGAATCCTCCCCAATCCGCAGGGCGTCCTCCCTCTGCCAGCGACCTCTGCGACGGCCAAGGCGCGCGAGAGGGCGTCCGGTCGTGACCAAGCGGAAAAAGCGTAGCCTTGGCACGCAGTTGCGGGAATGGCGAATGTCGCGACGATATGACGCCAACCGCACCGACAGGGTTCTGGACTTCGACTGGTCGTCGACCCGCTACAACAGGATCTCGGTCGTCAATCTTCTTATGGCTGAGCGCCCGAACGGCCGTTATCTCGAGATCGGGTGCGCCGACAACGTTCTCTTCGACGCGGTCCTCGCAGCTGACAAGACCGGCGTCGACCCTGTCCGGGGCGGCACGCACCGGATGACGAGCGACGACTTCTTCGCCGCCTACGAGGGTCCGCCATTCGATGTGATCTTCATCGACGGCCTGCACCTCTATCCTCAGGTCCATCGTGATCTTGAAAACGCCCTGCGTCATCTTGCCCCGGGAGGGTGGATCGGCATGCACGACATGTTGCCGCGTGACTGGCTGGAAGAGCACGTCCCTCAGATCCGCACCAGCGGCTGGACGGGCGACGGCTGGAAAACGGCGTTCGAGCTCGCGGCCGCAAGGGACATCGATTTTCGTCTTATCTCAATGGATTACGGGGTCGTTGTGGTGCGCCCGACCGGACCCTCTCCGCAACTTCCGGACCTCTCCGCCGAACTCGCCGACAAGCGCTTCAAGTACCTCATCCAGCACCTGGAGGGTCTGCCGTTGGTGGCTTACGAAGAAGCGAGGACGTGGATAGACTTGTATCGGGCGGCGGTTCAGCGAGGTGATTCCGCCTGCCTCGCAAGGTAAAGCTTGTAAGAGTCAGGGTATTATGCACGACACGATCGATGTCAGGGGCGCTTCAGGCGCCGTGTACCGATTCATGCGCGTCCGGGGCGATCAGCCGCTCACCCGCATGGGAGGAAACTTCATCTACGCCAGAAAGTCGGACGGGACGTGGGAGATCGTCTTCGTCGGCGAGGCGCCGAATCTGATGGCGGACGCTCATCGCCTGTGGCCGCAGGCGGTGCAGGACTATGGGGCGGAGGAACTCTTCACCCGGCTGAACGTCACCGAGCGTATCCGTCGGATCGAGCAGTCGGACATCCTCAAAGTGATCACGCCACCGATGAACGCCGAGGCCTCGGCAAGCTGATCCCGCTGACGCTTCGCAAGAAGCAACGCCGCAAACTCAAAGCGTGAACCGAGTATGAATTGGGCATTGCAGCCCCGTTCAGAAGACGAAGGCTACCTGTTGCGTAACGCCGATCGATCGTGACTGGCGCAACGCAAAGGTAACAAGATGAACACCAAGACTATCCTCGCCGCCGTCGCCGGACTCGCCCTCGCGGCCGCCGGGGCGCAGGCGGCGAGCGCCCAGGGCTTCGACCAGACCCATCCGAGGCGCGCCGAGGTCAATCAGCGCCTCGACAAGCAGGACGCTCGCATCGACTCCCAGCGCGCTGACGGCGAGATCGGAGCGGCCAAGGCGCACCGCCTGCATCGCGCCGATCACCGCATCCGCATCGCCGAGCGCCGCTTTGCCCGCCGTCATGGCGGACACATCTCCAAGGTCGAGCAGACCCGCCTGAACCATCGGGAGAACGCCGTCAGCCGCCGCATCGGCTGACGCCGGACTGACCGCCCTCCCGCATGTTTCAGGCGGGAGGGCGGGCTGGCGGAAGTCCCTGATTCCATGCGAAGGGGCGCGTTCCGACGACCCTGCCCAGGACCGCCATTCCATGACTCCCTTGCAAGCCGTGGTGATGGCGATCCTCCAGGGGATCACGGAACTCTTTCCCATATCCAGCCTCGGCCACGCAGTGATCGCGCCGGTGCTGCTCGGCTGGCGAAATGTCGACGAGGCGGCCGAAGGCTTCCTGCCATTCCTTGCGGTGATGCACCTGGGGACGGCGATCGCTCTGCTGGGATTCTTCTGGCGCGACTGGTTCGGCTTCGCCCTGTCGGTCGTTCGATTCAACGATCCTGAGGGCGCAGCCGACCGCCGTGTGTTCTGGCGGGTGGTCGTGGCGACGATCCCGGCTGTGGTGCTCGGCTTCTTCTTCGAAAAGACCCTCAAGCAGGGCTTTGCAGCCCCGACGCTCGCGGCCGCCTTCCTGATCGTCAACGGGGTCATGCTGTTCTTCGCCGAGCGACTGCGCCGGCGCACGACGCGCAAACTGGATCAGCTGCGTTTCGCGGACGCCGTGGTGATCGGCCTCTGGCAGTGCCTCGCCCTGATCCCAGGGATGTCGCGGTCGGGCGCGACGATGAGCGGCGGCTATCTCTGCGGGCTCGACCACGAGGACTCCGCGCGCTTCTCCTTCCTGACCGCCACCCCGATCATCCTGGGCGCTGTCGCCCTGGAAGCTCCCAAGCTGCTCCACAACCACCAGGGCCTTGGTCCGCTGGCGATCCTGGCGGGTGTCGTGGCGGGCGTGACGGCCCTCCTCAGCGTCTGGGCCCTGATGAAGTGGTTCAGGACACACGAGGTGCGCGGCTTCACGCCGTTCGCGATCTACTGCTGGATCGCGGGCGCCGTCTCTCTCGTCTGGCTCCTGCTGCGCTGAGGGACTTTCCCGCGCGTCAGAACTCGGCGTGCAGGCGCGCGGCCAGGATCGAGACCGGGCCGCGGTCGCGGTTGTAGGCGGGGTTGTCGACGAACTGATAGTCGAGCGTGACGTGGAACTGCTTGACGACCGCCACTGAATAGAAGGTCTCGAGGATCCTCTCTGTCCCGGGGTGCGGCAGCTGCCCGTCCCCGACCAGGACACCGATTCCTCCATCCGCGAGATAAGCCTGGTGGATCGCCGTAATCCCGTTCACGACGCCGGCCAGGCCGACCATGTCATCTGGTCGACCCCATCGCCGTCCTTTTAAGGAAACTCCAAAAGCGCCAGTGCGGTCGATGTCCGTGAATTCGTAAGGTTCGACCGTTCCGTTCCTGACACCGGCGCGAACGAACACTCCGAGGTCCCCGGTTAGCTGTTGCTGTGCATTGAAGCCGAACCCGCCTCGGCCTTGGAACTCGCGGACCAGGGCGGTGCTGGGAACTCCGCCTACGCTCTGCGCCTGGGCGATCGCCTGGTCGAAGCTCCCCATGCGGCCGTGGCTCCAGTACCCCGTGATCCGCGCCACGCCCCCCAGGCCGTGTATGGTCCAGCGGCGCTCGCCTTCGCCGATCAACTGGTACTGGGCGAAATGCGGGTCCAGCTCAGGACTGTTCGGGACTATCGAGAGGTCCATGACCGCGGCGCGCAAGGCCCAGTCTCCCTGATACCACTCGACTGCCGCGCCGACCGTGTAGCCCCAAGCGTCCGCAGCATAGTCGAACGTGCCGGTGTCTATAAGCGACCAGTTCATGAAGTCGTGGCGCGGATCGTGGGCGTAGTCGTTGGAGTCGAAGATGTCGTCGACGGAGAACTTGCCGGCAGTAATGACAATTCTGTTCTTTGTCGTCTTTCCTGCGAGCTGAAAGGGGCCACTGTCGACGTTCTGCTCGCCCCCGCCCAGCTCAATCGTCTGCCGAACAAAGATCCTCTGCAGGCGAACATAAGGGATCGACCTTCCGATCTTGTACGCCTCGCCGCTTGGGTAGCCGGCGACGCCGGCGGTGTTATCGAGGCCGAAGCCTTGGTCGACTTCAGGGGCTATCCAGAATTCGGCGCCCTTCCATGGTCGAAAGCCGTCGTAAATCGTTAGGTCCCAGGTCTCGCGCCCCTCGGCATCGGGCGAGAGACTGTTTTTTCCCTCATAGGGGGCTGGAAAGGCGAAGTGGAACTGATCGATGAAAGTCGTCTGTCCATGAAGGGCGTAGGCCTCGGTGGGCGCCGCGCTCTGGTCCGAAGCAGGCTGTTCCTGGGCCTTGGCCCCGGCGGCGAGACACGCCCATGCCAGGCAGGCGGCGAGCTTCGGGGGTCTGAGGCGGACCGTTCCGCGTCTGTCAGTCATGGACCCCACCCGTCTCCATGCCGTTCCCCCGATCGCGGTCGCGAATCCCGCCAATGCGGCGACCAGGAGAGGCCGGCGCGTGGGGAGGAGCGGCTATGACTGAAACCCGTTCCCGGGACCCCGCCGCCTTTGAGCCGGCGAACTCGCCAATCCCGAGCCCGCCCCCCGAAGTCAAGCATAAGCACAGGCTCAAACTGGGCGACATTCTTGGGCCGGGTCTGATAACGGGCGCCTCGGACGACGATCCGAGCGGCATTGCCACTTACTCCCAGGCCGGCGCGCAGTTCGGCTACGACCTGGGCTGGACGCTGTTCCTCAGCTGGCCGTTGATGTGCGCGATCCAGGAGATCTGCGGGCGGATCGGCCGGGTGACCGGACGCGGGATCGCGGGCAACCTGCGCCGGCATTATCCGCGCTGGCTGGTGTGGACGATCATCCTCCTGCTCGCGACAGCCAACACGATCAATCTCGGCGCGGACATGGGCGCGATGGGCGCGGCGCTCGGCCTCGTCATCGGGGGCCCTGCACTCGTGTACACCGCGGTGTTCGGCGTGGTGTCGGTCGTTTTGGAAGTGTTCGTCCGCTACGCCCGCTACGTTCCGATCCTGAAGTGGCTGACCCTCTCGCTGTTCGCCTACGTCGGCGTGGTCCTGGTGGTTGGCGTGCCCTGGGGCGACGTGCTGCGCCACCTGGTCATCCCGAAGATCTCCCTGGCCCCGGGCTATCTCACGGTGATCGTCGCGGTGCTCGGCACGACCATCAGCCCTTACCTCTTCTTCTGGCAGGCTGAGGAGGAGGTCGAGGACATGAAGGAGCAGGAGGGCTCCCGGCCGCTCAAGAAGGCGCCCGATCAGGCGCCAGTCGAGCTCAGGCGCATCCGCTGGGATACCTGGATCGGCATGGGCCTCTCGAACACGGTCGCGCTCTCCATCGTGGTGACCACGGCGGCAACGCTCCATGCGCACGGCGTCACCGACATCCAGACCTCTTCGCAGGCGGCGCTGGCGCTGAAGCCGATCGCGGGGCGCTACGTCTTCGCAGTATTTGCGCTGGGCATCATCGGCACTGGTTTGCTGGCCCTTCCCGTTCTCGCCGGTTCCGCCGCCTATGCGCTCGGCGAAGTCATGGCCTGGCGCGTGGGTCTGGCGCGCAAGTGGAACCGAGCGCCTTGGTTCTACAGCGCGATCGTCGCCGCTATGTTCATCGGTGGGACGATCAATTTCATCCATATCGATCCGATGAAGGCGCTGTTTTGGAGCGCGGTGATCAACGGCGTCACCGCTGTCCCGCTCATGGTCCTGATCATGCACCTGGGCCAACGGCGCGAGGCGATGGGTGATTTCACCCTTCCGCCGGTGCTGCGCGCAGTGGGCTGGGTGGCGACCGCGGCAATGGCGGCGGCGGCGGTAGGAATGTTCCTGACCTTCAACTCCAACGGCTAAGGCATAGCCCGTCCGACCACAGAGGATTAAATTGGTCGGATGACCGCGCACGAACCCCTGCTCAAGCCGCAGCCGTTGGCCGAGCTCAAGCCCACCCAGATCACCGTCGGCTTCCATGAGGTGGAGGAGAAACGGAAGCACTTCCGCGAGTTGAAGGAACAGGACAGCGGTACCTTCATCGGCCGGCATATGATCCCCACGGTGCTGGGACCGAAGAAGCGGCACTACATCATCGATAACCATCATCTGGCCTGCGCCCTGTACAAGGAAGGTGTCGAATCGGTGCTGGTTACGGTGACGGCGGATCTGAGCGTCCTGTCGAAAGCATCGTTCTGGCGATTCCTCGATAACCGCGCCTGGTGTCACCCGTACGACACCGAGGGGAGGCGCATAGACTTCGATGACATCCCAGGCTCGATCACCGGGCTGAAGGACGATCCCTATCGCAGTCTCGCTGGCGACTTGCGCCACGCCGGCGGCTACGCCAAGGACCTCACGCCCTTCAGCGAGTTCCTCTGGGCCGACTTTCTTCGCCCGCGGATCAAGCGCAAGACGATCGACAAGGACTATGGCGCTGCCCTGAACCGCGCGGTTCGCCTCGCGAAGTCGAACGACGCCACCTTCCTGCCGGGCTGGTGCGGCGCTTCCCCCATCGCGTAGGGGCTTGTCGCCTTCTCTTCCACCAGGGCCGGCGCAAAGTTCCGGCCCCGATGGAGTTCGAGCGCTAGAGCACCGCGAGCATCTCCGCGACCAAGGGGTGCCGCACGATGTCGACGTCCTGCAGGCGCACCACGGCGATGTTGGGAGCCTGCTCGAGCCGTTCGGCGACTGGGGCAAGCCCGGAGAGTTCCGGCAGCAGGTCGGACTGGGCCGGATCGCCAGTCACCACCATGGTCGAGTTCCAGCCCAACCGCGTGAGCAGCATCTTGAGCTGCACGTAGGTGCAGTTCTGCGCCTCGTCGATCACCACGAAGGCGTTGTTGAGCGTGCGGCCGCGCATGAACCCGACGGGCGCGATCTCGATCGCCCCCTCGCTGATCAGCGAGCGCACCCGCTTCATCGACAGCCGGTCCGACAAGGCGTCATAGAGCGGGCGAAGATAGGGGGCGAGCTTGTCCTCCACTTCACCGGGCAGGTAGCCCAGCGACTCGCCGGCCTCGACAGCCGGCCTCGAGAGCACGATGCGTCCCACGCGGCCGGCCTCGAGCGCCTCGACCGCCTTGGAGATCGCCAGATAGGTTTTTCCCGTCCCCGCGGGGCCCAGCGCCACGACGAGCGGCTTGCTGTCGATCGCCGCCATCAGCCGACTCTGGCCCTCGGACTTCGGCTTCACCGTTTTGAGATACCCCTGCTCGCGCTCGTCCTCGCCCGGCAGCGGGCTCCATCCGCGGCCGACCGGGAGGCGACGGATCTTGTCGTCCTGGAATTCCCGGTCGTCGAAGGCGCCTTCGCGCACCAGCCGCTTGAGGGGCCGCTTGGTCATGGGAGTCCTCCGTGGCGTTGGCCTTGGCCAAAGAAAAAGGGCGATGCCGGAATGGCTCGCCCTTCGATGCAGGTTCGGAATGGAAACGGATGGGATGGGCCCACCGCCGGCGCCCCGCCGGAAGCCCTTGAACTCGGCGAAGGGGGCGGAGTTGACCGCCCGGCTTGCCTGCGCGACACCCACAACTCCGTCCAGCAGAGACTGCGGACGAGGACCGCCCGCAGGGGGATCGGAGGGCCTTCGGAAGCCCCCCGAATCGCCTAACGATCCTGATCTAAACTCATTTCCAGAAGGTTTATAAGTGCCGTTCTCGAAGAATAGGGGGTGTGCGGATGAATGCCTTTAGACTTGGCGGCATCGCCCCCACCTTGCCCGGGGCAGGCGAATACTGGATCGCGCCAAACGCGATCGTGGTTGGAAACGTCATTTTGAAGAAAAACGCAAGTATCTGGTTCGGCGCCGTGCTCCGCGGAGACAACGAACCGATCGAAATCGGCGAGAATTCCAACGTCCAGGACAACAGCGTCCTGCACACTGACATGGGTCAGCCGCTCGTCATCGGCGCCAACGTCACCGTCGGCCACAAGGTCATGCTGCATGGCTGCACGATCGGCGAGGGAAGCTTGATCGGGATCGGCTCGGTCGTCCTCAGCGGCGCGAAAATCGGGCGCCAGTGCATCATCGGCGCCAACAGCCTGATCACCGAGGGGAAGGAGATTCCGGACCGCTCGCTGGTGATGGGCTCTCCCGGAAAGGTGGTCCGCACGCTCGAGCCCGCCCAGGCCGAGGCGATCGCGCACGGAGCCCAGCACTATGTCGCCAACTGGAAACGCTTCAAGGCGGGCCTCGCGGCGCTGTAAGACAGGCGCCGGCAGATAACCATCAACGAGCGAGGCGCGCGATGGCGTTCGAGTTCATCAAGCTTGAGCGGGGCGGCGGGGTGACCACGCTGACCCTCAACCGTCCCGAGGTCATGAACGCGGCGCACTCGCCGATGCACTTCGAAATGGCCCAGGCCATCGACGACTTCGCAGCGGATCCTTCGCAGTGGGTGATGATCGTCACCGGCGCGGGCGACCGGGCCTTCTCCGCCGGCAACGATCTGAAGTGGCAGGCGGGGGGAGGGGAGATGCGCTCTCCGCCTTCCGGATTCGCCGGCCTCACCTCGCGCTTCGACCTCGCCAAGCCGCTGATCGCCGCCGTCAACGGCGTCGCCATGGGCGGCGGCTTCGAGATCGCCCTGGCGTGCGACCTGATCATCGCCTCCGACAAGGCGGTCTTCGCGCTGCCCGAGCCGCGCGTGGGTCTCGCCGCCCTGGCGGGTGGCCTTCACCGGCTGCCGCGTGCGATCGGGCTCAAGCGCG
>JAFANN010000018.1 GCA_019232665.1 Caulobacteraceae bacterium | reverse complement strand
GACGCGGGAGGCCGTTCGGTCCCACCGGATACGGGTCTCGGACGGGCGGATCTTCTTGGCGTAGGTCGCGCCGTCCTCCGGCTGCGGAAGCCCGACGGCCTCGCCCCGTCCGACACGGCCGATCGCCTCGACCATCAGGCGCGCCCCAGCCGCCGCCAGCCTGTCATGCAGCGTGCCGGCCGTCTCCAGAGCGTCGATCCTCAACCGCATCGAAGCGATCACCGGCCCCTCGTCGAGACCGGCGGTCATGCGCATCACCTCTGCGCCGGTGACGGCGTCACCGGCCATGATCGCGCGCTGGATCGGCGCGGCGCCGCGCCAGCGGGGCAGGAGGGAGGCGTGGAGGTTGTAGCTGCCGAGCCGGGGCGCCTCGAGCACCGCCTCGGGCAGGATCTGGCCGAACGCCACCACTACCGCCGCATCGAGGCCAAGCGCCGCGAAGGCGGCGATCTCGGCGGGATCGCGCATCGAGGCGGGGGTGCGGACCGGGATTCTCGCCGCTTCGGCGAAGGCCTGGACGGGAGAAGGGCGCAGCGCCTGTCCTCGCCCCCGCGGCGCAGCCGGCTGAGCGTAGACGCAGGCGATCTCATGCCCGGCCTCTACCAGGGCGGCGAGGGTGGGGACGGAGAAGTCGGGCGTGCCGAGGAAGGCCAGGCGCAGGGTCATCTCGCGGCCTTCATCCTCCGCCTGACGGCTCCGATCTACTGTAAATCACCGTAGATACCGCGCTTCTTCTGCGCGGCCGCGTCAGGCGGCTTCGCGCGCGGCCTTGCGGACCTTGGAGATGGCGCGGTCGCGCTTCAGGCGCGAGAGGTGGTCGATGAAGAGGACGCCGTTGAGGTGGTCCAGCTCATGCTGGATGCAGACGGCGAACAGGCCCTCAGCCTCCTCCTCCACCTGCTGGCCATTGTAGTCGAGATAGCGGATGCGCACGTGCGCCGGCCGCTCGACTTCGTCGTAGATCTCGGGAACCGAGAGACAGCCTTCCTCGTAGACGAACATCTCGTCGGAGGCCCAGAGGATCTCCGGATTGACGAAGAAGCGTGGCGCCTTGGGTTCCTCCGCACGTGCGAGGTCCATGACGATGACGCGCTTGGGCACGCCGATCTGGATCGCCGCCAAGCCAATGCCGGGCGCGTCGTACATGGTCTCCAGCATGTCGTCCATGAGGACACGCAGGTCGTCGTCGACAGTCTCGACGGGGGCCGAAACCTTCTTGAGGACGGCCATGTCGCTGTCCACGGTCAGGATCGGGCGGATTGTCATGGCGACGAGGTAGGCGCCGGTTCGGACAGCGTCAAGACGGGCGGCGACTGCGCCGCGGCCAACTTCGTGAGAGGCCGGACTGACGCCTCCAGGCCATTGAGATCCTTGACCTTCGCCGTGGGGTGGTCGGCCTTGAGATCCTCGAACCTGCGGGCCGAGGTGAGCACCTGGCTCTCCAGGGAGCCGACGAAGTCATTGTACTTGCCCACCGCGGTCGAGAGCGCCCGGCCCATGGCGGCGGCGTGCTCGCCCATCGTCGACAGACGCTTGTAGAGCTCGCGGCCGAGGTCGGCGATCTGGCGCGCGTTGAGGTGCTGCTCCTCCACCCGCCAGCCGTAAGCCACTGCTTTGCAAAGGGCGAAAAGGGTCGTGGGCGTCACCAGGATCACCCGCTTCTCCAGCCCGACCGCCATCAGGTCCGGCGCGCGCTCGAGGGCGGCGGCGAGGAATCCGTCGCCTGGCACGAACATGGCCACAAAGTCGGGCGAGGCCTCCAGCTTGTCCCAGTAGGCCTTCGCCGAGAGGCCCTGGAGGTGGGTCTTCAAGCTCTGGGCGTGGCGCAGATAACAAGCCTCGCGCGCGACTTCGTCGGCGGCGTCCTGAGCCTCCATGAAGGCGGTGAGGGAGCACTTGGCGTCGATCACGAACTGGCCGCCGCCGGGCAGGCGCACGACGACGTCCGGGCGCTGGGCGCCGTCCGCCGTATCGATGTGCAACTGCTCCTCGAAGTCGCGCGGCGAGGCGAGCCCCGCCATCTCCAGCACGTTGCGCAGGATCTGCTCGCCCCAGCGGCCCTGCACGCCTGCGCCGCGCCGAAGCGCCGTGGAGAGCTTGCGCGCCTCCTCCTGGGTCGCCGCCGAGGCGGCAAGCAGCTGCTCGATCTGCGCCTTGAGGCCGCCGGTCTCCGCCGCGCGCGCCGTCTCCGCCGCCGTCACGTGGGCCTGGACCTTCTGCAGGGTCTCCGCCACCGGCTTGAGCTGCGCCTCGAGCTTGGCCTGGGCGAGGCGATCCTGGGCGGCGAAGGTCTCGGTCGCCCGCCGCACCAGCTCCTCCGCGACGGCGCCGGCGGAGGCGGCCGCCTGCGCCCGGATCGCCTCGGCGCCGGTCGTCGACTGCTCGCGCAGCATGCGCGCCTCGGTGAGGGCCCGCTCGGCGCGTCCGCGTTCGGCCATGGCCCAGGCCGCCATCGCCGCCGCCAGGAGTCCGAACACGAGGGGAAGGATCAGCGCGTTCATGCTCCGTTCGTAACCAGAGTCGCGAGTGCGTCCAAATCAGCGGCTTCGCTCCAGTGACGCTGCGCGATGGACAGCGATGCGCACCGGATATTCTTTTTTGCAGACCTTTGAACTTTTGATCGCCTCGCCGTTACTCACGGACGACGAGGTTCTGGCGCCTCGCCGCAGATGTCCGGAGAGTGCGATGCCGTACGTCTTGGTAACGCATGCAGTATTCGCCGACCTCCAGTTCGAATGGACTGGGCAATCGGACATGCGTCGCCGGCAGTCCAGGTTCGGGCCTGCGCGACAACCGACCTGGCCCGGCCGCATGACGGTCTCAGCGTGTCTGGCCGACTGATCCATCGCTTTCACGAAAAGCTGGCGTGACGCCAGCGCCCCCAAACCCAGATAGCTCGAATGCCTGACGTCGACTTCGGCGTCGGACGCGCGGGCGTCATGGCCGAACCAGCCGAGAGACGAACCATGCGCTTCACCTGGTCCAACACCGCAGACGGCGCGACGCGACGCCAGATCCTGGGCGGAGCGGCGGTCGCCGCGGGAGCTGCCGGCATCGCGGGCCTCTCCGCAGGGAGAGCTGCCGCCGCCGTCAAACTCCGCCCGCAGGACATCGGCTATCAGGCCACGCCCAAGGGCGGCGCCCGCTGCGAGCTCTGCGTCAATTGGCAGGCGCCCAACGCCTGTAAGCTCGTCGCCGGCGATATCAGTCCCTCGGGCTGGTGCAGCCTGTTCGCGCGAAAATCCTGAACGTCCCGCCGTCCATCTCCGCGCTTCTCAGGTTTGCTAATGCGAAGACTTGGATCGTTGCCCGCATGGCGAGGGCTGGCAGGGCTCTTCGCCGCCGGACTGCTCGCAGCTGCCCCCGCGGCGCACGCCGTGCCGAGCTTCGCGGTGCAGACCGGGCGGCCATGCGAAGCCTGCCACGTCGGCGGACTTGGACCGCAGCTCACGCCCTTCGGACGAGAGTTCAAGCTGCACGGCTACACGACGCGCGCCGTGAGCTTCAACGTGCCGCTGGCCGGCTTCATCCAGGGCTCCTACACCCGCACCAACAAAGGGCAGTCCCCGCCGACGCCGCACTTCGCCACGGACGACAACTTCGCCGTCGACCAGATCAGCCTGTTCGTCGCCGGAGGATTTGGCGATCACCTCGGGGCCTTCATCCAGACCACCTACGACGGGGTGGCCCATGCCTTCCACTGGGACAACCTCGACATTCGGGCGGTGACGAACGCCACCATCGCGGGCGTGAAGAGCGTGCTGGGGATCAGCCTCAACAACAACCCCACCGTCCAGGACCCGTTCAACACCTTGCCGGCATGGGGCTTTCCCTACACCAGCTCGGCTCTTGCGCCGGCCCTCCCCGCTACGCCGTTCATCGGCAATCTCGCCCAGACGACCGTCGGACTGACGGGCTACGCCTGGATCAACGACCGGACGTACGTGGAATTTGGCGGCTATCGATCCCCCAGCTCGCACTTCCTCACCCACTGGGGCGCCGATCCGACCGCGCCCGGGAATATCGACGGCGTGGCGCCTTATGGCCGCGTCGCTTACGACTGGAACCTCGGCGAGAAGAATGTGGAGATCGGCGCCTTCGCGATGGACGCCCGCATCTTCCCCGGCCACGACCAGAGCACGGGCCTCACCGACCACTATGACGACGTCGGAATGGATACGTCCTTCCAATACACCGCGCCAAACCACGACGTCGTCACGTTCAACGCTCGCTACACGCACGAGAGCCAGCGTCTGAACGCTTCCACGGCCCTTGGCCTGGCGGCCAACCCGCGGCAGAACCTGCAGGACCTCCGGGTCGACGCCTCCTACTATTGGCGCGACAAGGTGGGCTTCAGCACGCAGGTGTTCTACACCTGGGGTTCTCCCGACGAACTTCTGTACCAGGGCAGCCGCCGTAACCGGCCGGACAGTTCGGGAATCCTCTTCCAGATCGACGACACACCGTTTGGGAACGGCCGCTCGCCGTTCGGGCAGCGCTTCAATCTCCGCGTCGGCGTCCAGTACACGGACTATTTCCAGTTCAGCGGCGCGGCCACGAATTTCGACAGGATGGGCCGCAACGCCTCCGACAACAACACGCTGCGGTTCTTCGTCTGGATCTATTACTGAACACGGCGTTGGATCCACGGCGAGGTCGCGAGGTCAGCAGAAGAGCCTCCAATTTATCGCACAGCGGTATCGAGAGAGGCCTCAGCAACACTTCCATATGCGCGTCTGGATTTTATTCGAATTTGCCACTTCAATCATCGTGAGTTCTCTGGAGAGGAGCCAGACACGGCGCGCCGCGACAAAAAGCCGATGCGACATTGCTATTGCAATGAATCTGCGAATAGTACCGCTTCAAACTGAAGTCTGCGCGACAACGCCGAATTGGCGGCCGCGCTCAAGTCGGTAAAGAGTCCGGATGTCGACACCCATCGCCGAAGGGTCCGTTCATAGTTCTGGGGCAGCCGCAGGATCGCTGGAGCCGCCTTTGGGGATCGAGGACAAGATCGCGCAGACTCGAAGTCTGCTGGCCCTCATTCCCTTCTCGGACGAACACGAACAGACGCATGAGGCGCGTCAGGCCGTCCAAAATGTCCTGCGCGCATGCCGGGACGAACTGGCGACCACGCTGCTAGCCCTACGGCCTGCGCTGCGGTCGGCTCACGCCCACCCGACGATCGCCTGAAAGCACGGACGGTCTTCCGAACAGGGCGATCGTCGGCGCCGAGCCGAAGCTCCGCTCCCGCCTCCGCCAGCCGATCCGGAACCATTCGGAGCGACAGGCCGTAGATGGATCGAGGCGAGCCTTGCCGGCTGCCTCCCGTATTGCCGGATGCGCGAGAAGGGCAGACGGTGGCGGCAAGACCCTCGAGCGTCCGGCAACGGGAGGCGATGATGGCGGAACCGCGTTCGGAGAACGTTCGGGTCGTGGGCCTGATCGGCCCCGCCGGGACGGGTAAGACGACCCTGCTCGAAGCCATGCTGCTGGCGGCTGGCGCTATCCCCAGACGAGGCGACGTGACCGCGGGGACCTCCGTCGGCGACGCTTCGCCTGAGGCCCGTCAGCGCGGCCAGTCGGTCGAGCCCAATCTCGTCGGCTTCGAATGGCTGGGGGAGCGGATCGGCGTGATCGACTGCCCCGGATCGAGCGACTTCAGCGCCGCGGCCGACGCCGTAACGCGCATGGTCGACCTCGCGATCGTGGTCGCTGACCCGCTGCCCGAGCGCGCTGTGTTCCTGCAACCCATCCTTCGCGAGCTCGAGGCGCGAGAGGTCCCCCACGCCATCTTCGTCAACAAGATCGACCAGGCCCAGGGCTCGATCGAGGCTCTGATCGGGGCGATGCAGTCGGCCAGCGCCACGCCTTTGGTGCCTCGCCAGCTGCTTCTGTTCGACGCCGAGCGGGCCAAAGGCTTCGTCGACCTCGCCCTCGAACGGGCCTTCCTCTACCGCCCCGGCCAGGCCTCGGCGCGGGTCGACGTCCCAGATGAGATCACCGACGCCGAGACTCAGGCGCGGTTCCAGATGCTCGAGCAACTCTCCAACTTCGACGACGGCCTTCTCGAGCAGCTGCTGAACGACGAAACACCGAGCCTAGAGACGATCTTCTCCGACCTCGCCATCGATGTGCGGCAGGGCAAGATCACACCCGTCTTTTTCGGTTCGGCCCTGCAGAGTTTCGGCGTGCGCAGGCTACTCAAGGCGGTGCGGCACGAGGCGCCCGGGCCGGACGCCGCGGCCACGCGCCTGGGCGTGGACGGGCGCTGCGCCTACGTCTTTGGCGTCTCCCACGCCGGTCACGCCGGCAAGCTCGCCTACGCCCGGGTGTTCGGCGGCGAGATGCAGGACGGCGCGGCGCTCACCCTGCCAGACGGCTCCTCCTCCCGGATCGGCGGCCTCTTCCAGTTCAACGGCGGGGCGATGCGCAAGGCCTCGAGCGCGCCGGTGGGGGATATCGTTGCGATTGGCAAGATCGACGCGGCGCAGAGCGGCGACATCCTCGCGGCCGACGGCCGCGCCCGCAAGTCGCCGCCTCTCGCGCGCCGGCCGACGGTCTACGCAATCTCGGTGGAACCGAAGGACCGCAAGGACGATGTTCGCCTGTCCACGGCCCTGACCAAGCTCCTGGAGGAGGACGGCTCGCTCAGGCTGCGCCGTGACGCGGCAAGTCAGCAGACCCTGCTCGAGGGACAGGGCGAACCGCACCTGCAGATCACCCTTGATCGCCTTCGCCGGCGTTTCGGCCTGGAGGTCACGACGGGACGTCCCGCTGTCGGCTATCGGGAATCCATCCGCAAATCCGTCACCCAGCGTGGCCGCCACAAGAAGCAGACCGGCGGCCACGGCCAGTTCGCCGACGTGCTGGTGGAGATCCGTCCGGGGGAGCGGGGGACCGGCTTCACCTTCTCGCAGAAGATCACGGGCGGAGCCGTGCCCAAGCAATGGATCCCAGCGGTAGAACAAGGTCTGAAGGAGGCAATGGAGCGGGGCCCGCTCGGCTTCCCCGTGATCGACGTCGCGGCGACCCTGATCGATGGCGCCTTTCACAGCGTCGACAGCTCGGAAATGGCGTTCCGCACGGCCGGTCGGATCGCCATGAACGAAGGCCTGAAGTCCTGTGCGTCCTATCTGCTCGAGCCCATCGAGAAGCTGACAATCGCCGCGCCGATCGCCAGCGCCTCGCGCGTCACAGCCGCCGTGGTCGCCCGGCGCGGCCAGATCCTTGGGCTCGCACCGAAGCCGGGCTGGAGCGGATGGGAGCAGGTCGAGGTCTACCTGCCAGAGGCCCAGCTGCAAGACTTCATCTCCGAGCTGAGGGGCGTCACCCAGGGCCTGGGCAGCTTCGAAGCCAGCTTCGATCACATGGCCGAGGTGACGGGACGACCGGCCGAAGAGGTCGTGCGGCAGCAGGGCGCAACGGCCTAGGCCGCTGTCGAAGCCTCGTGCCGCAGTCGACGAATTTCGGTAAGCAGGCCCCATGGCCGACGCCCGGTATGCTTTCACTCCCGCCCACGACTTCGACCATCCGCGCGTAGGCGAGGCGCTCCGGCGGCTGGCGGTCGGCAAGCCGCAGGATGTGGCGGAGGCGAGCCGACTTCTGCACGAAGCGGCCGAGCTTGGCGTCGCGGAAGCGTGGACGTGGCTCGCCATGCTCAGGGGCGCCGGTGTCGGCGCGCCCCAGGACTGGGAGCTCGCCCTCGACCATCTTCTCGCCGGCGCCGTCGGCGGCTGCGCCTCGGCGCAGGGACAGCTGACGGCCCTGGCGGATGCCGCGGCTGGCGCCGAGGCGGGCGACTGGGCGGCCTTGAGACGGTCTGTGAGCGTCGAGGCCTGGCTGGCGCGCGGGGAGAAGGAGGTTCTGAACACTGCTCCGCGGGTGGTGTCGATGCGCCGCTTCTTGCCCGTCGCGGCCTGCGCCTGGCTAAAGGCTCGCACCGAGCGTCCGCTGTCCCCGGGGCTACTGCTGACGGGCGAGGCGCCTCCGCCCGACCGCAACTATCGGGCCTACGCCTTCAACTTCATCGACACCGATGTCGTGCTCCTGATGACGCGGGCGCGGATCGCGGCGAACATCGGCTTTCCGCTGGGCGCGTTCGAGGTGTCGCAGATCCTCCACTACAAGACCGGCGAGGACTTCGGGCTTCACTGGGACTATCTGATTCCGGAGATCCCGACCCACGCGGCGGAGATCGCCCGCAACGGCCAGCGGATCGTGACCTTCATCATCTATCTCAACCGCGAATTCGAAGACGGCCAGACGCACTTTCCAAAACTCGACCTGCGCTTCCGCGGTGAGCCCGGAGACGGCTTCTACTGGGCCAACGTCGATCTGGCGGGGAGCCCCGAACCGCGCACCCTGCACGCAGGGCTCGCACCCGCCGCCGGAGAGAAGTTCCTGCTCTCCCAGGGAATCCGTAGCCTCGCGCGGGTGTGAGGGGGGACAGGATCTACCTTCTCCCTTGCCGGGCCTTTTCGACGTCCGTCCCCTCTTCCTGTCATCCCAGGCGGCAGCGAGCCTGGCGTAGCCGGGTGAAGCGACGACCCGGGAAACTGGGCGAGCAGCTGAGGTTCGCGCACCGCGATAGCCGTTCCAGTCCCCTGGGTCCCTAGGTCCTCGCTTCGCTCCGCTCGCTACGGCCCGGGATGACGGGAAGAAGGGGCGGCGAGTTTGAAAGGGACGTCCCTCTCAGGAAACCGCGATGGCGGCGCGGCGGCGGTCGTGGCGGCGTCACGAATTCATGACGATCTGCGCGAATTCACCCCCTCCGGGAGGTCACCCCCCCGGCGAAAGCGGACAAGAGACGGAAAATGCCACAAACCCAGCCAGGACGTTGTCGGGTTTCAGACGTTGTCGATCGAGGGCAGACGTTATGAGCCGCTCCGGGACGTCGACTCGGGAACGAAAAGAATGAGGGCAAGCAACAACCAGCTGCTGGGCAGCCTCGAGCCGGTCGCATGGACCGCTCTGAGCGTGAACGGCCGGCGGGTGGAACTGGCGAAGGGGGATGTGCTTCACGAGATGGGCGCACCCTTGGGCTTTGTCTATTTTCCGGAGACTGCGGTGCTCGCGGTCGCATCCGAGACGCTGGCAGGCGAAAGCGTCAACGTCGCCCTGGTCGGCGAGGAGGGCGTGGTTGGCGCGTTCGAGGCGTGCGGCAGCCGGCAGAGTTTCGCCACAGTGACCGCGCAGATCGCCGGCACGATCTGGAGAGTTCCCGCCGGCGCCTACCGCGAGGCTTTCGGGAACAGCCCGGGCCTACGGAACCAGATCCATCGCTATATCGAGATGCTGCTGGTCGAGGCCCGCCAGTTCGTCGCCTGCAACGCCCTGCACACGGTGGAGAACCGGCTCGCGCGATCGCTGCTCGACGCTCACGACCGGGCGAAGTCGACATCGCTTTCGTTGACCCAGGACGCCCTCGCGCAGCTGCTGGGCGTGCAGCGCACCACCATCGCCGCGGCGATCTCTACATTGCAGCGCGAAGGACTGGTGCAGTCCGGGCGAGGAGTGGTCGAAATCGTCAACGTGGCCGGTCTGGAGCGCGCCTCATGCAGCTGTCGCCAGACCGTGGCCTATGCAAGGCGCGAAATTCAAGCCTCGACTGCCGAACCGTGCGAAGCCTGAGCGACGGCAGCCCTCCGCGCCGCGTCCGCAATTCGCTGCGCGCTCAGGGCGGCCGCGGCAGGCGTCAGGGAAACTCCGGTTGGGCCTTCCGGCCCGCGGATCACCACTTCGCCGTCGATCACATCGACGAGGAGAGGTTGTGAGTAGGCTCCAGTCTCCATTTCATCGGCCCTCGCTCAATCGCCAACAATTTCTTGTGCATCCGCTCATCCGGCCCTTACGATTAAACAGGCGAATCCCTGTCTCGGTTGCAGGTCGGTCAATGGAACTCGTTGGCGTCGAAAACAAACCGTCAGGAACCGGATGCGTGGCGCAAGACTCTCCATAGAACCTCCGCAGAAAAAGGCTTGCGCAGAACGGTGAAGTCACGTTCGGTCTTGAGCCGGACATCTGTCGCCCCGGTCGTCAGAACCACGGGGAGGTTCGGCCAGCGCGACTTCACGGTGTTTGCAAGCTCGAGGCCGTCGATGGGCCCGGGCATGACCACGTCGGTGAGCAGCAGATCGAAGTCGTCGCGCCTCAGGGTTAGGGTCTCCAAGGCGGCCTTGGGGCTGCTTGCGGTCGTCACGATGGAGCCGAGCGAGGTGAGGAGTTGTCCGGACAGGTCCGCGACGCGTTCGTCATCCTCGACCATCAAGATGCGGAGGACCCTATCGGGCCCCTGGCGCGGTTCTGGCGAATGCATCATCGGGGTCCCCGAGGCCTCACCCCGGGGCAGGAAGAGCGTGAAGCGGGAGCCTTCGCCCGGGCGGCTCTCCACCC
>JAFANN010000289.1 GCA_019232665.1 Caulobacteraceae bacterium | reverse complement strand
GCCTGGCTCGACCTCAACCGCGAGCCTTGGGAGCTGGACCCGGGGATGTTCGAAGACGAGCTGCCGGCCTTCGCACGCGCGCGCACCGCTCGCGTGGCCGCCGGATTGGGCGCAATCGCCCGGGTCGTCTGCGAGGGTCTGGAGATCTATCGCCGAAAGCTGACCTTCGCCGAGGCCGCCAGCCGGGTCGAAGGGATCCACCGCCCATACCACGAGGCGCTCGCATCGCTCCTCGCGCAGACGCGTCAGGCGCATGGGATGGCGGTGTTGATCGACTGGCACTCCATGCCCTCGGCCGCGGCGAGCCAGGCCGTCGGCGGTTCCGACATCGTCCTGGGAGACAGATTCGGCGCGGCGGCGTCTCCGGCAGTGGCCCGGCGTGTCGAGCAGGAACTGAAGGCCTTGGGCTACACCGTGACCCGCAACGCGCCCTATGCGGGCGGCTACACGACCGAGACCTATGGACGGCCGGCGCGGCAGGTCCACGCCTTACAGATCGAAATCAACCGGGCGCTTTATCTCGACGAAGCGGCCCTGGCGCCCAGCGAAGGCTACGAGGCGCTGAAGACGGACCTCGAGCGACTCACGGCCTCTCTCGCCGCGGTCGACTGGAGCAATCCCTGAACGGGACTTCGGGTCTTTGAATTGAAGCGCGAGCACCCGTAGGCGCCGTCATGGCCAATCTCTGGGGTCGATGTGGGGAGAGATTTCACACGAAGCGAGCAGCGATCCGCCGCCAAATGCGGCGCGGGGCTGGACGCGGCGATGGATTCCGCGGCATTGGGCGTCGCGCGCAAAAAAATGGCCGCGCAGCCATCGGGCTGCGCGGCCAGTTCAATTAGGGAGGAAACGCCCAGGAAGGGCAGATGCGTCAGCGACGCGTCGTGACGGGTATTTAGGTTGCAGCGCACAATTTGGCAAGCGAAAAATCCGCCGCAATGCGGGAAGATTTGCTCGTAGCCGAATAAGTTTTTGTAGAATCAGCATGTTGGAAATCGGCCTGGGCGACATGTCGCATGGTGCACTGCACCCATTTCGCTTGCGCGAGCAAATGACTATATGTGCGCGTCTTCCCGCGCAGGTGGTCCCGGCCACGCCGATCCCTTAAAGCCCGCCCGGCCTCCCAAACTCGAGACACGCCCCAAGGGTCCCCCAATGTCCCTGCGCAACATCGCGATCATCGCCCACGTCGACCACGGCAAGACCACGCTCGTGGACCAGATGCTGGCCCAGTCCGGCGCCTTCCGCGCCAACGAGGCCCACGCCGAGCGGGCGATGGACTCCAATGACCAGGAGCGCGAGCGGGGAATCACCATCCTCGCCAAGGCCACCAGCGTGCTGTGGCACGGCGCGGCCGGCGAGACGCGCATCAACATAATCGACACACCCGGCCACGCCGACTTCGGCGGCGAGGTCGAGCGCATTCTTGGCATGGTCGACGGCTGCCTGCTGCTGGTGGACGCCGAGGAAGGGGTCATGCCCCAGACCAAGTTCGTGCTCGGCAAGGCGCTGAAGCTCGGTCTTCGCCCGATCGTGGTGCTGAACAAGGTGGACCGCCCGCACGCGGACCCTGAACGGGTGCTCGGCGACGCCTTCGACCTCTTCGCCGCCATGGGCGCGAGCGACGAGCAGCTGGACTTTCCGCACATCTACGCCAGCGGCAAGCAGGGCTGGGCCGTGGCCGACATGGCCGATGAGCACAAGGACCTGGCTCCGCTGTTTGACAAGATCGTCGAGCACGTGCCCGGGCCCGCCGCCGAGAGCCGCACGGACGAGCCCGCGCGCCTGCTGGCGGTGCTGATCGAATCCGATCCGTTCCTCGGCCGGCTGCTCACTGGCCGAGTCGAATCCGGGCGCTTCACCCCCGCAATGGCCATCCGAGCCCTCTCCCGCGACGGGGTCGAGGTGGAGCGCGGCCGGGTGAGCAAGATCCTCGCCTTCCGCGGCCTAAAGCGGCAGCCGATCGAAGAAGCTGTCGCCGGCGACATCGTCGCGATCGCCGGCCTCGCCAAGGCCACGGTGGCCGACACCCTGGGCGCGATGGACGCCGAAGGCGCCCTGCCGGCCCAGCCGATCGACCCGCCGACCATCGCTATCACCGTCTCGGTCAACGATAGCCCCCTGGCTGGGCGTGATGGCGACAAGGTGCAGAGCCGGGTGATCCGCGAGCGGCTGCTGCGCGAGGCGGAGGCGAACGTGGCGATCAAGGTCTCCGAGACCGCCGAGAAGGACGCCTTCGAAGTGGCCGGCCGCGGCGAGCTTCAGCTTGGCGTGCTGATCGAGACCATGCGCCGCGAAGGCTTCGAGGTCTCCATCAGCCGCCCGCGGGTGGTGTTTCAGGCCGATCCGGACACCGGAGCCCGGCTCGAACCTATCGAAGAAGTGGTGATCGACGTCGACGACGATTTCGCCGGCGTGGTCATCGAGAAGCTTTCGGCGCGCAAGGCCGAGCTGAAGGAAATGGGACCGTCTGGCGCAGGCAAGACCCGCCTCAGCCTGCTGGCGCCCTCGCGTGCGCTCATCGGCTACCAAGGCGTCTTCCTCACTGACACGCGCGGCTCGGGCGTGCTCAACCGCGTCTTCTCGCACTACGAGCCCTACAAGGGCGCCATCGAGGGCCGCCGCAATGGCGTGCTGATCTCCAACTCCGACGGGGACACGGCGGCCTACGCCCTTTGGAACCTGGAGGATCGCGGGATCATGTTCGTCGGCGCCGGCGAGAAGACCTACCAGGGCATGATCATCGGCGAGAACGCCAAGCCGGACGATCTCGACGTCAACCCGATGAAGGCCAAGCAGCTCACCAACATCCGCGCTGCGGGCAAGGACGAGGCGATCCGTCTGACGCCCCCCCGCCGGCCGACCCTCGAGCAGGCGATCGCCTATATCGACGAGGACGAACTGGTTGAGGTGACGCCCAAGGCCATCCGCCTGCGCAAGCAGACCCTCAACCCCGCCTTCCGCAAGCGTCGTGTGAAGGAAGACGCGTAAGGCGGGTCCCTCCGCCTCCCCCCAACCCATTTACGACGGCGCGGGCTCGAGGACGGGCTCGAGGCCGAGTCGCTTGAACTGGGTGCTTGGCGCGCCGATTGCGCCGAGGGCCTTCGCCAGGCGGTCTGCCGCTTCGGCTTCGGCGCCGCCGCCCGCGAGGTTCGTGTCTTCGCCGGGATCGGCGGCCAGATCGAAGAGCATGTTCCCGCGGAAGCGGGTGGCGGCCCAGAACGGGACGCGGTCTCCCGCCTCCCACACCTGGCGCAGGACGGGAACGGGGCTGCCGGGCATCCGGTCCAGCGTCGCCCGGTGGTCGGGCAGGGGCAGTTCCTGCTCGCGGGTCAGCACGTGGGTCGGCATGGTCGACCAGCGGTTCGAGTACATGGCCAGCGGCGCGTTTGGTCCGGGCGGAGCGCAGACGTATTTCAGGTCACGCTCGATGAGGTGGACCTCGCGCCCCCAGACGCCCGCCAGAACTCGCTCGCGCACCTCCCGCGCCTCGCCTGTCAGCAGCGGAATCAACGACGCGCCATGGGTCTCCTGTCGCGCGGGCCCCAGGCCGAAGACGTCGGCCAGGGTGGCGTAGAGATCGACGCTCGTCGTGAGAGCGTCGCAGACGCCGGCGTCCAGTCCGGGCGCGGCGATCAGCAGGGGAATGTGCGCGATGGTCTCGTAGAGCGGGGCGCCCGGCTTTCCCCAGATGTCCTTCTCGCCCAGATAGTGGCCGTGATCGGTGCAGAGGACGAACAGGGTGTCGTCCCACAGCGCCTTCGCGTCCATGGCGTCGAGCATCCGGCCCAGCCAGGCGTCGATCATCGACAGCTTGGCGCCGTAGCTGGCGCGGATCTGGCGGGCCTGCCGCTCGGTGATCACACCCTTGGCCTGGGCGCCGACGACATACGGCGGCCAGATAAGGTGCGGGCCCTCCCACTCAGGATCGTAGAGGCTCGCCCAGGGTTCGGGCGTGTCGAAGGGCTCGTGCGGATCGAACTCGTCGATCATCAGGAAGAATCGGTCTTGCGCGCCGGCGTTCTCCTCGAGCCAGCGCGCGCCGGCCGCCAGCGTGCGCGGCCCGGGGAAGTCGGCTTCGTGGCGGAAATAACCGCGGGAGTTGTCGTAGGGCATGTGGCCGCGCCCGAACGAGGGCGCGCCGGCCCATGACGGATCGGGACGCGTCTTCCACGCATCGCCCTCGTGGCCGCGCTGGTAGTCCCAGGCAGTGAAGTCGACGTGGTAGTTCTCTCCGCCTGTCTCGAACAGGTG
>JAFANN010000169.1 GCA_019232665.1 Caulobacteraceae bacterium | reverse complement strand
GTTGGCAAAGGCGTCCGGGATGCTCATCCAGCCGTTCAGGCGGGCCATGTCGTCTCTCCCTGTCGGATTCGCAGCACGCCTACAGGGCTCAGGACGCGTTGACGAGCGCCCCAGCGACGCTTGTGGCTATGTGAAGGGAGAAATGTCGCTGATCCCGCAACAGCCCTGCTTCGCCAAGGCTACGCAGGGCATCCTGCTTCGCCCCATGGCGAGTCGCTAAATCCTGCGAAGCCCGTAGGGCGAAGCAGGATGGTCGGAGTGGCAGGATTTGAACCTGCGACCCCCGCGTCCCGAACGCGGTGCTCTACCAGACTGAGCCACACTCCGATCCTAGGGAGGGCGCCTTATAGAGGAGGCCCGCTGCGCTTCGCAAGCGCAACTCGGCGTCCATCGATCGGGAGGCGGAACGGCGCGAAGCGAGGCTTGACCGCCTGCCGCGACCCTGGTCCGCTGCGTCCATGAAGCAGTTCCTCATAACCGTAGCAGGCGTCTTCGCGGGGCTGCTTCTGTTCTCGATCGCGGTCCCCATTGTCCTGTTCGCCTGGGCCCTGACGGCGACGCAGCCTGCGGCCGTGCCGCCGGCGTCGGTGCTCGTGCTCGATCTGCGCGGCGGGCTGACGGATCAGGAAACGTCGAGCCCGTTCGCCCTGATCGAGGGCAGGACGAGGTCCGTCCTGGGAATCGAGCAGGTCCTGCGCGCCGCCGAGCACGACGATCGCATCAAGGGTCTGATCGTCCGCCTTCCGGAAGGGGCCATGGCCCCCGCGGCGGCGGACGAGCTGCGCCTGGCGATCCGGAGGTTCCGCGCGGCCGGCAAGCCGGTTCTGGCCCACAGCCAGGGCCTCTATGCCGATGGCGCTGTGGCCTCGACCTACGAACTGGCCGCCGCGACCGGCGAGGTCTGGATGCAGCCCGGTTCCAGCTTTCAGGTGACGGGCCTGGCTCGCGACGACATCTTCCTGCGCAATTTCTTCGACAAACACGGCGTTAAACCCGACTACCAGCAGCGGTATCAGTACAAGACGGCGGTCAACACCTACTTGTACAGCGACTACACACCGGCTCATCGGGAGTCCGAGCTTTCCTGGATGAATTCGGTCTTCGCGACCGCGATTGGAAACGCCGCCGCGGATCGCGGGCGCCCTCCCGCCGCTCTGGAGAAGCTAATCGTCGCCGGCCCGTACTTGGCGGACGACGCCCGGGCCAACGGCCTGATCGACAAAGTCGGGGAGGTGCACGACGCCGAGGCGTCCATGCTGGCGCGCGCGGGCGCCGGTTCGAAGCTCGAGAAGTTCGCCGACTACGCCGCACAGACGCCGACCCTCGGCCAGGCGAGTCCGAACGGCCTCGGCGATACGCCGACGATCGCCGTGATCGGCGCCGAAGGCGACATCATGACTGGGACGGGTCCGTCGACGCCCAATCCCCTGAGCGGTGACCAGACAATCCGCTCCGACGATGTCGCCAAGGCCTTCTACGACGCGATCGACAATCGCGCCGTGCGGGCGATCGTCTTCCGGGTCTCGTCCCCCGGCGGCTCGGACACCGCGTCCGAGCAGATCCTGGCCGCGGTGAAAGCGGCCAAAGCGGCCGGAAAGCCGGTGGTGGTCAGCATGGGGACCTACGGCGCCTCGGGCGGCTACTGGATCTCCAGCCAAGCAAGTTCCATCGTCGCCGAACCCTCGACCCTCACCGGATCGATCGGGGTGTTCGGAGGGAAGATCGCCATCGGCGACGCGCTTTCGCGGTTCGGCGTGGACATGCGCCACCTGACCGTCGGTGGCGATTTCGCCGACTCCGGCTCTCCGGAGCAGCCGATGACCGCGGCGCAGACGGCGGCGTTCTCGTCCTGGATGAACCGCATCTACGACGGCTTTGTCTCGCGGGTGGCGGAGGGCCGGCGCATGCCCGCACAACAAGTGCAGGCGATCGCGCGTGGCCGGGTATGGACGGGCGCCCAGGCCAAGGCGCTGGGGCTGGTCGACCAGCTCGGCGGATTCTACGACGCGATCGAACGGGCGAAGACCCTGGCCGGCTTGACCGGCTCGGTGCGGCTCGCCTTGTTCAATCCACCGACCTCTCCGCTTGAGGCCTTGCGCCGGCTGTTCGGCGGCTCGACCCAGGGTGCACGGATGCTCGGGATGGCCCAGGCGGCGCTTGACGAGCCGGCGGCTCGGGCCTTGGCCGCGGATGTCGGCGATGCGCGCCTGAGGGCGCAGGGCGCGACGGTGCTCGCGCCGCGGCTCCTCGGACCCTCCGCCTTCTGACACCGGGGTCGCGCAGGCGCGTCTCGCCGCGTATGTGAACGGTAGGTGGCGCGACTGCATCGCCAACAGAGTGCTGGGAGAGACGCGTGACGTCGGTATATTCGGGCGCGCCGGACCCCTTGCAACCGGGCTGGGACGCCTTGCGCCGCGGCGACGCCGCAACGAGCAGGAATGTGTTTGGGCGCCTCGTGGCTGTCCGGCCGACCGACGCCAATGCCTGGTATGGACTCGCCATGGCCGCCCGGGGCGTGGGGGACATCGAGGGTCATCTGACCGCGCTCGACCGGGCCCTTGCGCTTGTTCCGGACCACCTTCCGGCGCTCCTGATGAAGGCTGATCATTATGCCGCGATCGGCGACGATCGCGCAGCCCAGGCCTTCTACGGCGCCGCCGTAAGTCGCGCGCCTCCGCTGGAGCAGCTACCGCCTGACTTTAGGGAAGCCGTGCGACGAGCAGAGCGCGAAAATGCCCGATATGCAGGTCTTTTCGAGTCTCGGCTCCGCGCTTCGCTGGCGAGCGAGGGATACCGGCCGGGTGACTCCAGCCGGCGCGTCGACCAAGCTCTCGATCTCATGCTCGGCAAGCGCGAGGTCTTCCTCCAATCCCCCACCGCCTTCTACTTTCCCGAGCTGCCGCAAAGGCAGTTCTTCGAGCGCGAAGAGTTCGACTGGATCGAAGCCCTGGAATCCAGGACCGCAGAAATCCGCGAGGAACTCGTGGAGGTGCTGCGGGACGAGCGCGGCGTCGAACCCTATGTCCGCAGCGACGGCAGCCGCCCGCCGCGAAATCTCGGGGAGCTGGCCGACAATCCGAGCTGGAGCGCCTTCTACCTGATCAAGGGCGGGTCGGTGGTCGAGGAGCACGCGGCGCGCTGTCCACGGACGATGGCGGCGCTCGACGAAGTTCCACTGTCGCGCGCGCCGGGACGAACGCCCTCGGTGCTCTTCTCATTGCTCAGGCCCAGGTCGCGCATCGGCGCCCACAATGGGCAGTTGAACACGCGCCTCATCTGCCATCTCCCCCTGATCGTCCCGGGCAACGGAGCGCTTCGCGTCGGCAACGAGACCCGCTCCTGGGTCGAGGGCGAGGTCCTCATTTTCGACGACAGCATCGAGCATGAAGCGTGGAACGACAGCGACAAGCTTCGCGGCATCCTCCTCTTCGAAGTCTGGCGGCCGGAACTTACAGTCGAGGAACGGCGGTTGGTCGCAGCCATGCTATCTTCCGTCGGCCGTCTCGATGAAGGATGAAGGCGCCGGGCAGGGGGCGCGAGGCTCGATCTTGCCGTGGGCGTTCATTCGACTAGTACGGATGCGAAGCATCCAGGAAGGTGACCTCATGAATCGATTCATTTCCGTCTTGATCGTCGGCGCGTTCGCGCTTTCGGGGGCGGCGTTCGCCCAGACTCAGGCTGCCAAGACCGCTGACAACACCCAGACCACGCAGCAGGCGAAGGCACAGCCGGCCAAGCCCGTCCACGGCCCGGACGAGGTCATCTGCAAGCGTCAGGGGGACACCGAGTCGCGTTTGGGAGGAACGAAGGTCTGCCACACGCGGGCCGAGTGGGATGAGATGTCGCGAATCGCCCGCGACGAAGTTGACCGGTCGCAAAACACGGTCCGCAATCCCTACTGAGTCTCGCGTCTGATCGCGTCTGCTCGGCGTGAGCTTACGATGTCCATTCACGCCGACCTGACGAAATCCCCTGAATTCTACCCCCTTGCACTGAGCGAAGACGGGAAAATTGTTGATCTGCTCAGGTTGGCCGAGGCCGATTACGAATCGGCTAGTTTCCTCGACCAGAGGCTTCTGACCCAGGGTTTCGGGACAACGCGGATGAGCTGGGCCGATGTCTCAGCCGCCGCCGCCACCCTGCCAGTGGAGCTCGACTTCATCTTCCATATCGGCCACGTCGGCTCGACCCTGCTCGCGCGGCTTCTGGGCCGCCATCCGACGATATTCGCCCTGCGCGAACCGGCGCTGCTTCGCCAGTTGGCGATCACGCCTGATGTTCCGGATCCGACGCTGAGGCCCATCGTGGCCCTCCTCAGCCGAACCTGGCGGGAAGGGCAGCGCAGCCTCGTCAAGGCGACCAGCTTTGTGTCAGAAGGCGCGCCAGTCCTGATGTCCATGGCCTCATCCGCGCGCGCCGTCCTGATGCTGGTCAGGCCCGAGGCTTATCTGGCAGGAATCCTCGGCGGAGAGGCCACGCTCGCCGAACTGCCCGGCCTCACCGCGGCCCGCGCCGATCGTCTCTCGCATCGGCAAGGTGGCGGAGAGGTCCCCAGGGCGGCAAGTCCCGGAGAGATGGCGGCGCTCGCGTGGGCCTGCGAGGCTTCCGGGCTGCTTGTCTGCGCAGAGGGCTTTGCCGGACGCAGTGATTGGTTCGACTTCGACCGCTTTCTTCTGGATCCCCGAAACCAGCTCGCCCGCGCCTTCGGCCATCTGCGCGGCGATGCGGGGCCGCAAGACCTGGCGGCGATGCTGAGCGGCTCGGAGATGATGCGCTATTCGAAGGCCCCTGAGTATCCGTTCAGCGCAGCCGTGCGCGGCCAGGTGCTGCGTCAGTCGCGCCAGACATGGGCGAGCGAAATCGCGCGCGGACTACGATGGCTCGAGGCGATCGCCCGCTCGAGCCCTCTCATCGCTCGGACGATGGAAACCGCCGAACAGGTTGCGGCCCACTGATGTTTCGGCCCTGGGCGTACGCGACAATCCAACCGCATCGCGTTACCGTCGGCTGAGGTCATCGACGAACCAGAGACAAGATATGACAGGCCAAGGCGTTAGCCTGGCGGAACGAGGCAGGGAGGCCCTGCAGCGTCGCGATCCCGTCGGGGCGCTTGCGCTGTTGCAACTGGCTGAAGTCGAGGCCCCCTCGGTTCAGCTGTTCCTGGACAAGGCGCTCGCGCTTCGAATGCTCAGTCGGCCCGGTGACGCGCTGGGCGCCCTCGAAGCGGCCCTTGTCCTCGAACCGGCGCACTTCCTGGCGCTTCTGTCCAAAGGCGCCACCCTCGAGCAACTCGGCCGCTCCAAGGAGGCGGCGCGGGCTTACGAAGCCGCGATCGCCGTCGCCCCGCCGAAAGACAAGCTGCCCCCCCCGATCGCAGCGGCTCTCGACACCGCGGGATCCGTCGTGGCCTCAGCGGCGGCCAGACTCTCGGCCCATCTGGAGTCGGCGACGAGGGCCGTGCGGGCGCGATACCCGCATGAGGATCTGAGCCGCTTCGACGAGAGCCTCGAAATCTATGCGGGGGTTCGCAAGCCCTTCGTCCAGCAGCCGCTTCTCTTCCACTTCCCGCAGTTGCCGCCGATCCCCTTCTACGACCGCTCCCTGTTTCCCTGGCTGCAGGAACTCGAAGGCGGCACGGAGATCATCCGCGAGGAACGGCTGGCGCTGCAGGAAACCGCCATCGACGATTTCGCGCCGTATATCGACTTCCCTCCAGGCGTCCCGGTGAACCAGTGGGGCGAGTTGAACCGCTCGCAGCGCTGGAGCTCCTTCTTCCTCTGGCGTGGCGGCGAGCGGCAGGACAAGGCCTGCGCCCTGTGCCCTCGCACGGCGGCGCTGCTCGAATCGCTGCCCATGGCGCAGCAGCCGGGCTACGCACCGACGGCGATGTTCTCGGTGCTCGACGCGCGGACGCGCATTCCGCCCCACACCGGCTCGACCAATGTCCGGCTGGTCGTCCACCTGCCTCTGGTGCTGCCGGGTCCGGCGCGCTTCCGCGTCGGCAACGTGACCCGCGAGTGGAAGATGGGCGAGGCCTGGGTCTTCGACGACACCATCGAGCATGAAGCGGTGAACGAGGCTGACGCCCCGCGCACGATCCTCATCATCGACGTGTGGAATCCTTTCCTCTCCGAGGCTGAGCGCGCCCTGGTGTCGGCAATGATGGTCGCGCGGAAGGCTTACGAGCAGACCGCCTGATCGAGCGCGTTCCTCCTGAACGGGACGTGCTCTGAGTCTACTCGGCCTCGCCCCATATTCGGCGCAGGTTGTTGCGGACGTACTGAAGACGGGTGCGGTTGTCCCAGCTCATCTTCAGCCCCTCGAGCGCCGCAACTTCGTCGAGCTGGTAGAGTAGCTCACGGTTCACGGCATCGGGGATCATGCTCTCAATGAAGGTGAGGCCGACCAGCCGCTCGCCGGAGGTGACGGGGATCACCTCGTGGAGCGTGTTCGAGGGATAGACGATCGCCGATCCGGGCTCGCCCTTGAACCGCACCTCCGCGGTCCCGAGTCGGATCGAGAGCTCGCCGCCCTCATAGGCGTCAGGGGCCGCGATGAAGAGGGTGCAGGAGAGGTCCGAGCGCAGCAGGCCATCCTGCATCTGCATGAAAGCGGAATCGGAGTGCGCCCCGTAGTTCATGCCGGGCGTGTACTTGGCCAGCATCGGCGGCGCGATCTTCCGGGGATAGGCGAAGGCGGTGAACGGCTCGCACCGTTGCAGAGCGGCGTTCATCAGGCGCGCGGATTCCACGTAGACGGGGTCGGAGTGGTCGACCTGCAGGTTGTTCTTCACCGTCGAGTGAGGGCTGGTCAGGCGCCCGTCCGCGAAGCGCGCGCCCTTCGCCCAGGAGCGCAGGCGTTGCACCTCTCCCGGCGACAGGACATCCTTGATCTCAAGAAACAACTTCGAATCCTTGTGGGGAGTCTCTCACGCGGGCACGACGTCGAAGGCGATGCTCAGGCGCGTTTGATCGCCCGAGAAACCGACGGTGCCATGCCACATGTAGGAGGGAAAGAGCACGAGCTTGCCAGGCTCGGGCCGCTCGAAATGCTGGGCCCCAAGGAGGGGCGAAGTCGGTACGCCCGGCTCGCCGAACTTGAGCCAGCCTTCGCGGCCATTCCCGATCGCCTCGGGCAGGGAAACGTAGAACGCCGAGGACAGCCAGCCTCTATGGTGGACGTGGTCGACGTGGAAGCCGCCTGGGCGGAGGCAAACCGACCAGACGCCATCGAACCGGTAGTCGCCGGTCTTGCGCCGGCGGAGAGGATCCGAACCCTCCCCGACCGCGGCCATGTAGGCACGGATCGGTGCGTCCAGGGCCTGGGTGAAGGCCTTCAGCGCCGGCGTCTGCGCGCCTTTCAGGTCGGCGCGGGTCTGGGAGCCGTGCCGGACCGACTGGCCAATCGGATGGCCCAGGAAGGGATGCAGCGGCTGCAGTTCCCTCTCCAGGTCGGCGAGGTAGGCGGGCACGGAGGCCCAGCCTGGCGGCGGGGTCAGCGCGAAGCTGCGGACCCAGAGGCCGTAATCGTAGAGCTCGCGGTATCGCGGATCGCCCTGGAGCCGCCACGCGGTGGCCAGCAAGGCGAGGGCGTACTGGTCCCATGGCTGCCGCTCGGTGAGGATCTCGGCGAGGCCGGCCGCCTCGTCCGGCCGGCCCATCGCCAATCGCGCCTGGCAGAGGATGGCGATGACGGCGTAGTTGTCCGGTCGAAGGGCGAAGGCGCGTTGCGCGTGGTACATCGCCGTCTCCGGGTCGGTCCTGACCCAAAGCTGGGCGGCCGCCACGTGCAGCATCGGATCGGCGGAGAGTTGCAGCGCCCGGTCGAGGGCCTCGGCGGCGCCTTTCGGATCGCCGACGAATTCCTTCAGCTTCGCCTTGTGGACGAAGAGCTGTGGATTGCTCCGGTCGCGCGCGAGGGCCTCGTCGAGCACGGCCTCGGCCGCGCGCGCGTCTCCAGTGCGCGTCCACACGCGCTTGGAAAGGTCGCCGATCACATCCGTATAGCCGGGCCGCCCGCGGAGAGCCTCAGCATAGGCGGCTTCCGCCTCTTCGGGACGATCCTGCGCCTCCAGGGTTCGCGCCAGGACAAGCCAGGTCTCGGGCGCGTCCAGGCCCTTGGCGAACGCGCGTCGGGCGGCCGATTCGGCCTCCGCCGGCCGGCTGAGATCGGCCAGCGCGCTCGCCAGGTTGTGCTCGGCGACAGCGCTGAACGAGGAGGTCCTCGTCGCCTGGTCGAGCCAGACAAGGGCGTCGTCCCATCGGCCGACGCTCTGGAGCGCGAAGCCGAAGTAGGTGAGCAGGTTGAGGTCCGTGGTCTGCGGCGTGACCAGCGGTTCGAGCAACTCGACGGCTTCCGTCCCGCGGTCGAGCAATCTCAGCGTTTCGGCCAGACCGGTATAGGACAGAACCATAGACGGGTCGGCGGCGATCGCGGCGCGGAACGCCACTTCAGCCCCCATGAGGTCCCCGACTTCGCTCAGGCCGACGCCAAGCAGACGCTGCGCCGGCGCCAGCTTCGGCGCGTCACGGACGAGGCTGCGGAGA
>JAFANN010000117.1 GCA_019232665.1 Caulobacteraceae bacterium | reverse complement strand
GCGTCGATCGGGACCCTGTCCCAGCTGTTTGCCATTCCCGCCCCTTCCTTTGGTCCAGCGGCGTCTCGCCGGCTCTTCTCTTCTTTCTTTATTTTCTCTCTTTCTTGTCTGTCGGCGCCAAGAAAGGGCCGGCGAGACGGCGGCGGACCAAGAAAGAAGAGCGCCCCTCACACCAGCGGCGCGCAGACCTCGGTCAGCCAGGCGCGGACGTCGGGTTCGACCTGGGGGCCGATCACGGCGAGGACGCGGGCGTGGTAGGCGTCCATCTGCTCGCGCTCCTCGGGGCTGAGCATGGCGGTGACGATCAAGCGCCGGTCGATGGGCGCGAGGGTCAGGGTCTCGAAGCCCAGCATGGGCCGCTCGCCGCCGTCGATCGGCTTGGCTTCGGTGACCACCTGCAGGTTCTCGATGCGGATGCCGTAGGCGCCTTCCTTGTAGAAGCCGGGCTCGTTGGAGACGATCATGCCGGGGCGAAGGGCGACGGCGTTGGGGACCTTGGCGATCCGCTGCGGGCCCTCGTGCACGCCCAGGTACGAGCCGACGCCGTGACCGGTGCCGTGGTCGTAGTCCAGCCCCGCCGCCCACAGCGGCAGGCGCGCCAGGGCGTCCAGGGCCGAGCCGGCCGTCCCCGCCGGGAAGCGCACGCGGGCGAGGGCCAAGTGGCCCTTGAGCACCAGGGTGAAGCGCTCGCACATTTCTTCGGTCGGCTCGCCCATGGCCACGGTGCGGGTCACGTCGGTGGTGCCGTCCAGGTACTGGCCGCCCGAGTCGATGAGCAGGAGCGAGCCCGGCTCGCTGCGGCGGTTGAGCCGGCGGCTGGGGTGATAGTGGCAGATCGCCCCGTTCGACATCGCCCCGGCGATGGTGTCGAACGAGAGGTCCTTCAGCGCGCCGGTGGCCTCGCGGAACGACTCCAGCTTGACCACCGCCTCCAGCTCGTCGGGCATCGAGACCTGGCCTTCGGTCGCCAGCCAGTGGAGGAAGCGGGTGAGGGCGGCGCCATCGCGGGCGTGGGCGCGGCGCGAGCCCTCGATCTCCACCGCGTTCTTGCACGCGCGAGGGAGGACGGTCGGATCGCCGCCGCGGATCACCGTGGCGCCGGCGCGCTGCAGGGCCTCGAAATACCAGGCCGAGGTGAGGGCGGGGTCGGCGACCACCTTGGCGCCCTTCAGCTCGGCCAGGGCCGGCTCCAGGTCCGCCGGCGTCTCCAGCCGCACCTCGTTGCCCAGCCACGCCGGCAGCTCCGCCGTCACCTTGTCCGGGTCGAGGAAGAGACGCGCCTGGCCGTCGGCGTTCAGGATCGCCTGGCCAAGGGGCAGGGGGGTGCGGATCACGTCGCCGCCGCGGATGTTGAACAGCCAGGCGATCGAGGCCGGCGCGGTGATCACCGCCGCCGCCGCGCCCTGCGCCTCCAGCGCCTTGCCTATCCTCGCCCGCTTGGAGGCGCTTTCCTCGCCGGCGAACTGCACGGGGTGGGGAACCACCGGCGCCTTGGGCTGCGAGGGGCGGGCGTGGCCCCAGGCCTGGTCGAGCGGATTGGGCGTGACCGGGGAAAGCTCGGCGCCCGCGCTCGCGGCGGCGTCGCGCAGCATGGCCAGGGCGTCGGGGCTGTGCAGGCGCGGATCGTAGCCGACCTTCCAGCCGGGCTTCAGCGCCTCCTTCAGGAAGGCCGGCACGCCCCCTTCCACGAGGTCGCGGATCTCGAACACGCCCGCGTCGACCTGGTCGCGCACCTGGATGGCGTAGCGGCCGTCGACGAAGATCGCCGCCTTGTCCTTCAGGATCACCGCCGCCCCGGCCGAGCCGGTGAAGCCGGTCGCCCAGGCCAGGCGGTCGTTGGCCTTGGGCAGATACTCGTTCTGGTGCTCGTCCTCGTGCGGCACGAGGAAGCCGTCGAGGCTCTGCGCCTCCATGGCGCGGCGGATCAGGGGCGTGTGCTCGCGGCCGAAGCTTGGGTCGGCGGTCTCGTCGAAGGTCTGGCGCATGGTTTTGACCTTACGCAATCGGGGGGCCGATGGGAAAGGTGAGCTTACGCCTTGACCGACGAAGGCTTCGGGTCCGAGGGTACGGAGGTGACGCTCGAGGGGCAGCCGATCGCCTATACGCCAACGACCGGCGTGCGCCGGACGGTGGAGGTTCCCGTCGTCACCGCGTCGAAGCGGTCGCTCGAGAATTACGGGGCCCTGGTCGATAGTCCGGCGTCCTGCCCGATCGAGATCGTCCGTTGGCCCGCGCGGGGCTGGCGGCCGGTCGATCTCAACTCTGGCGACCAGGGCGGGATCGCGCACGGGCGCTTCGACATCGGCTGGAAAGGCCAGGTGCTCTATGCGCGCAACCACGCTGTCGGCGATTCCTACCTCTTCGGCTGGTCGACCTGGCCGGAGGAAGCCACCGTGGAGAAGGCCGCCCCGCGCGAGCGGGCCCTGATCTGGCGCGCCAACTACCATCCCGACGGTGGCCAGATGGTCTTCCCCCTGGACGGCGAGAGCTTCGTCGTCGCCCTCGCGCTTCCCGGCGACGACGTGAAGCCGGAGGACTTCGTCGCCTTCCGGGTCTCCGGCGGGCAGGGTCTCTACATCAACCCCGACGTCTGGCACGGCCCCTTCATCCCCTACGGCGACGCCGCCAGCTTCCTCGACCGCCAGGGCCGCGTCCACGCCCGGGTGTCCGTCGATTTCGCCAAGGAATTCGGCTGCTACCTGAGCGTCCCGCTGGGGCCCGGGTCTTCCCCCTCCGTCCGCGGCTCCGCCGCGTCCACCTCCCCCGTGAAGGGGGAGGAGAGCGATTAATTGAGATAAAGCAACGCGCTCTCCTTCCCCTCCCGGGGAAGGCGGGCCGACGCGAAGCGTCGGGACGGATGGGGAAAGGGCGCCGCTCGGGCGCCCGGTCGCTATCCCCGCCGCACCACCAGCGTGGCCCAGGCATCCCGTCCAATCCGGCGCTCCAGCACGAATCCCCGCGACCGGTACGCCGCCAGGACCATGCGGGCTTGTGATCGCAGCAGGCCCGAGAGGATCGCCACGCCGCCGGGCTTGAGGGCGCCGCGGATGTCCTGCGCCAGGCTCACTAGTGGCCGGGCGAGGATGTTGGCGAAGACGAGGTCGTAGGGGGCGTGGGCGCGGACCATCGCATTGCGCAGCCCGTTGGCCCGCACGAAGCGGCTCGCCGCGTGGTTTACGTGCGCGTTCTCGCGGGCGATGCGCACCGAGACCGGGTCGATGTCGGTGCCCACGGTGACGGCCGAGCCGGTGCGGTCGGCGGCGATCGCCAGCACGCCGGTGCCGGTCCCCACGTCCAGCACGCGGGGGTAGCGGTTCGCCTTGAGCAGGGCGTCATAGGCGATCAGGCAGCCGACCGTGGTGCCGTGGTGCCCCGTGCCGAACGCCGCGCCGGCCTCGATCCGTAGGTTGACCGTGTTTGGCGGGACGCGGCCGCGGTCGTGCACGCCGAAAATGAAGAACCGCCCCGCGCGCACCGGCGGCAGCCCCGAGAGCGCCATGGCCAGCCAGTCGGCGTCGGCCAGCGTCTCCTTGGCCACGCGCAGGTCGTAGCGGGCGAGGTGGTCGGTGAGGCCGGCCGCCTCGTCCTCGCTCGTCGGATAGGCGTCGATGCGCCAGACGCCGGCGTCCTCGTCCTCCTCGATGATCGAGAAGGTCGCGCTCTCCAGGGCCGGATCCGCCTCCATCGCCGCCGCCGCCGCCTCCGCAATGGCGCGGGGCCCCCGGGCGACGATCTGCACGGGTTGGTAGGTCATCGCGCGCTCGCGGGAAGCACATGGAGCGCCGGCGCCCTCGCCGGCGTCTCTCCGCCGCAGCGGCGTGATTCCAGATGTCCGTCTGGCGCTTCGGATGCGGAGAGACCGTTCGCCGGCGAGGGCGCCGGCGCTCCGGGTGAACTCCGAGAGGTGAGGGGAGAAACAATCATCCCCCCTCAAAGCCGGCGAAGACGCCTTAAGGCAAGTCCGTGAGCGCTTACGCCGCGATCAGGTGCTTGGGCCGGCGCAGGTCCTCGGCAAGTCCCGCGCCCATGAGGTCGATGAAGTTGTCGGCCCAGAAGCGCTGGGCCGCGGCCGCCGGGGTCCCGTCGAGGGAATCGCCGAAGCGCTTGAGCGGATTGCGGCCGCCTTCGACGTGCGGGAAGTCGGAGGAGAACAGCATCACCTCCTCGCCCGCCTCGCGGATTAGCCAGCCGGCGTCCTCGTGCGGATAGGGCGTCACGCGCACCTGGCGGCGGACGATCTCGCTGGGCCTGGCCGACAGGCGATGCAGCCGCTCCTCGTTCTTGAAGAAAGCGGCGTGGGCGCTGTCCATGAACCGCATCCAGCCGGGGACCCAGGAGGCGCCCAGTTCGATGGCGCCGAACTTCAGGCGTGGGAAGCGGTCCAGGACCCCGTCGATGATCAGGCAGGCCAGGGTCTGCATCACCGAATCCGGGATGGCCATGAAGCTGACCGAGGTGAAGTTCTCCTCGCCGCCGTGGAAGTCCTTCACCCGCGGCATCCCGTTCTCGAAGTAGGCGGGCTCCAGCTTCTTCTCGCCGCCGACGTGGAACAGGATCGGGATCCCCGCTTCCTGCGCCTGGGCCCACACCGGATCGAAGGCCACATGGCTGGGCGAGTGGCCCGGCGGACACTTGGAGGGGATCATCAGGGCCTTGGCGCCCAGCTCGATCGCCTCGCGCGCGGTTTCGGCGGAGCGCTCGAAATCGACCAGGGGAATGTAGGCGGTGGCGAGGAACCTGCGGTCGACCGAGCAGAAGTCGGTCATCATCCGGTTGTGGGCCTGGGCCGCCGCATAGGCGAGCTCGACCGGGCCGCCCTCGTCGAGGCCGAAGTTGCCAAGGCAGAAGGTGGTGAAGACGAGCTGGCTGGCGAAGCCGAGCAGGTCCAGCGCGGCGCGTCGGTCCTCGCGGCGGAAGGAGCCCAGGGCCTCGTAGTTCTTGCGCAGCAGGATGTTCTCGGCGGCGCCGGCGCGGAACTCCGGATCGTCCTGCTTGCGCCGCGCGCCCTGCGACCAGCGCCGGTCGCCGACCTTGTGCTGGTAGTACGGAAGGTCGTGGTAGGCCTGCAGGTAGCGCTTGTCGAAGTAGGGATCGAGGCAGTCCTCGAGCTCCATCAAATGGGAGTCGGCGTCGTGCACGAGACGGTCCTGCGCATAAGGCACGGCGGTGGGGGGCATAGTCGTTCCTCCGGTCGTTGCCGGCATTTCACTCCGCGCAGGGCGGCCGCACAAGCGATGGCCGCCGCGCTCGCCCTCCTGGCGCTCCCCGCCGCGGGGCGAGCGCAGGATCGGCAGGCCGAGTTGCAGGGTCTGCAGCGGGACCTGCTGGCGGGCGGCAGCGCCACCGTGATCCTCGGACGCTGGTGCGCAGACCACCGCCTGGCCGATCCGCCCCGCATCGTGGCGCTGCGCGATCCCGGGGCCTCGGTCCAGGCCCCGCCCGAGGTCCGGCGTCATTTGCAAGCGAGGCCAGGGGAGGCCATCGCCTATCGCCGGGTGCGCCTGGCCTGTGGCGAGCGCGTCCTCTCGGAGGCCGACAACTGGTATCTGCCCGATCGTCTCACGCCTGCGATGAACCAGACGCTCGAGACCACGGACACTCCGTTCGGCCTGGCGGTGAAGGCGCTCGATTTCCACCGCGTTACGGTGGAGGCGCGTCGCTTGTGGCTGGGCCGGTCCGACGCGCCGCCACCGATCCGATTGCTGCGGATCGAGGCCGTGCTCGTCGCCGGGGCCGGCGCCCCCTTCGCCTTCGTGCGCGAGACCTATCGCGGCGACCTCTTCGCCGGGCCGCACGTCGCGGTTAACGGAAAATAGGCGCGCTGCGCGGCGAAAGGCCGCGTAAGATGTCACGGTGACGCTGTATTTCGGCGCCTACATCCCCACAGTCTTGTCGTTTTTCGGAGGCTGGCGATGAGGGAGCCAGCAATGCCGAATGTTACGGCGTCACCGCCCCGGGATAGGGCTTGGGGCGGCGCGCGACGTGCGACGACACTGGCGGACCGCGTGATCTTCGCGCTCGCCCGTGAGGGGCTTCCTCCTGGGCTCACGTATACGCTCACCGCCCTGTCCATGATCGCTGCGGCGGCCCTCCAGCGGTCGCTGCCGGTCTATCACGGCCCCTACCTGTTGCTCTTCCCGCCGATCTTCATCTCCGCCCTCGCCTTCGGGCTGGGGGAGGGGCTGCTGAGCGTGGTGATGGCGACGGTGCTGGCCGCTGTGCTGTTCATGGCGCGGGGCCCGGGATTTCCCCTCTCCCCTTCGCAGATCGCGACCTCGATCCTCTTCCTGGTCTTCTGCTGCCTGCTGGTGGCTGTGTGCGACGCCTTCCGGCGCGCGGCCTTGCGGCTGTCGACGGAGACGGAGCGCCTGCGGATCCTTCGGGCGGAAGCCGAGGCCAATGCCCGCGCGCTTGCGGCGGGCGAAGAGGCGCTGCGGCGGCTCAACGAGACCCTCGAGGCCAAGGTGGTCGAGCGCACCGCGGCCCTGGAGGAGACGCAGGAGGCGCTGCGCCAGTCACAGAAGATGGAGGCGCTGGGCCAGCTCACCGGCGGCGTCGCCCACGACTTCAACAATCTCCTCGCCGGCGTCAGCGGCGGGCTGGAGCTCGCCCGCGCGAGGCTGGAGA
Source organism: Caulobacteraceae bacterium (assembly GCA_019232665.1). Taxonomy (GTDB): domain Bacteria; phylum Pseudomonadota; class Alphaproteobacteria; order Caulobacterales; family Caulobacteraceae; genus Acaudatibacter. The sequence continues at coordinate 1,279 of JAFANN010000117.1, read as the reverse complement.
AGGGCCGTCCCGACGAGGCCCCGCACTATCTGGACGTGGCCGAAGACGCCGCCCGGCGCGGCGCGGCGCTCACGCGGCGCCTGCTCTCCTTCTCGCGGCGTCAGGCCCTGCAGATGGAGCGGCTGGAGGTCGCGTCTCTCGTCGAGGGCGTCGGCGACCTGGTTCGTCGCACGGTGGGCCCGGGCGTCACTGTCGAGATCCGCTCCCCAAGCGACCTGCGGTGCGCTGTCGCCGACCGCAGCCAGCTGGAGAACGCCCTCCTCAACCTCGCCATCAACGCCCGCGACGCAATGAACGGGCGCGGCGGCCTAACGATCGAACTGGCCAATGTAACGCTGAACGGGGCCGCCGCCGCCCATCGCGCAGTGCCGACGGGGGACTATGTGCGGGTGACTGTCGCCGACACCGGCCCGGGCATGACGCCGGAGGTGGCCGCGCGAGCCTTCGATCCCTTCTTCACCACCAAGCCCGCGGGCGCGGGCACCGGTCTTGGTCTGTCGATGATCTACGCCTTCGCCCGCCAGGTCGGCGGGGACGCCTGGCTGGAGACGACCCCCGGTCAGGGAACCCGGGCGCACATCTTGCTCCCAGCCATCGCCACGCCATGCGACTGCTCGACTCCCGAGGCGGTCGAGCCCGCGCCGCCCGGCCAGGGCCAGAGCGTGCTGATCGTGGACGACGAGCCGTCGGTGCGCACCGTCCTCGTCGAGGCGCTGGGCGCGGCGGGTTACGACGTCTTGGGCGCCTCCGACGGTCCCAGCGGCCTCGCCCATCTGAAGGCCAACCAGAATGTCCAGCTGATGGTCTGCGACCTCGGCCTGCCGGGCGAGCTGAACGGGCGCCAGCTGTTCGAAGCCGCGCGGCAGGTGCGCAATGACCTCCGCGTCCTCTTCATCACCGGCTTTCCGCCCGACGAGGCCGACGCCCTGCTCGGCCCCGACCTGCCCCGCCTCTCCAAGCCCTTCGCCCTCGACGCCCTCCGCCGCGCGGTCGCGGACGTGTTGGCGGGGTAAGGGAGGAGAGCCGCTGTGGTTCGCGAACCGCAGCGCCGTGGGCGTGGCTCCTGGGTGCCGGGTCCTCGCTTCCCCCCGCTTTCGCGGGGGTCGCTACGGCCCGGGATGGCAGAGAAAATTGGAATTTCGCAACAGTCCCCGGAAGTGGAGGGATTAAGCGTCCACGAAAATCGGGTCGCGTTTCTGGAGGTTGGACATCACCGCCTCGACCTGGTTGGGACTGCCGATCAGGGCGGCCTGCTCGACGCTTTCGGCGATGAGGCCCG
>JAFANN010000375.1 GCA_019232665.1 Caulobacteraceae bacterium | reverse complement strand
GCCTGCGCCGTCGTGGCCCTGAATCTGAAGCCGTACCTGCTCCTGAGCGGCGTCGGTTGGCTCGCCCGCAGGCGATGGGCATGGCTGGCGAGTCTGTTCGCTTCGGGCGCCGGCCTCTACCTCGCCACCTGGGCGGCGTTCGGCTCGGGGTCTCCCATGGAAGTCCTGCGCAACATGGCCATGCCGCTGCGCGTGCCCTCCCGCGCCGGGTTCGACCTGATGGGCTTTTCGTCGAGCTACGATTCCCTACTGCTCGTGATCGCCACCCCGAGCCAGTTCCCCTTCGCGATCAGCCCAGGCGGCGTGGCCGCCCTGAGGGGCGCGGCGTTCCTCCTGATCGGAGCCGGTTGGATCGGCTGGTGGGCCTGCTGCCTCGGTGCCGCGCGCCGTCCGGACCTCCTCTCGTCGCAGAGGCTGGCCGCAATTTCCCTGGCGGTGCTGTTCTCGATCTGCACGCCAGGCGGCTATTCGGTCATTTTCCTGCTGTTCCTCGTGTTCCTGGAGAAATGGGAGGGCGTCGCGCGCAAGCTGGCGCTGGTCGCCGCCTATCTGTGGTGCATCCCTTTCGACGCGCCGCTGAAGGTTCTCGGCAGCCACGCCGCCTATAGCTTCCTGAGCGACCGGATCGTCACCCAGCAGACGACGCTCAGCTATGGCGAGCTACTGCGCCCTGCCCTCGTGCTCGTGATCGAGTTCAGTCTCATCGCCGCATCCGTCGCCGACTTGAGGCGAGGCCGGCATGGCGTCCTGACGTCGCAGGCGCCAGTCGACTACAGCCAGAGGCAGCCATCCCGGGCCGCCGCCTGACCGCCCGGACTAGATGTCCCTGAACGTCCGCGTAACCAGCAGGCCGATCGCCAGGATCGCCAGGCCGCCCGACATCCACAGGACCTCCGCGTCCATCGACGCGCCCGACTGGATCACGTCGGCCATGGCCCGGACCTTCGGGAAGTGCGAGAGGCCCGTAGATATTAAGGATTGGGCGGATGTCTGCAGACCGCCGATGTGCTCGAGCACATCCAGCCGCAGGATCTGAATCCCCCCTATCAGGCCGCCCGCCAGACCCAGGCCTCCGATCAGGAGGCGGCGCACGCCCCACCCTCTGTCGAGGACGACGGCTACGCGCGACGCAAAGAGGTCGGCGTCCGGGAAGGTCGGGGTGTCGGCGAACCTGCGTTCGAGTTGCGCTTCGAATGACCTGTCAGGCATGCCCGTTCGCCTCCCGGCCGAGCGGCCTCCCAGCCGGCGCCAGTCGCGCCTTAAGTTTATCCAAACCACGTTTGACATGAGATTTGACCGTGCCCAGAGGCGCATTCAAGGCAGCCGCCGCCTCCGCGTGGGAGAATCCCGCGCCGTAACAGAGGGAGACGCAAACCCGTTCCCCTGGAGATAGGCTCTTCAGCGCATCGTCCAGGTCGAGCCGGTCATCGCTCCCCACGAACGAGCCTTCCACAGCAGTTTCAGTCGCGTCCTCGCCGAGCGAGATGCGGCTCTCGCGCCGCCAGCGCTTCACATACAGCCTGGCCGCGATCCGCTTGACCCACGACTGGAATGGCCCATCGCCGCGGAAGTCGCCGATCTGCTCGAATGCGGCGAGGAATGCGTCTTGCGCAAGGTCATCGGCGAGGGCCGGGTCGGCGCCCATGCGACGCAACAGGGCGCGCACGGCGGAGCCATGCCTACGCACCAGCTCTCCGAAAGCCTGGCGGTCGCCGCGCACCGACTGTCCCACGAGGTCGAGGTCGTGGGTCGAGCCGAGGCCGGCGAGGGGCTGCGCCATGGGGATACTCCCGCGAGCCCGTTCGCTTCAGGCGCGGGCCGTCCGGCCCCGACGCAGCGCCCAGAGCACAAGGTAGGCGACGCCGATCAGACCAGGAATGGCCCCGAACCCGGCGACGCAGCCTCCACTGACGTAAGCGGCGATGTCGTTCACGCTCATCAGACCGTACCAGAGCCCATAACCAAGACCGACGAATCCAAGGCCCCAGGCGAGAAGGATGAGCCCGTTGCGCAGGTCCCGGTCCGGACCGGGGGGAATCCGCGCCGTCGCACTCTGGATGGCCGAAATCAGCTCAGGGGGAATTGGCTGCCCGCGTTCGATAGCCACCCGAAGCGTCTCGTGCATTCGTCCGCGTTCGAGGTACTTGAAGTACACTGGAAGGACGACGACTGCGACCACCGCCACCCAGAACGTCACGCCAACCACCATTCCCGTAAAATTGCCCATATTAGGTCTCCGTAACTTCGTCCTCGGCTCGTCGAGCCACGTTCTCACACATCAGGAGCCTTTGGCAGAGGTCCGCGGATGCGGACCACAGCATGAAATCTTGGTAAGGCCAGGATTGATGGACGCGCCCTCACCCACTCCCCGACCCGTGGTGATCACCATGGGAGATCCCGCCGGAATTGGTCCGGAAATCATAGCCAAGCTGGCGGCAGGCGGGATCCGCGCGCCATGGATCGTGGTCGGGGACGCCGGCGCGATGGCGGGCGCCCTTCGGCTCGTGGGGTCGTCGATTCCGGTTCACACGATCGCCGCCGTCCCGGCGAGGCGCGAGGGCGCTCTGAACGTCCTCCAGGCCGGCGAACGGCTGCCTGAGGACCTGCGGCCGGGGCAGGTCGACGCCCGCGCCGGCGCGGCGGCCTATGCCTACGTCCAGCGCGCGATCGACCTGGCGCTCGCAGGCGAGGTCCGTGCGATCGTCACCGCCCCGCTCGCGAAGGAGGCCATGGCCCTCGCCGGCGTCCGCTACCCCGGACACACGGAGATCCTCGCGGATCGGTGTGGTGTCACGGACTTCGCCATGATGCTCGCCAACGATGAGCTTCGGGTCTTGTTGGTCTCCATCCACGTGTCGCTCGCCGAGGCGATCGCAGCGGTCACTCCGGAGGCCGAAATGAGAGCGATTCGGCTGGCCCGGACCGCGTGTGTGGCCTTCGGCGTGCAGCGACCCCGCGTGGCGGTGGCCGGTCTCAATCCGCACGCCGGCGAAAGCGGTATGTTCGGCCGCGAGGATGTCGACATCATCGCGCCGGCGGTCGCCAGGGCGCAGGCCGAGGGGATCGACGCTTCCGGTCCGTGGCCGGGCGACACTGTCTTCATGAGGGCGCGCCGGGGCGAATTCGACGTGGTGGTGGCGCAGTACCACGACCAGGGCCTCATCCCGGTGAAGTACCTCGGGGTCGACAAGGGCGTGAACATTACCGTCGGCCTGCCCTTCGTCAGGACCAGCGTCGACCATGGCGTCGCGTTCGACATCGCCGGGACCGGACGCGCCGATCCAACCAGCCTCAGGCACGCGTTCGACCAGGCTCTCGCAATGACGGCGCGCCAGACGTCGCAGAACGCGGCTGGCTAACCGACTCGCCGTCGACTGGCCGCCGCCCAGTGAGAGGCGTAGAGGTCGGCGATCACACCGACCGCGCGCTCGGAGTCGGCCCGGCGCGGGGTCTCGTCGGTGTCCCCGTAGCCTTGCATGTCGCCGCCCGAGAAGTCCTGGATCACGACCCCGTCGCGACGGGCCAGCATCAGGACGCCGTGGTAGACGACGCCGTAGTTCACTTCGGCCTGTGGGATCAGCCATCCGATCTGCCCCCTGACCGGAACGACCGAGGTATCGCCCCAGAGCTCCCGCGCCGCGTAGCCAGGGCAGTTGATGACGACCTTCTCTGGTAGAGTCGCAAACTCCGAAGGGTGGTGGAACTCCCGTCGGACGACCCGACCGCCGGCGAGCAGGAAGTCGCTCATCAAGGTGTGGCCGTAATCGGCGATGTTGAACATCAGCTCGGTGCTTCGCTCGACCCTGGGCGCCTGGAACGGGGACTCGCCGGGCGCAAGGCGCTGCGCCCGCGGCGTCAGGTCGGCGATCCGGTCGCGATAGGATCCGAAGTCCAGCGCCCCGGGTTGAGCTGCGGGTTCGGGCTCGGGCGTTTCGTCGTAGACGTAGTACCGGTCGGTCCACTCCACCGGGCGGCCCGGCAAGCCCAGGTATTGTCGATAGGTCTTGAACGACGTGCGGGCCATCTGCTCCCACAGATCGCCGAAGGCCGGGCCCGCCGCGCTGGCCAGGGCGATGCGGGAGTCCGGTGTCCAGCTGCCCGTCGCCCGCGCCGAACGGGTTTGCGGCAGCAGGTCCCGTGCATAGATCGTGACCCGCGCCCCAGCGCGCTGCGCCAGCGTCGCCGACGTCAGGCCCAGGGCTCCGCAACCAAGCACGGCGATATCCCGCGCCCCACCCGCCAGCGCCTTCTGAACAGCGATGGTCGACGATCCCCACGAAAGCGACCAGCCGCTTCCGCCATGACCGTAGTTGTGGACGACCAGGGCGTCGCCGATCTGCTCCGTGTCGAGCCGCGGGCCGGCGGCGCGGAACGGGCGCAGGCAAACCGTGACGTCGAACAGCCGGTCCGGTCGAGCGCGAAGCGGAGCCAAAGGCGTCCCGGCCCCCGGGCCCGGCGACGGCAGACCGGCGCAAGCCGAAAGGCCGGAAAGGCCCAGCGCCGCAGACCCCTGCAAAAGGCGACGGCGGTGCAGCTCCGATAGTCGCGTCTGGCCCATTTCGCCCTCCGGTGTCCTGCTGTGCCGGCCTCCGGCAACGCTGACAAGCCGTACGGGCGACATGGCCGATAGCGACGCGAGTCTTGCGCCATGGAAAGCGGCGCGGCGCTGCGCGCTTTCCTTCGATCAGGAGCTAAGCGATCGATGAAGCGCGGGAAGGCAGTCGGAGACCTGCGGATCGGAACGTCCGGGTGGAGCTACGCGCACTGGCGCGGCCGCTTCTACCCTTCTGGGCTGCCGTCCAAGGCGTGGCTGGCCTGCTACGCCGAGCGCTTCGACACGGTCGAACTCAACGGGACCTTTTATCGGATGCCGAAAGAGCCGGCGGTGGCGGGATGGCGTGAGGGCTCGCCTGCAGGCTTCCTCTTCGCCTGGAAAGCCTCGCGCTACATCACCCAGGCCAAGCGGCTGAAGGACGCCGCCGAGCCCCTTGCTTACGTCCTCGACCGGGCCGGCGGACTGAAGGAGAAGCTCGGGCCGATCCTTTTCCAGCTGCCTCCGCAGATGCGCCGCGACGATGAGCGGCTCGCGGAATTCCTGTCCCTGCTTCCCCGAACCCATCGGTTCACTGTCGAGTTCCGGCGCCCTGACTGGTATGTCCCGGAAGTCATGCGCCTGCTCGCCGACCATTCGGTGGCCCTGTGCGTCTCCGACCATCACGACGCCCCCGCGCCAGCGGAAGCGACTGCGCCCTTCGTCTACCTGCGCCTGCATGGGCCGGGTGGACGCTACTGCGGCCGCTATCCGGACAAGGAGATTGTCGCATGGGCGGGGCGCGTCGCGGCCTGGCGCGCGGAAGGACGGGACGTCTTCGCCTACTTCGACAATGACATCGAAGGCGCCGCGCCACTGGACGCCGAGGCTCTGAGAGCCCAAGTCCTCAGCGGCGTTCGCCACTCACGGTCAAGCTTGCGTGAGGCCGAGGGCGTCGATCCGGGCCCGCACGTCGCCCGGTAGCGGCCCGGCCGCCTCCGCGCGCAGGCAATCGGCGAGTTCCGCCCGGTTCTTCACACCCAGGATGACGCTATCCACGCCCTCCATGTCCAAGGCGTAGCGATGGGCCAGCACCGCGGGGTCCTCGCCCAAGTCGGCGCACAAGGCGCGGAACCGCTCCGCGCGACGATAGTCGGCCGCCTCGGGGTGACTGTCCTTCATTGTTCGGTCGATGCCTGAGGTGAGCGCCCCGGCCTGCACGGCCCGGATGCCCAGGACACCCTGCCCCCTCGCCTTCGCCGCCGCGATGATCTCACGCGGCCGAGCCGGTTCGGCGTAGGCGCGCATCGATCCGGCGCTGTCCATCAGGTTCGCCACCGCCTGCACCACGGACGGCGCCGGGTCGTGGGCGATCGCAGAGAGGATTTCCTGCGGAACGCCGGTCCCGGTGATCCCCCAATGTCCGATGCGTCCCGACGCCCGAAGCCGCTCCATCGCCGGAACGACTTCCTCCACATACATCGACCAGGGCGTGGCGAAGCCGGTCCGCCGATCGTCGAACCGCGCGTAGCGGTAGTCGTCAGGCCGGATGTTGCTGTGCAGGAAGAAGATGTCCGCCCGCTCGAGCCGCATCGCCGAGAGGCTGGCGTCGAGCGACGTTTCCAGGTGCGCGGCGACGTCTCCGCGCGGAGGCTCCCCCAGCTGACACTTGGTGGTGAAGCGCACATGCGTAGGCGGGGCCCCGCCGAACGCCGCGCCGATGACCGCTTCGCAGTCCCGGTAGGACGGCGCCGTGTCGATCAGGTCGATGCCGGCGTCCAGGGCGGCGTGGACCGTCGCGATCGCCTCGTCCGCCGTCGTCTCCCCCCAAAGGCTGCCGAGACCCCCGCCGCCAAGGGTCAGTCGGCTGACAGGGCCGAAGGAGCCAAGCTGGGCGTAGCGCATGATTGATCCTCCCGAAGATGCGTGGCTTTCGCCCGGACGTAGCGCCTCTCCCCCAGTGGGCGCTTGGTCGACCGCGTCAAGGCTGAGCTCGACCGCTCCATGGCGGCGCCCAAGCGCAAACAATCACACTGGTGTTTAATGTTTGAAATCGTTCGCACGCGTAGAACAAATCGTACCGCCAGAGATTGCTGG
>JAFANN010000227.1 GCA_019232665.1 Caulobacteraceae bacterium | reverse complement strand
TGCGGGTCCGTCAGGGTAGACGTGGGTGAAGCGGCAGGAGACGCTCGCCGCGTGGCCGCAAATCTCGCTGATCGCCCGCGCCGCCCGCTCGCGCACGGTTTCGTAGAAGCCGTCGAACCGGTCCCAGGTGATCGACGTCTCGAAGGTGTCGCCGATCATGCCCAGGCCCAGCGACAGGTTGCGGCCATAGGGCATGCGGATGAAGGCGTTGCGCCACTGGCCGGCCGCGCCCTCGCGACGCTGCGCCGTGCTCGCCGCGGGCTGGAGCTGGGCCGCGACGGCGTCCTTGTCGTAGCTCCCACCATGGTCGCTCACCAGCTCCAGCGCCCGACCCATCCAGGCGTCCAGTGGATGATCGGCGCTCTCGAAACCCAGCACCAGGATCGGCGAGATCCCGTCGCCGACGCCGTTCCCCTGCGCCTCGAGCGGGTCGAGCAGGCGGCAGTTCGAAGGATACAGCCCGGCTTGCGTGAGCGCGCGCACCGCCGCTGTCGCCTCCCGCATCGAGCGGAAGGTCACGCTGGTGGAGGCCTGGTGCGTCGGGCGGTCCTGCAGCCGCATCCACGCCTCGACGATGACGCCTAGCACGCCCTCGGAGCCGATCATCATCCGGTCGGGCGACGGCCCTGCGCCGGAGCCAGGGAGGCGACGGGTCTCGATCATGCCCGCCGGCGTCACCGTGGTCGTCGATTCCACGAAGTCGTCGATGTGCGTGTAGAGCGAGGCGAAATGCCCACCGCTGCGGGTGGCGATCCAACCGCCCAGCGTGGAAATCTGGAAGCTCTGCGGGAAATGGCGGAGCGTCAGCCCGTGCGGGCGGAGCTGTTCCTCGATCTCGGGCCCGAGCGCCCCGCCTTGGATCCGCGCAGCGCGGCTGAGGCGATCGATCTCGATCACCTTGTTCATGTGCTGGATGTCGATGACGAGGCTGCCGGCGTAGGACTCTCCCACATCCGGCTCGATCCCGCCGGCCACGCTCGACCCGCCGCCAAAGGGCACGACCGCGAGGTTGGCGCTCGACGCCCAGTCCAAGAGGTCGGCGACGTCCTGCGCCGTCTTCGGAAAAGCGACCAGGTCGGGCGGATGGTCGATCCGCCTCATCCGCATGCGGACGAGATCGCCGAACGACTTGCCCAGGGCATGGGTGAGCCGGTCGTACGGGCTCGCCGAGACCATCCCCGCCAAGCTCGCCGGCGCCGCGGCCCTAGGGGCGGGCAGGTCGAAGTCGGCTTCGGTCGGCGGCGGGATCTCTGCGGGCGCATGCCCGATCGCCCTCGCCGCGCCGGCGCGGATCCGGTCGGCCTCGTCCGGCGACAGGCCCTCGTCCTCGTATCCCCACCCCCAGAACCGCAATCGCCGGCGATGGGAAAGCGTCGCTATTTCGGTCAAACCGCCCCTCCCGCTTTTGTTGCTTGGCTTATAGACCAATTGCCTGCCCGTTAGTCTCGTCATCGCCGGCCGTCAGTGCCGGCGACCCATGGTCAGGCTCGACAGGCGCTGGCTCAGCGCTTGAGCCAGCGGCCGGCGAGAAACCCCGAGCCGATCCAGATGGCCGCCGCCACGACCAGGAGAAGGATCGGGATCAGGCCGCGGCCGCCGAGGGCCGCGACGATGGAACTGCCGGCGAAGGCGGTGAGGAGGATCTTGGGGAGGATCCCGATGGCGGTGCCGGCGGTGAAGTCGGCCACGCGCACGGCGGAGACGCCGGCGGCCATGTTGACCACCACGAAGGGGGCGAATGGCGCGAGCCGTATCGCGAGGCTGGCGATGAAGCCGTTGCGGGCGATCGTATCGAGAATCCGCGTGACCGTCTCGCCGGACAGCCTCTTCAGCAGCCGCGCGCCCCATGCGCGGCCGAGGCCGAATCCGATCAGCGCGGACACCATGGTGCCCACCCAGCTGTAGGCGGCGCCTCGCGTCGGGCCGAAGGTGGCCACGGCGGCGGCGATCAGGACGAACTGAGGCACGCCGAGAAAGGCCAGGGCGGCGAAGGCTGCGATCGCTACAGAGAGCGCCCAGGGCCCCTGGGCGACCGCCAGCCACGCCTTCGCCGTGTCGGCGCCCGAGAGCCCCAGGAGACCGGCCCCGAAAAGGAAGATCAGGCCAACGCCGCCGAACAGGACGAAAGCGAGGGTCGCGGCGCGCCAGTCCGCCGGGCGAGGCGCGGCTATGTGAGCCTCACTCGAAGACGGCCCCGGTCTGCTGACCGGGCAGGTTCAGGCCTGGCATTTCGCGCTTGGGCAGGGCCGAGAGCGCCGGGCTGGCGGCGGCGGAGTCGAAGGCGGCCAGGATCCGATCGAAACGGGCCGCCGTGACCGCTTTGAACTCCGGGTGAGTGAAGACGTAGAGTTCGTTGGCCTTCACCGCCTCGGCCACCCGGTTGCCGACGGCCTGGGGGTCGATGCCGCTCAAGACCGGGGAAGGCGGCGCGTCGGCGGGCGGCGGCGTTCGATCGTCGTGCCCATAGGCGGCCTCCGTGCGGTTGCGGCGGCTCTCATGAATGCGGGTCTTCACGAAACCAGGGCAGAGGATGGACATCCCGATGCCCTGGGGGGCGAGCTGTTGGGCCCACCCTTCGCTCATTCCAAGTACGGCGTATTTGGTGGCGCAGTAGGGCTCCATCCCCGCCGGGCTCACCAGCCCCGCCATGGAAGCGGTGTTGACGAAGTGGCCGCCCTCGCCGTGGCTCAACATCAGCGGGGTGAAGATCTCCATGCCATGGACGACGCCGTAGAGGTTGACGTCGATCACCCAGTTCCAGTCCCGCTCGGGGACCTGGCCGAGCATGCCCCCTGCCCCGACGCCGGCGTTGTTGCAGACGACGTGAACCTTGCCGAAGCGGGCGAGGGTCTCGAGCGCGGCGGCGCGCAGGGAGTCACGGCGGGTGACGTCGGCGACGACTCCCTCCGCCTTCACCTGGGCGGCGCGCAGTTCGTCGACAGCCAGCTGCAGCGGCTGGGTCTCGATGTCGGCGAGCATCACCGACATGCCTTCGCGGCCCAAGGCGCGCGCCATGGCGAGCCCGATGCCGCTGGCGCCTCCAGTGATGAAGGCCACCTTCCCCTTCAGGTCCTGCATGACGCCATCCTTGCCGTTTCCCGTTCGGGCTATCCGCGCCCGCGCCGGCGCCGTCAAGCCGAAGGTCGAGGGGAAGATCACGAGCCCATTTGTTGCGCCGCAGCGAGGGGAGTCCTAAGAGGCGGCGGTCCCCCATGCCTTGAAGACTCACAGATGTTCCAACAGTCGACGACCCTCGCGCGCGTGAAGCCCTCCGCCACCAACGCGGCCGCCGCCAAGGCGCGCGCGCTCAAGGCGCAAGGCCGGAACATCATCTCCCTCGACGCGGGCGAGCCCGACTTCGACACGCCGGAAAACGTCCGTGAGGCGGGCATCCGCGCCATCCACGAGGGCAAGACCCGCTACACCGACGTCGACGGCACGCCGGAACTCAAGGCGGCGGTCTGCGCCAAGTTCAAGCGCGAGAACGGGCTGACGTATACGCCGGCCCAGATCAACATTTCGCCGGGCGGCAAACCGGTGATCTTCAACGCCATGGTCGCCAGCCTCAACCCGGGCGACGAGGTGGTGATCCCCGCCCCCTATTGGGTCAGCTATCCGGACATGGTCCTGCTCGCGGGCGGGACTCCGGTCTTCGCTCCGACGACCGACACCCACGGTTTCAAGCTGCTGCCCGGTGACCTCGAGGCGGCGATCACGCCCCGCACCAAGTGGCTGATCCTGAACTCGCCCTCCAACCCGACGGGCGCCGCCTACACGCGCGCCGAGCTCAAGGGCCTGGCCGACGTGCTGATGCGCCACCCGCACGTGTGGGTGCTGACCGACGACATGTACGAGCATCTCGTCTTCGGCGACTTCGAGTTCTTCACCATCGCGCAGGTCGAGCCGGCGCTCTACGAGCGCACGTTGACGATGAACGGCGTTTCGAAGGCCTACGCCATGACCGGCTGGCGCATCGGCTACGCCGGCGGTCCGGAGCCCCTGATCACGGCCATGCGCAAGGTGATGAGCCAGACCACCTCCAACCCCTCCTCGATCTCACAGGCGGCGGCGGTGGAGGCGCTCAACGGGCCCCAGCACTTCATCAAGCCGAACGCCAAGACCTTCGAGCAGCGCCGTGACCTGGTGGTGTCGATGCTGAACCAGGCGCGCGGCCTGACCTGCGCCACGCCGGAGGGCGCCTTCTACGTCTACCCCTCCTGCGCGGGACTGATCGGGCGGCGTGCGCCGAACGGCCGGTCGATCGGATGCGACCGCGAGTTCGCCGAGGAGCTGCTGGAGGCCGAAGGCGTCTCAGTGGTGTTCGGCGAAGCCTTCGGCCTCTCGCCGTTCTTCCGGATCAGCTACGCGACGTCCGAGGCGCTTCTCGAAGACGCGTGCAGCCGCATCCAGCGCTTCTGCGCGTCCCTGGACTGAAGTTCAGTCCTTCTGCCACCCGGCCTTTGCGGCGTCGCGTGTCAGGTTGAGGTGGACCTTGTCGTCCACCCGCGAGACCCACGCCAGCGGGATGAGGTGATGTTGTCCCATGGCCTGCAGATCGAGCTTGGCCAATTCGATGCGGTCACCCTTGACGCAGTCGACGCGGCCGACGTGATGGTCGTCGGAGCTGACCACGTCCATGTGTTCGCGGATCTGGGATGAATCGACCATCAATTGACTCCTGAGTGGATGGGAGCCTGTCCCAACGGTCGGGGGCGCCGGCGGTTGCCGCGGAGGAGGACGAGACGATGAGCGAAATCGTGAATCTGCGGGCCGCGCGGAAGGCGAAGGCGAAGTCCGAGGAAAAGGCGCAGGCGGCCGCCAATCGCGTCGCCTTCGGTCGCACCAAGGCGGAGAAGAGCGCCGACGTTGCCGCCAAGACGCATTTGGCTCGTGCGCTCGATCAGGCGCGCCGGGAACCTTGAGCGGGCTGGTCAAACGCTCGCTGATGGTGGCGGGGCACGCCACTTCGGTGGCGCTCGAACCGGAGTTCTGGACTGTCCTCGAAGCCATGGCTGAGCGGCGTGCGGTTCCCCTGAGTGCGTTGGTCGCAGAAATCGACGCCGCTCGCGCCGGACGTCCCCTCGCCTCCGCCTGCCGCGTCGGGGCCTTGAGGTTCGCCCAAGATGGGACTGGTTGCGAAATCCCAACTTCAGCACGTCATCCCGGGCCGTAGCGAGCGGAGCGAAACGGAGTGGAGACCCGGCATGACGAAAAGGGGGGCGGTCGAGTTTCGCAACAGGCCGGCGTGGGACGGTTAGAACCCAAGCGCTAGCCGCGCGCTCGCGTGCTGCATATGTTCCGCGGATGATTTTTTGGACTCGCTGCGCGTGAGCGACCTGCCTTCCCCCCGCATTTCCGATCTCGCCCGAGTGGCGGCGGGACCCGACCTGCTGTCAGGTCTCAATCCCGAACAGCGCGAGGCGGTAGAAAGCCTCGATGGACCGGTGCTGGTGCTGGCCGGCGCCGGGACGGGCAAGACGCGCGTCCTGACCCACCGCCTGGCGCACATCCTAAACACCGGACGTGCGCGGCCATGGGAACTGCTGGCGGTCACCTTCACAAACAAGGCGGCGCGCGAGATGCGCACGCGGATCGAGGAGCTGGTCGGGCCTGCGTCGGAGGGGCTGCGCTGGCTCGGCACCTTTCACTCGATCGCGGCGCAGATCCTGCGGCGTCACGCCGAGCTGGTGGGCCTGAAGTCCAGCTACACGATCATCGACGTCGACGACCAGGAGCGGCTGATCAAGCAGCTGCTGACCGCCGAGAACATCGATCCCAAGCGCTGGACGCCGCGCCACCTGGCCGGCCTGATCGACCATTGGAAGAACCGCGGGTGGACGCCCGCCGCCGTGCCCGACCATGAGGGCGCGCATTTCGCCAACAACCGCGGCAAGAGCCTGTACGCCCAATATCAGGAGCGGCTACGCATCCTGAACGCCTGCGATTTCGGCGACCTGCTGCTGCACAACATCGCCATCTTCACCGGCAACCCGGACGTCCTGGCTACCTATCACCAGCGGTTCCGGTACCTGCTCGTCGACGAGTACCAGGACACGAACGTTGCCCAGTACCTGTGGCTGCGCCTGCTGGCCCAGAAGAGCCGCAACCTGTGCTGCGTGGGCGACGACGACCAGTCGATCTACGGCTGGCGCGGCGCCGAGGTGGACAACATCCTGCGCTTCGAGCGGGATTTCCCGGGAGCCAAGGTGATCCGCCTGGAGCGCAACTACCGCTCCACCCCCCAGATCCTCGCCGCCGCCTCCGGGCTGATCTCCGCCAACCGCGACCGCCTCGGCAAGACCTTGTGGACTGAGGCCGAGGGTGGGTCGAAGGTGCAGGTCACCGGCGTGTGGGACGGCGAGGCGGAATCACGCCTTGTCGCCGAAGGGATCGAGCGTTGGCGGCGCTCGGGACGGCGCCACCGCGAAGTCGCGATCCTCGTACGGGCGTCGTTCCAAATGCGAGCGTTCGAAGAGCGCTTCGTGCTCCTGCAGATCCCCTACACGGTGGTCGGCGGCCCACGCTTCTTCGAGCGCGCCGAGATCCGCGACGCCCACGCCTATCTCCGCCTGGTGCAGTCGGGGGACGACGATCTGGCGTTCGAGCGAATCGTCAACACCCCTCGCCGGGGCCTTGGCGAGAGCACGGTGCAGAAGCTGCTCACCCTTGCGCGGGAACGCGGCGTGTCGGCCTCTACGGCCGCGACCGACCTCGCCCGCAGCGACGAGCTTCCCCCGCGGACACGAACGGCCTTGGCCAACTTCCTGCGCGACCTGGAGCGCTGGCGCGGGCAGATCGACAGGACCCATCACGCTCGCCTGACCGAGACGATCCTCGAGGAAAGCGGCTACGTCGACGCCCTGCGCCTCGACAAGGGACCGACCAGCCAGACGCGGCTCGAGAACCTCAAGGAGCTGGTGCAGTCGATGGCCGCGTTCGAGAGCCTGTCGGCCTATCTCGAGCACGTCTCCCTGGTCATGGACCTCGATCGGGGCGCCGGCGAGGACGCCGTGCAGGTCATGACCCTGCACTCGGCCAAGGGACTGGAGTTCCCCCTCGTCTTCCTGCCGGGCTGGGAGGAAGGCGTCTTCCCGAGCCAGAGGAGCCTCGACGAGTCCGGCGCCAAAGGCCTCGAGGAGGAGCGCCGGCTGGCCTACGTCGGCCTGACGCGGGCGCGCGAGGAGGCCCGGATCACCTTCGCCGCCAACCGGCAGGTCTATGGCCGCTGGACCAGCCAGCTGCCCAGCCGCTTCGTCGACGAGTTGCCGGCCGCCCACGTCGAGGCGAGTTCCGAGACGGGATACTATGGCGGAGGCCCGGGACTGCGGGAGGGCCCGACTCGCTGGGACGAAACCAACTACGGTTCCGGCTACGACAGCCCCGGCTGGCGTCGCGCCCAGGCCCGCGGCTACGCCGGCGGTCCGCCCGGCCGCACTCAGGTGATCGAGGGCGAGGGTCGGCTCGTCGCCGTCTCCGACCCCTCATCGTCGAGCGCCTACGCTTGCGGCGACCGGGTCTTCCACCAGAAATTCGGCTACGGGCGCGTCGCCGCCGTGGAAGGCAACAAGCTCACCGTCGTCTTCGACACGGCCGGGGAGAAGCGCGTGATCGACAGCTTCGTCACCTCCGCGGGTTGAGGATCCTTACTCCAGATCTTCTCCGAGGATCGGCATTTCGAACATGAACGAGCCGTCCTCGTCCTCGTCCTGGTAGACGACGCCGATGTGCTCGCCGCGCACCTCGACCTCGGCGGAGTCCTTCTGCTTGGGGCGGGCCTTCAGCTGGATGTGCGGATTGCCAAAGGTGCGCTTCAGGTGCGCCTGAATGCGGTCGATGTCCTTCTGGTCCAAGTCGGAGCTCCGAGGGTAAGCGCAACGATCTAGGGAGCCTTATTGGGCCTACGCCTCCGAGGCAACGGCGAGCACGAGCTCACTCGCTTAGACGACTAGATACCCGCGCCCATGATCTCCCCCGCAAGGGTGTGATCCATGGTCCGCGCGGGTTCCTCGCAGGTCGGGCAACGGACGAGCCGGGCGGGCACGCCCGCGGCGGTGCAGCCCGCAGGCACGGGGATCAGGACGACGGACCCGGACGCGATCTTCGCATTGTCTCCGATCGCGATGTTGCCCAGCACCTTGGCCCCTGCGCCCAGAAGCACGCCGTTGCCGACCTTCGGGTGGCGGTCGCCGCGCTCCGCGCCGGTGCCTCCGAGCGTGACCCCGTGCAGCATCGAGACGTCCCGGCCGACGCGGGCGGTCTCGCCGATCACGATGCCGGTGCCATGGTCGAAGAAGGCGCCCTCGCCGATCTCCGCAGCCGGATGGATGTCGACCTGGAACAGCTCCGACATCCGGCTCTGCAGGTAGAACGCCAGCGACTCGCGACCCTTCAGCCAGAGCCAGTGCGCGACGCGGTGAGTCTGCAGGGCCTGGAAGCCCTTGAAATGGAGGAAGGGCTGGAGGTAGCCCTTGCAGGCCGGATCCCGCTCGTAGACCGCCTGAAGGTCCGCCTCCGCACTGGCGACGATCTCGGGATTGGTCCGGTAAGCCTCCTGCGCAACCTCGCGAAGGCTCATCGCCCTCAGCTCCTGGTCGCCCAGCTTCCGAGCGAGCTGATACGACAGTGCGCCGGCGAGATCCGTGTGAGAGAGGATGACCGCGTTGATCAGTGAGGCGAGGCCAGGTTCGTCGTGCGCTACGGCCTGGGCCTCCGCCCTCAGGGCGGCCCAGACCCTGGACGCAGGCTCGAGGTCTACGACTTCCAGATGTTGCGCCATGCGCTCTCTCCCGCCATCACCGCCTTCTGGCGGCCCCCGGCGACGCCGATATGGGTCTACACGGGACGGAAGGCCAGAGTGTCGCGTCGTGACAGTTGAAACCGATATGTTTTAGATATATCGTGTGAAGAAAGCTTGAGGAGCCCTTCCCCCGTGCAGACCCTCCTTGATCCGCCGCCATTTGGCGAACCTCTCCCTGTCGAAGCCTCCCCCGACACCCTCGCTTTCCTGAGCCGGCGACGCTCCGCCTCCGCCGTGACGCTGCAGGAGCCGGGACCCAAGGATGAGGAGCTGCGCGCCCTGCTGACGCTCGCGACGCGGGTCCCGGATCATGGAAAGCTCGCGCCGTGGAGGTTCGTGGTCCTCTCCGGGGAATCGAAGAAGGCGTTCGTCGCGCGCCTGGCGGAGGTCGCCGCCTCCCGTCCGGACGGAGATCAGCTGATCGCGAAATTGGCGAAGCTCAGCACGCCGCCGCTCAGCGTCGCCGTCGTCTCACGCTACTCCCCTGGAAAGATCCCCGAGTGGGAGCAGCGCCTCTCCGCAGGAGCGGTGTGCACCCTGATGCTCGTCGCCGCCCAGGCGATGGGATACGGCGCGAACTGGATCACGGACTGGTACGCCTATGACGCCGAGGCCGGCCAGGTTCTGGGGCTAGTTCCGGACGAGCGCGTCGCCGGCTTCATCCATCTGGGCACGCCTTCCGAGCCGCCGCTCGAGCGCGTTCGTCCCGAAATCACGCCGCTGGTGGAGACCTGGCGCCCCTGAAATCTCAGCGCCCGACCATGCCCTCCGGCAGTTCTGGCCAGTGGGCGTCGAGGTCGTACCAGGCGGAGGCGTCGGACCGCCAGATGTGCCACTGCCGGTCAGGCCGAATGGGCGAGTCGAGACAGCCCAGGCGGAGCATGACGCTGCCGCTGTCCGCTCGTTCGGCGACGATCTGGGAACCGCACGTCCGGCAGAAACGGCGAAGCTTGCCGGGCGACGACTCATACGCCGTCAGCCCATCCTCCCCTCGCGTCCAACGGAAGGCATCGCGCGGGACGGCCGCGATGCTGGAGAAGGCGCTGCCGTGGGCCTTGCGGCAGGTGTGGCAATGGCAATGGATGATCTGCGTCGCCTCGGCGTCGGCCTGATAGGCGACAGCGCCGCAAAGGCAGGTTCCCTCCAGCATTGGCCTTGCTCCTATCGCCCGCGGTAGGCGTCGACGCCCTGATCCGGAACCCACAGTCCCTCCGGCGTAGGGCCGGTCTGCCAGAACACGTCGATCGGGATGCCGCCCCGGGGATACCAGTAGCCGCCGATGCGCAGCCACCTCGGCTGCGCGACCGCGACCAGACGGCGGCCGATCATCACCGTGCAGTCCTCGTGGAAGGCGCCGTGGTTGCGGAAGGAGCCGAGGTAGAGCTTCAGAGACTTTGATTCGATCAACCAGGAGCCCGGCGCATAGTCGATGACCAGCCGCGCAAAGTCCGGCTGGCCAGTGACCGGGCACATAGAGGTGAATTCCGGCGCGGTGAAGCGCGCGAGGAAGAGTTGCCCCGCCTGCGGATTTGGGACCCGCTCGAGGACCGCCTCCTCCGGGTTGGCGAAGCCGCGGACCTCATGGCCGAGCTGAGTCAGATGAAGATCGCTCATGGCCGGTTTGTAGATCGAGACCGCTTCCGCGACGAGCGCCTTGGCCTTCGCCCCGCTTTGGGGTTCAACGAGGCGCGACAACGGGAGAGCGCATCATGGCGGGCAAGGACTTCGACGGGGCGGTGGTGGTGGTGACCGGCGCCTCGACCGGACTGGGACGCGCCATCGCGGTGGAGACTGCCGAGCGCGGCGCCGGCCTCGTAGTGGTCAACTTCGCCTCCAATCGGGCCGAGGCGGAAGAGACGGCGCGGCAGGTGGAGGCGAAGGGCGCCCGCGCCTCGCTCGTTCAGGCGGACGTGGCCGACGACGCCGGCTGTGCGGCCATCGCCGCAGCCGCAGCGCCGCAGGGACGGATCGACGCCCTGTTCAACAACGCGGGCACCACGACCTTCGCCAACAACCACGCCGACCTCGACGCGGTTTCGGCCGACGATTTCCTCCGCATCTACAAGGTCAATGTCGTCGGCGCGTACCAGATGATCCGCGCCGCCAGGACCCTGCTCGAAGCCGGCGCGTCGCCAGGCGCCGTGGTCAACACCGCCTCAATCGCGGCGGTCGTCGGGATCGGCAGCTCGGTGCCCTATGCGGCGTCGAAGGGCGCGCTGGTGACCATGACCCTATCGCTCGCCCGCGCCCTGGCGCCGAAGATCCGCGTGAACGCGATCTGTCCCGGCTTCATCGACACGCCGTGGTTCGGACGCGGCGTGCCCGAGGACCGGCTGCAGCGGATGCGCGAAGGCGTCGCGGCGGCGACGCCGCTGAAGGTCGCCTCCACTGCGGAAGACATCGCCGGCGCGGCCGTGTTCCTGGCGTCCCCCGCCGCGCGTCACATCACCGGAGAAGCCCTGATCGTCGACGCGGGCACCCACCTGGGGTTCGCGCCGCTGACGATGCGCTGAGGCGGCCTAGATCGCCGTCTTGAACATCAGGGTGATCCGCATGTCCGGGCAGGCGCGCGATACGCCCCGCGCGACATGTGGGATGTTCCCGGGGAATACGACCAGCCGATTGGGTCTGGGATAGACCGAGCCGACGATTTCCTGCTCGGCGTCGTCAAAGAAAACGGTCTCTCCAGCGTAATTCGGCTTCCAGGACAGATGCGGGTAGTAGATCGCGGTGTAGTGCGTGGCGATGTTGCTGTCGCGGTGCAGACCGCCTTCCGAGCCGTTCGGATAGCCGTTGGCGTAGCAGCGCGTGAGGCGGTGCCCACTCAGGTGAGTGCCCTTCAATCGCCGCCAGACGCTCGCCACGAGCGGCGCGGTGTCTTCGAGGCTCGCCTCGAAGGCGTCAGGATCCACGGCTTCGCGCCCGTCGGTGACCACGCCGGCGAAGTGCTTGTAGAGGTAGCGGCTGCCCGCCGCGTCGGAGAATGCGCCGTAGGCCCAGCCCGGCCCCTTCAGGAAATCATGGAGAGCCTTCTGCTCATCGAACGGCAGCAAGTCGTCATGGGCCACGATGCCGGAAGGCGCCGTCGGCGCAGGCGCGGGCGGCGGCGCAGATGAATACGGGGCGATGGTCGCCGTGCGTGGAGCAGGCGTCCTAAGAAGGGTGGCAGGGCCGCCGGTCGTCACGCTCACAGGTCAACTCCGGTACTGACCGGTATTGCACTACACATGACATCCCCCGAGCAGAAGCCGTCAGATCGCCGCGGCACCTTATACTTCGACTTCCCTTGAAATCTCTATCACATTTGTCGCCGGAAGGCTGAATCGATCGAACGTCTTCACGGCATTGCGGAACAGAAACGCGAAAATCGGCAGCTGCCAGGCAGGGAGTCGCGAGTCTTGTGGACGGCGTTTCACCATGTCGCGCGTGCCGAAGAAGAAGGCGTTATCGATGTCCACGCCCGGGCTGAAATCCTTGATCCGGTTGAGAGTCTGCTGAACGTTCGGCACCTCTACGAAACCGAAGCGAATGGTGACGTGGCACAGGCCGTCGCAGAGCGGGACGACCGTGAAGCGCTCCGCTTCCGGGACCCGGGGCCTTGGTTCGAAGATGACGGTGAGCGCCAGCACATGCTCCTGAAGGGCGCCCACGAACTTCACATGGTCGGAGACGATCGAGGGCACTCCCTCGTTCTGGCGCGTGAGGAAGACGGCGGTGCCGGGGACCCGCGGTGTCGTTTTCATCAGCCGCTGGAACTCCGATACGGAGATGGCGACGCGGACAGATCGCGCGCGAACGGCGTCGATCCCGGTTCGCCAGGTCGCCATCAGCCCGAACATCAGGAAACCCAGGGTGAGGGGCAGCCAGCCGCCGTCCACGACCTTCAGCAGGTTGGCGCCGAAGAAGGCGGCGTCGACCACGAGGAAAACGCCGCCGACGCTCAGGACCAGAGGCAAGGGCCACTTCCAGACCCGCCGCATGGCTGCGAACAGCAGGAAGGTGGTTAGCAGCATGGTCGTCGAAACCGCCGCTCCGTAGGCTCCGGCCAGCCTGTCGGAACTGCGGAACGCCACCGTGATCGCCAAGGTCGCGATCATCATCAGGCTGTTCACGACCGGAACATAGATCTGGCCATAGACCCGATCCGAGGTCTGGCGGATGTGCACGCCGGGCAGCCAACCCAGCTGCATGGCCTGCCGGGTCATGGAGAACGAGCCGGTGATGATGGCCTGGCTGGCGATGATGGTGGCGATCGTCGAGAGGACCACCAGGGGATAGACCATCCAGTGGGGCGCCAGCTGAAAGAACGGGTTGCCCTGGACGTGCCCGAGGCGAAGCAGCAGGGCGGTCTGGCCGGCGTAGCTGATCAGCAGCGCCGGCAGGACAATGCCGTACCAGGAGAGGCGAATAGGTCCGCGGCCGAAGTGGCCCATGTCGGCGTACAGGGCCTCGCCGCCGGTTATGCACAGGAACACGCCGCCCAGGATCAATGGTCCCGCCGCGCCGCTGTGGAGCAGGAAGCGCAGCGCAAGCCATGGGTTGACGGCGGTGAGGACCACGGGCGCGCTGACGATGCCGCTCAGGCCGAGGGCGGCGATGACGATGAACCAGATCAGCATGACCGGCCCGAATGCGCCGCCGATCCTGGCCGTTCCGAACCGCTGAGCTGCGAACAGGGCAGCGAGGATCACGACCGCCAAGGGCATGATGAACGGCTTGAGACTTGAGGTGACGACGTTCACCCCCTCGAGCGCACTGAGCACGGAGATCGCTGGCGTGATCACGCCATCGCCGTAGATGAGCCCGGCGCCCAGCAGGCCCATGACCGTAAGGACGATGGTCCGACCCTGCAGCGCATTTGCGCCCACTAGCGACATCAGCGCCAGGATCCCTCCCTCGCCGTTATTGTCCGCCCGCATCACGAACAGGCAGTACTTCACCGAAACGGTGATTATCAGTGTCCAGAAGATCAGCGAGAGAATGCCCAAGGCGCTCTGCTGGGTGAAATGGCCGCCTGCCGCCTCCACCACGGTCTGCAGGGTGTAGAGCGGGCTGGTGCCCAGATCGCCGAAGACGACCCCGAGAGCGGCGATCGCAGCGATCGGCCTGGGGCCCGCGGCATCGTCGCGGATGCTCGCCGCACGAGAGCCCGCATCGTCCTTGGCCATGCCGTTCCTTCCGTCGCCTCGGGCCGATGCGCCTTCAACAGAAGCGCGTTCCGCAAAAGTGGGAACTGGTTTTGCAATCAGAACGCGCTCAAGCTCTTCAATCTAGAGCAGTTGACCCCGTTCAGGCGGCTCCGCCCGAATGGGCCGTGCTCTGGGGATGAATGCATCAGGCCGCGGTAGTTTCCTCTCGACGCGCGCCGGGCTTGGCTCGATCACGCCGGGTTGTCGAGGCTGAACCGGTCATCGTCCTCGTGATACGCGAAGATCTCCGCATATCGTCCCCAGGTGATGATCGCGTCCATCGTCTCCTCGGCGTAGGTCTCGCTCATGAAGTCCTCGAGCTCGTCGCGAAACCGCGAAGCGGGCGCCTGGTGCGAGGCGCGATCGTCGAGGACCCGGCGGATATGGGCCGCCAGAGGGACATAGGCGATGACGTGCTGGGCAAAGATCTGCTTGCGCTGGTCGACATCGGCGTCGGCGTAGCGCTTTCCGGCCGGAGTGAGCCGGATATCGCGCCCCACGACCTCTGCGAACCGCATGAGCTGCAACGTTTCGGCGATGGGCAGGAGTTCGTCCACCTCGAGCTGCAGCTCGCGGGCTAGGGCGGACAATTCGTTCTTCGCCCCTGGAGCGCCAGCCACCGTCTCCATCATGCCGGCAAGGGTGTTGGTGGAGATGTGCGGCAAGGCCATGCCCAGCCCGGTTCCAGGGAATAGACCCTCGCGCGCCGGGGCCCCCGAGGGCTTGGCGGTCATCCGCGCATAGATGTCGTCGACCAAGGCCCGGAACGCCGGATCCAGGCGCTTGCGGGGCTGCGGCAGGTCGACCTTGATCTCGGCGATGACGCGACCGGGATTGCTGGAGAAGACGAGGATGCGGTCGCACATCAGCACCGCCTCCTCGATGTTGTGCGTCACCAGCAGGATCGAGCGGATCGGCATGCGCCCTTCCGACCACAGATCGAGCAGATCGGTGCGCAGGGTCTCGGCGGTGAGCACGTCGAGCGCCGAAAAGGGCTCGTCCATCAGCAGGATAGAGGGCTGGACGACCAGCGCCCGGGCGAGCCCCACGCGCTGACGCATGCCGCCGGAGAGCTCCTTGGGGTACGCGTTCTCGAAGCCGTCGAGCCCGATCAGGTCGATCGCAGCCAGGGACCGTTGCCGGCGCGCGTCCGCCGGAACGCCCTGCGCCTCCAGCCCCAGCTCGACGTTCTTCTGCACGGTCAGCCATGGGAACAGGGCGAAGCTCTGGAACACCATGGCCACCCCATGGGCGGCGTCATCCCCGGGCACGTCGCGAACGGTCACGCTCCCCGCCGTCGGCGTGATCAGGCCCGCGATCGACCGAAGCAGGGTCGACTTGCCCGAGCCCGAGCGGCCGAGCAGGCCCACGATCTCGCCGGGATTCAGGGTGAGGTCGACGTCGTCGAGCACGACGAGGCCGGGACGACCTCGCCCCCCGCCATACACGTGCTTGAGGTCCCTCACCTCCACCAGAGGCGTGGCGAGCTGCTGGGGCCGCTCGAGGGTCACGGTCATGGCGGGCCTCCTTCGAAGGGGTCAGTTCAGGCGGAAATTCTTCTCGGCGTAGGCGTAGAGCGGTCGCCAGAGAGATCGGTTGAGGGTGATGACGAAAAGGCTCATCACCGTCGCCCCGAGCGCGACGCGAGGGATGTCGCCGGCCGCCGTCGCCTTGGCGATGAACGCGCCCAGCCCCCTGGCCTCGAGCGTGCGGTGGCCCCAGGTCACCACCTCCGCCACCACGCTGGCGTTCCATGATCCGCCCGAGGCCGTCAGCGCGCCGGTGATGTAGTAGGGCATGATCCCGGGGAGGATGAAGTCGCGCCAGCGCTGCCAGGAGCGCAGGTGGAACATGCCGGCCGCTTCCTTGAGATCGTTCGGGAGCGCGCTTGCCCCAGCGACGACATTGAACAGGATGTACCACTGCGTCCCCAGGATGATCAGGGGCGAGAGCCAGATATCGGGGTCCAGCCGCAGGGCGACGATCGCCATCACGGCGAAGGGAAAGATCACATTGGCCGGGAAGGCGGCGAGGAACTGGGCGAGCGCCTGGATCCGCTGCGACCACGCGGGCCTCAGGCCGATCCAGACGCCGATCGGGACCCAGATGAGGCTGGCGATGACGATCAGCACCAGGACGCGGCCGAGCGTGAGGAACCCGTCCCCGAATGCGACCAGGGCGTCATGCATATCCAGAGAGCGTGTCAGGTAGCGGACGATCGTCACGACCGCCCACACCGCCGCCCCGCCGATCACGCCGTACCAAGCCCGGTCGAACCACAAGGCGGCGCTCGGGCTCAGGCTGCGGGCCTTGCGCCTCGGCGCGCGAACGGGGGCCGGCAAGCGGCCCAGCAGCTCCCCGACGGGGCCGGCGATCCGCGCCAGGAGGTGCGTGCGGCGCATGAGGTCGAGAAACCAGGATTCGGGCTCGATCTCCGAGGCGGTCTGCTCGAAGCGGAACTTGTCGGCCCAGGCGACGATCGGGCGGAAGACCAGCTGGTCGTAGAGGAGGATGACCACCGCCATCGCGCCAACAGCCCAGGCGACCGCGGTGAGATCGCGGTGGTCGATCGCGACCGAGAGCCAGGAGCCGATGCCCGGCAGCGTGTAGCTCGTCTTCCCCACCGAGAAGGCTTCCGAGGCGACGACGAAGAACCACCCGCCGGACATCGACATCATCGCGTTCCACACCAGCGCGGGCGTCGCGAAGGGCAGTTCGAGCTTGAGGAACCGCTTCCACGGGGACAGGCCGAACTGCCGGGCCGCCTCGTCCAGGTCCGTCGGGATCGTCCGCAGGGATTGGTAGAAGCTGAAGGCCATGTTCCAGGCCTGGGAGGTGAAGATCAGGAAGATCGCCGCCGCCTCGACCCCCAGCTCGCTCGCCGGGAACAGCCCGACAAAGAAGGTCAGGGTGAAGGCGAGGAAGGACATGATCGGGATCGACTGGGCGATGTCGAGCATGGGGATGATGACCAGCTCGGCCTTGCGGCTCTTAGCCGCCAGGGTCGCGACGCCGAAGGTGAACAGCAGCGAGAGCGAGATCGCCGCGAACATCCGCAGGGTCGACCGCAGCGCGTACTCCGGGAGCCGGCGAGGATCGAGGACGACCGGCTCGGTCACGAGGTGGCTTACGGGCAGGTTCATCTGCCTCGCGCCGTGGACCACGAGCACGGCGAACGCCCCGATCAGGACCAGGGCGAAAACATCGTACCGGTTGGGCGCGAGGTCGCGGCGCGGGAAGCGCGCCAGCAGACCGGCGCCTTGCCGATCGGAGGAGAGGAAGACCATGGCTCGCCTCGTGATCGCCGCGTCGGGCGTCACGCGCGAGCCGGCGAAGCGCTAGCCTCGAGCTCGCCGGGACATCCTTCGCGGCCCGCTATCTGGACCAGGACTGTCGCTTGGCATCTGGGTTTGGGTTTCCGTTTGATCGCGCCCGTGCGAGCCGAGACCCCCACGTTCGCAAGGGCGGGATGAGCCTGCCCGGACAAGGTGTCAACCCTTGCAACCGCGGCGCATTCGCCGGATTCGAAAGGCAGGCTGAACTGGGTGGACTAAGGTGCGTCAAAGCCTGGGCGCGCGTTTTCGGAGACTGAGCCGGTTTCGGCCGGCCGATCGACGAACGTCACGAGGGAGGAATAGCCTTGACCGTGCGGTACGAACGCAAGGGGCGCCTTGCAGTGATCACCCTGAGCCGGCCGGAGGCGCTGAACGCCCTCACCCTCCCGATGATCGCCGAGGTCGAGAGTCTAGCGCGTCGCGCCGAGGCCGACCCTGACGTGTTCGCCATCTGCGTCACCGGCGAAGGTCGCGGCTTCTGCTCTGGCCTCGACATCTCGGCGCTGGCGGACCACGCCGCAGGGAGAGCGCCCGCGGCGA
>JAFANN010000072.1 GCA_019232665.1 Caulobacteraceae bacterium | reverse complement strand
ATTGGCCTTGGCGCCTTCGCCGACCTTGACGTTCTTCACTTCCACGAAGTTGCCGATATGCGCCTCGGGACCGATGTCAGCCCCGGGGCGAAGCCGCGCGAATGGCCCCACGATCGCCTCCTCGGCGATCCGGGCGCCCTCCAGGTGGCAGAAGGCGCGAATGACCGCCCGCCCCTCCACCTTCACACCGGGGCCGAAGACGACGTTGGGCTCGATCCGCGCGCCAGGCCCGATCGCCGTGTCCCAGGAGAGGAAGACAGTCTCCGGGGCGATCATGGTCACGCCGGCCGCCATCAGTTCGGCTCGCGCCCGGCGTTGGAACGCGGCCTCGGCGAGCGCCAGTTCCGCCTGGGAGTTGACGCCCGCGACCTCGTCCTCACCGGCCATGGCCACGCGCACGCACGCGTCGCGCCGGTTCGCCAGGGCGACCACATCGGTGAGGTAGTACTCCCCTTTGGCGTTGTCGCAGCCGACTTCCGCGAGCAGATCGAAGAGCAGGCCCGCAGGGGCGAGCAGGACGCCGGAATTACACGCGCGGATCGCCAGGTCGGAGTCGCTTGCGTCCTTCGCCTCGACGATCCGCTCGAGCGCATCGCCCTCGCCCATCACCAGACGTCCGTAGGCGCCCGGGTCGACGGCCTCGAAACCCAGCACGCCGACGTCGGCGCCCGCCTCACGGGTCGCGAACAGACGCTCGAAGGTCTGGGCCTTCAGCAGCGGCGCGTCGCCGTAGGTGACCAGCAGGTCACCCTCGAAGCCCTCCAGCGCCGCCTTGGCCGCGAGCACGGCATGGCCGGTCCCCAGCGGGGGATCCTGGACAGCTATAGCGTCGGGCCCCAGGCGCCGGCCGACGTGCTCGCGCACGATGGGCGAGTGCGTTCCAACGACCACGATCACGCGCTCGCAGCCGGCAGCGTGAACCGCGTCGATGGCGTGGTCGATCATCGCCCGGCCGGCGATCGGATGCAGGACCTTCGGCAGGGGCGAGCGCATCCGCTCTCCCTTGCCTGCCGCCAGGATCACGGCCGCCCTGGGCGCCAAGCGGTGGGTCATGAGGCTCCTCCAGCGGGCGACCGGCGACGATCTTGCCACGGCCCTTTCGTCCGCGGCAAATACAACACCCGACCGCCGACGGAAGGCCTCCAACGCAAGATGCAACGACCTTCGCCTCTGGCGGACGCGACGATCGTGTTCGACCTCGACGGAACGCTCGTCGAGACCGCGCCCGACCTGATGGGTACGCTCAACGTCCTGCTGGCGCGCGACGGCATCGCGCCTTTGCCGGCAGACGAGGCGCGCAGCCTGATCGGCCAGGGCGCCAAGGCCCTCCTCATGCGTGGGTTCGCGGCGGCAGGCCAACCGCTGTCGGAGGCGCGCCTCTCCAGCCTGTTCGACGATTTCATCGACCACTATCTCGCGCACATCGCCGACGAGAGCCGCCCCTTCGAAGGGGTCGTCGAGGCGCTCGACAAACTGCAGTCGCAAGGCGCGCGGCTGGCGGTCTGCACGAACAAGAGGACTGACCTCAGCCTCACCCTTTTGAACGCCCTGGGCCTGAGCGACCGCTTCTCGGCCATCGTTGGCGCCGACGCCGCGCCGGCGCCAAAGCCCGATCCACGGCACCTGACGACCGCGATCGAGAGGGCGGGCGGGCGGATCGATCGGGCCGTGATGGTCGGCGACTCCGCCTCGGATGCGCGGGCGGCGCGGAACGCGCGCGTGCCCCTCGTGCTGGTCAGCTTCGGCTACACGGACATTCCAGTCGCGGACCTCGAGCCGGACATCCTGATCGACCACTTCGACGCCCTGCCCGACGCCTGCGCGCGCTTGGTGGGGACGAGCCTGCGGGTCTGAGCGGCGCGCCTATCGATCCGCCCGCTGCGAAGCCATTTGTTCGGTGAAACGCTTCGGAGACACCCCGCATGCGCACCCTCACCGGCTACTTCATCGCCGTCGTTATCGTGTTCGCCATTCTGAACGTGGCGAGATTTCTCCTCGGTGGCCCGCCTCGGCTGCAAAGCCTGCCAATCTTTTCGGCGGGGTTCTTTTTCGGAATGCTCGGGATGTACATCGCGGCCAGGCTCTACGGTTACCACCAGTAGGGACGATCGAAGTCCGGAAGGGCCGCGGCGCTTGTCCCGTCCCAGCCGAGCCGCTATAGGCCCCGATCCCATGACTGGAGCGGATGCGTAGCTCAGCGGGAGAGCACCTCGTTCACACCGAGGGGGTCACAGGTTCAATCCCTGTCGCATCCACCAGTCAGTCCTGCGCTAACTCTGCGTTCGCCGTAGGCCCAAGGACCTCCCCCACTAACGGACGGTTAGCCGCTGGCGCGCGCGGCGTCCTGCGTCTCCGCAGGCCAAGACCGCGCCCAATGGGGCTTGATTTCCCGCCGCCTCTCAATCCTACACTCGCTCCGCGAGCAGCATCGCCGGATACAAAGCTGTCAAGCGCCCAGATCAGCTCGTCAACGTCGTCTTTGACCATTTTTCACTCGCCGCTACGTGTGGAATTTGAATAACGAACCCGCTCTATCAATTTAGCGTTATTAACGCGTGAAGCATGGCCACCTGGAACTCGCCGTCGATGGTTAGGGTCGTTAAGTCCCGTTGAGGCATCCCGCGAACGTCGCTTTCGCGGACGCGAGACAACGTCTGCTCCAGGCGCGAAGCCGCCGCCCGCGGTGCGCATCCGATTAGCCCCTCAGCGAAAGGTCAGGAGGGTCGCCTCACTCGTCTGCTACACCGCATACCTGGGTATGTGATGACCAGCCGCGCGCACAATAGCGCCAGTCCTTCGTCTGGATAGATTCGGTTCCGTGAGCGAAATCCACTCGTGAACTGGACCAGAGCGATGTCTTTCCAAAGCATCCAATCAATCGGCGCCAGCTCGGAAGCCACGATCCCGATCGGCTACGCTTCGCTCGCGGGCTCTGAGGTCGACACCGATCGGCTCGAGTGTCGCGCTCGCGAGGCGGCGGTAGCCGAGGAACGCAATCGCATCGCCCGCGAGATCCACGACACCCTAGCGCAGGGCTTGGCTGCGATAAGGCTTCAGCTGGAGCTGGCGGCGGCCAACGATGAGTTACCGCCACACGCTTCCGAGGCGATCGAGCTGGCCCAGCAGATCGCCAACGAAAACTTCATCGACGCGCGCCGCCTCATTTCGACGTTGCGCTCGCCTCCGCAGTGCCTGGCGAGCGCCCTGTCGGCCGCGGTCGAGCGGGCGCATCGACTCGGCCCGGCGAAGGTCTCGGCGACGCTCGAGGCGGTCTCTCCGCTTCCCGGCGGAGTGGCCCATGAACTCCTGCGCATCGCCCAGGAGGCGATCTCGAACGCGGAGCGCCACGCCAGGGCCCGAGAGATCAACGTCAACCTGCGGGCGCGTGACGACGGCGGGCTGGAGATCAACGTATCCGACGACGGCGACGGTTTCGATCCCGACACCCCCGCGGGAGGCTTTGGCCTGGCGGGGATGCACGAGCGGGCTTCGGCGATCCACGCCGGCCTTGCGATCGCCTCCGCCCCCGGCGCCGGCGCGCGAGTCACCGTCACCTGGACCCCCGCGCGAGACTGGCGAACAGCCGAACTTCGAGCGCAGTCCGCGGCGCAGCTAGGCCGGCCCGACGGCGCGAAACGCGTCCACGCGGTGTGAAAATAGAACGGTCGCGTAAATCGAAGTCTCTGCTTGCTCATCGAATGGAATGCCATCGAGCCATTCTCATGCGAGCTTCAGGAGGAAAAACTATGACGCTTAATCTTGAGTCCATCTGCCCAACGGTCGATCCGATCACCTTGTTGCAGTTTCGCAGCGACGCGCTACAGACCTGGACCGAAGCGCCTCTCAATCAGCGAGAGTTTTGGTTGAAAGACTTCAGATTCCTCGGGGAACTTCTGGAGAAGTCTGCAGCTGGCCCGGTCGAACTGGGCCTGCGGTGACCGCGCGCGTTCACGGAAGCCCAATGCAGGAACGCGCATACCGGCTCAACTCGCGTTACTTTCAGCTAGCGCACGCTCGCTAGGCGGGAGGCGCCGAGCTCCGGGTGGAGGTCGCCCCCCTCACGGGCGCGCGAAGGCTTCCGCGTGGACCGCAATTAGCTGTGCCTTCGCGCGTGGACCTGAGGCGGGGCTCCGCGAAGCCGCTTCCTGGCAGCGGTCCTGGCCAGGTTTCGAGCAGATCGGATAGGCGGCCGGAGGCGCGCCAGTGTTCGCCGGCTCCTGGGCCAGCGCCGACCCGCTGATGACACTGAAGGCCAGTGCGGCGGGGAGGATTACCTTCATGAGAACGACTGTTTTGGAAACGGCGATGCATGACGCCGATTAAACCTAACTATTTGAAGCTCCGGCGTGAGCCATACTGAGGTATGAGGCGCTACAGCTTGCCTTGCGGCGCGATCGTTGAGACTTCGGCTCCTCGGAGCGCCTATTCGACCGCGCCAGCAGCCGCGCTCAGCTGTTTCTCCGCTTGTCATCCGCGGCCCCGTCGCCATTCGAGTGTTGTTCGGCCATCCATCGACCCCCCGCTTCGTGACCGAGGTCGGCGAGACTGGTGAGAGCGGTCCGGGAGACATCGAGGGGGTTCAATCGATCGGCGCCGGCCAAGTCGTGCGCCGAGATACGATGCAACCGCAGGCGCCGCAGGCGGCAAGCTAGATGGGAGCGCGCCTCGGCGTCTTCCTGAACGACGCGCTGGAGAAACGCCAGGTTGCTGATCTCCCGCTGCAGGCTCGAGCCCAGGGCAAACTCGTTGAGGCGGTCGTGGATCTGGCGCCCAACGACGGGCGATGCGTCGGCCGCCGGAGTGGTCAGCTCTACCACGAGCAGTTCGCGGGCGACCGAGTCCTCGATCAGTTCCATAACAGGCGGGTTGGCGCTGTAGCCCCCGTCCCAATATAGCTCACCGTCGATCTCCACAGCGTCCTGGATCTGCGGCAGGCAGGCCGAGGCCAGCAAAACCTCGATTGAAATCTCCTCCTTGCGAAAGACGCGCGCCGCGCCGTCGCTCACGCGCGTCGCCGAAATGAAGAGGTCGATGGGCCCCTGCCGGACCGCCTCGAAATCGATGTGCCGGTGAAGCAGGTCGCGCAGAGGATTGAGGCCAAGCGGGTTGGTCAGCAGGGGCGAGGGGCGCGCCGGAACAAGGGAAAGGGTAGAGAAGAGATGCAAGGCGGCCGCCGGGAACCCGCCCGCAGAGCTGACGTCGGACCAGAAGGCGGTGAGGGTCTCGCGAGCGGATTCAGCACCGCCCTTCGCCAAGCCGCTGGCGAGCAAGGCCGCATTCACGGCGCCGGCGCTCGCCCCGCTCGCCGCCTCGACATGCGCCCCTCCGGCCAGCAGGGCGTCGATCACGCCCCAGGTGAAGGCGCCGAGTGCACCGCCGCCCTGTAGCGCCAGGCACACATGCGGATTCCGGACGATTGACGCCGCGTCGATGCGCGGCCGGTTAGGCCGGGCGGGCGGCGACGTTTGCGTCCTGCCGCCGTGACGTTCGTGAGCGCTCCACAACATTGCGGATCTCCTGAGATTTCGCCCTTATCTGGGCGCCGCCGGCGGTCGCGTCTTGGACGCACCCGCTGTCCGTTTGAAGTTGAACGGAAAGTCTCGCCGCGCGCCGGGGGGCGGCTCGACTATCAAGGAACTGTGTGGGTGCGAAGTCGATCGTGCACAGTCGAAACGATGCGCTGGAATGCGATGCCAACCGCTCCGCCAATGAGGGTGTCAACAAGCCGAAGCAACGGCTGTCGCCAAGCATGTTCCGGACTGATCGCAGCGACGACCATGACGACCAACGTGGTTATCTCCGTCGTTATGATGCCGTCCCTTTTGTCGAGAAGCGCCATAGTCATCGCACCTATGGCCAGCAGCGCCGCAAGGCCAACAATACTAAATTGAAATACCGAAAGGTATGACAAGCAAATCGCGATACTTATTCCCGTGGCAATCAATCGATCCTTTCCTGCTCTCAGGCTGCCGGGGAATGTTTCCCGGAACACGAAGACTGCGGCGATGGCGGCCCACATTCCCCCCAGCAGATCTGACGGCCTGTCGACCAATCGAGAGAGTACCGTCGTCATAAGCCAGTAGGAGACAACACCTGCGAGCGCCATTCCGATCGCGCGAACTACGTCCCCGGTCTCGAGACCGCCGGAGGCCGGGGGACGTGCCCGACAAGTCGGTTGCGCGTCCCCCGCGTTTTTAGTCGCCGGACCGTCACCGGCAGTAATCCTACGACGGTGTCCGACTTGTCCCTCGGCCATGGTTCAGCGCCCATTCGGCGCCGGATCGGGCCCTGCGCAGGCGGCGGCGTCGTTGGAGGCGACTTCCGGGCGGCCAACCATCTTGCGCGGGTCTACGATCCGATCGAAATCGGCGGCATCGATGAAGCCGGTGTCGAGCGCGGCTTCGCGGAGCGTCGTTCCTTCCTCGTCGGCCTTGTGCGCGATTGCCGAGGCCTTGTCGTAGCCGATCTCCGGCGAAAGGGCCGTAACCAGCATGAGCGACTGATCGATGTAGGACGCGATCTTTTTATTGTTGATCTCCGTCCCCGCGACAGAAAAAACGCGGAACTTCTCAGAAGCGTCGCCCAGGATACGCGCGGCGTGCAGGGCGTTGTTGATGATGATCGGGCGCATCGCGTTGAGTTCGAAGTTGCCTTGACTGCCGGCGAAGGCGACAGCCGCATCCTCGCCCAGCACCTGAATGCAGACCATCATCATCGCCTCGCACTGGGTCGGGTTGACCTTGCCCGGCATGATCGAGGAACCCGGCTCGTTGGCCGGCAAAATCAACTCGCCCAGTCCGCACCGCGGACCGGACGCCAGCCAGCGCATGTCGTTGGCGATTTTCATCAGCACAACGGCCGCCTGCCGGAATGCGCCCATCGCAGCGACCATGGCGTCGAGGCTACCTTGGGCGGCAAACTTGTTGGGCGCAGTGACGAAGGGTTTTCCGGTCAGCTCAGCGATCTTCGCCGCGATGTTCTCGGCGAAGCCGCGCGGGGCGTTGAGCCCGGTGCCGACGGCAGTGCCGCCGGCGGCCAAGCGGTAGAGCCCGTTACGGCTGCTTCGGATCAGCTCGATTGCGTCGTCGAGCTGAGCAGCATAACCCGACCACTCCTGCCCGACAGTGAGCGGGACGGCGTCCTCGAGGTGGGTGCGGCCGATCTTGATCACGTCGATCCATCGCCGGGCCTTCGAAGCGATCTCGTCTTGCAGCCTAACGAGGCTCGGCAGCAGGCGCTCGTCGATCTCCGTCACCATGGCGATGTGCATGGCCGTCGGAAAGCTGTCGTTGGACGACTGCCCCATGTTGACATGATCGTTCGGATGCACTGGCGTCTTGGAGCCGATCTGGCCGCCGAGAAACTGGATCGCTCGGTTCGAGATCACCTCGTTGACGTTCATGTTCGACTGGGTGCCCGAGCCGGTCTGCCACACGTAGAGCGGAAACTCCGAGTCCAGCTTGCCCTCGATCACCTCGTCGGCCGCCTTCACGATCGCTTCGCACAGGTCCGTGGGAAGACGGCCCTCGGCGGCGTTGACCAGTGCCGCAGCCTTCTTGACCAGTCCGTAGGCGTGATAGACGGCCTTTGGCATACGGTCGTCGCCGATCGCGAAATGCTCCAGCGAACGCTGGGTCTGTGCGCCCCAGTAGCGGTTCGCGGGCACCCGGATTTCGCCCATGGAGTCGGTCTCGACTCGTTCGCCAGCGGCGTTCAAGCCGATCGGCGCGTCGATCAGTTTCATTCGCCGTCTCCCGGGTAAGCGGGCGTGTAGAGCTGGGATTCCAGCCAGGCGCGAATGTCGGTGGGGCGCTTCACACCGGCCTCGCCCGTGTCGAAGATCGCCTCGGCCACGCGGGCGGCGGTGGTCACTTCCACCTGCAGGATACAGTCCTGCCTTGGGAACAGCATTCCGCGGTCGCGGGAGATCTGGTCCACCTGGTCGGCGGTGGCCTGCGCCGCGGCGATCCACATGGCGTCCGTCACCCGCTTCGGCTTGGTCGCCAAGACAGCCAGCGCCAGGGCAGGATAAAGGTAGAAGTTGTTGGCCTGACCCGGATGGTAGGTTTTGCCCCCGAACTCGAAGTCGGGAAACTGAACACCGGCTGCATAGAGCGCCTTGCCGCCGCTCCACTCGTAGGCTTCAGCCGCGGTGCACTCGGCCTTATTGGTCGGATTGGAGAGCGCGAAGATGATCGG
Organism: Caulobacteraceae bacterium; assembly: GCA_019232665.1. Taxonomy (GTDB): domain Bacteria; phylum Pseudomonadota; class Alphaproteobacteria; order Caulobacterales; family Caulobacteraceae; genus Acaudatibacter. The sequence continues at coordinate 1,017 of JAFANN010000072.1, read as the reverse complement.
TCTCTCGTTCAACTCCGACATCGCCTCGACGACCTGCCGGGTGAAGGCGTGCGGCGTCGTGCTGACGCCGACGAGCACCGTGGGTCTGAACCGGCGAACCACCTCCAGGAAGTCGTGCGACTGGGCCGCCGGGTGAGCGAAGACCCTTTGTGAATCGGTCAGGTCGGTCCGGCTCGGCTCGATCAGGCCGTTGACATCGAACAGCGAGATCCGCGCCCTGGCGTCCGCCTCCGACAGGCCCCGCAACTGCATGGCCGAAACCAGCATGTTGCCGATGCCGATGCCTGCCGAGCCGGCGCCGAGAAAGAGCACGCGCTGGGCGGTGAGAGGCTCGCCCTTGATCTGCAGAGCCGTGATCAACCCCGCCAGCACCACCCCGGCGGTCCCCTGGATGTCGTCGTTGAAGCAGAGGACCTTGTCGCGATAACGCTCGAGGAGCCGGATCGCGTCGGCGCCCTTCCAGTCCTCGAAGTGAATGCAAGCCCCGGGGAAGACCGTCTGCACCGCCTCCACGAACTCATCGACCAAGGCGTCGACTTCCTCGGGGTTCGGCGGCGGTTCACGCAGTCCGAGGTAGAGAGGGTCGGCGCGCAAGGCGGCGTTGGTGGTCCCTATGTCGAACATGACCGGCAGCAGGCCTTCCGGCGGCACACCGGCGCAGGCAGTATAGAGCTGCAGCTTACCAATCGGGATCGGCATGCCGTTGGCGCCGATGTCGCCGAGCCCCAAAATCCGGCCGCCCGAGGTCACGCAAATGAAGCTTACCGGCGTCGGCCATGACTTCAGCACCTCGGTGAACCGGCCCTTCATTTGACGGTTGAGATAGAGTCCGCGCGGTCGCCGGAAGATGTCGCCGTAGGTCAGGCAGGCTTCGGCGATTGTCGGGTCGTAGACGATCGGGATGAATTTCGCTGGATCGAGGCTGAGTGTCTTGAAGAACAGGGTCTCATTGCGGTCCTGAAGGGACGTAAGGTAGATGTAGCGCTCCAGGTCGGTCGTCTTGGCGTCGAGATGAGT
>JAFANN010000092.1 GCA_019232665.1 Caulobacteraceae bacterium | reverse complement strand
TTCGCCGGCCAATCCGCCGTCGCCCGCCAGAGGCGTGTGCACAAGCTCCTCTCCGAGGAGCTGAACGGCCCAATCCACGCCCTCTCCCTGACGCTGCGCGCGCCAGGGGAGGCGGGGTGGTAGGAGAAGCGACTCTCACCTCGCTCTTTCCTATGTCATCCCGGGCGGTATCGAACCCGGCCAAGGCCGGGTGAAGCGACGACCCGGGACCTAGGGGACTGGGCGAGGCGCCGAGGTTCGCGAACCGCGATAGCCATTCCAGTCACCTGGGTCCCGGGCCCTCGCTTCGCTCCGCTCGCTACGGCCCGGGATGACAGATGATTTTGTGAATTTTGAGGGAAAGCCCCCGCGCCGCCAGCTCAGGCGACCTTGAGCGCGGTGGCGAGGGTCTCGGCGAGGTCCCTGGCGCGATAGGGCTTTTGCAGGACGGGCGCGCCGCGGTCCGCCTCGCGCAGGCCCGCATCGCCATAACCGGTGCAGAAGATTATCGGCACGTTCCGCGCGCGAAGAACGTCGGCGACGGGGAATACCGGCTGGCCGGCAAGGTTCACGTCCAGCAGCGCGGCGTCCAGGTCCGTGGACTCCTCGGCCAGCGTCATCGCGGCCTGGAGGCCATGCGCGGGCCCGACAACCGAGCACCCCAGGTCGCCGAGCATGTCCTCGACGAGCATGGCGATCATCATCTCGTCCTCGACCACAAGCACCCGGCGGCCGTTGAGCCCGTCGTTGTCGCTCATCCCCATTTTTCCGCCTGAGACACCTGGTCGCGGGACCCTAGTGGAACGGCCGAATGGGCGCAAACCCTTATGGTAGCTCCACGATAACAGTGATCAGAGCGCCTCGTTCTCCGGGAGAGGCGGGCTGACGCGCAGGAGCGTGACCTGGTTTCGCTGACGGCGCAGGACCTGGAAACGGTGGTCGTGGAAGAGGAATCTCTGGCCCGGCTCGGGGATTGCGCGCGCCTCGTGGATGACGAGACCGGCGACCGTCACGGCGTGCTCGTCGGGCAGATTCCAGTCCATTGCGCGATTCAGATCGCGGATGGTGACGTCACCGTCGACGAGCACCGCCCCGTCGGGCTGGCGACGAACGCCCTGCACCGGCTCGTCGTACTCGTCCTGGATCTCTCCGACGATCTCCTCGAGGATGTCCTCCAGCGTGACCAGGCCCTGCAGCGCGCCGTACTCGTCAACGACCAGGGCGAAATGGGTCCGCCGCTTGAGGAAGGCGGCCAGCTGGTCCTTGAGGCTGGTCGTGTCGGGGATGAACCAGGGCGGGCGCATGATCGCGCCCACTTCAATCTTCTCCGCTTCCCCGCCTGCCTCGACCAGCGCCTTGAGCAGGTCCTTGGCGTGAACGACGCCGACGATGTTCTCCGGCTCGGCGCGGTAAACCGGCAGGCGCGTATGTTCGGCGTCCATGATGCGGGCGACCAGCTCGCGCGGCGGCAGGTCGGCGTCGATCATGGTGATCGACTTGCGGTGGACCATGATCTCGGAGACGTCGAGATCGGAGAGATCGAGGACGCCGCCGAGCATCAGGCGCTCCCCGGTCTCGAACGATCCTACCGAGTGGTGGAGGGCGACCGCGCCTCGGATCTCCTCGCGCGCCGCCAGCACGTCGACGCCTCGCTCGAGCTTGACGCCGAAGAGGCCTAGCGTCAGGCGAACGATCCATTGCACGCCAGCGATCAACGGCCCGAGGAGTCTCGTCGCCACCAGCATCGGGCGCGAGATCGCCCTGGCCACGTCGTCGGCCCTCACGATCGCCAGGGTCTTGGGCGTCACCTCGACGAAGACGACCACCAGGACGGTCATGACTCCGGTGGCGATGGCCACGCCCTCCGCCCCCGGGATGGCGTGGGTGATGAACACCGTGGCGAGGGAAGAGGCCAGGATGTTGAGGGCGTTGTAGCCGATCAGGACAGCGCCGATCATCCGCTCTTCCTTGGCGAGGAGCAGGTTGACGCGTCGGGCGGCCGGGTCGTGCTCGCGCTCGAGCTGGTGCATTCGCCCGCGGCTTGCGCGCGTGAGGGCCGTCTCGGCGGCCGAGAAGACCGCCGAGACGGCGAGAAGGGCCAGGATCACCAGCCCCATCACGACCACTGTGGTGGTCACGGGCGCGCGCCCTCCGTCAGCAGGAACGTCCGAAGCGGGTCGCGCGCCACCCCGCGCGCGACGAAGGCCTTGCCGATCCCGCGCGCGAGGATGAAGGTGAGCTCTCCGCCCTCCGCCTTCTTGTCCTGTCCCATCGCCTCGATCAGGGCGTCGGCGCTCGGCGGCTCGCCAAAGACCTGGGACATTCGCGTAGGCAGGCCCGCCGCGGCGACAGCCGCCTCGACCCGATCCGCGTCGGCGCCCTGGCAGAGCCCGAGCGAGGCCGAGAAGCGGAACGCCTGGGCGCATCCCAGGCCCACAGCCTCGCCATGCTTGAGCGTCTCGCCGAACCCGGTGAGCGCCTCCGCGGCATGGCCGAAGGTGTGGCCAAGGTTGAGCAGGGCCCGACGGCCGCCTTCCCGCTCGTCTTCGGCGACGATCTCGGCCTTCATCTCCACACAACGCGAAACCGCGTCGGCGAGCGGAGCTTCGGCGAGGGCGAGCACCTCGCTTCCATTGGCCTCCAGCCAGGCGAAGAAGGCGGCGTCGCCGAGCATCCCGTACTTGAGCACCTCCGCGTAGCCGCAGGCCAGCTCCCGGCGCGGCAGGGTGGCGAGCACCCCAAGGTCGGCGAGGACCAGCCGCGGCTGGTGGAAGGCGCCGATCAGGTTCTTGCCGCGCGGGGAATCGATCGCCGTCTTGCCGCCGACGGAAGAGTCCACCTGGGCCAGCAGGGTGGTGGGGATCTGGATGACGTCGACGCCGCGCTTGACGATGGCCGCGGCGAAACCCGCGAGATCGCCGACGACACCGCCGCCGAAGGCGATGATGCGGTCGCTGCGCTCCACGCCCAGCGCCAGGAGGCGGTCGCAGAGCTCGGCGAGGCCTTCGAAGCTCTTGGCCTGTTCGCCAGGGGGAATGACGATGGCCGGGCAATCCACGCCGGCCTCCTGCAACGAGGCCCGCAGCGCCTCCCCGTGCAGGTCGGCCACGGTCTCGTCCATGACCACCGGGGCGAACGGCCGCCGTAGTAGCGGGCGGACGCGCGAGCCGGCCCCGCAGACCAGGTTGCGGCCAACGAGGACATCGTATTCGCGCCCGGCCAAGGCGACGCCGAGGGTTCGAAGGCTCACGACGAGCAGGCCGCCAGATGGCGCGTCAGGGCCGCCACGATCGCTTCGACGGCCACCTGGTGGGGGAAGTCGCCCACCTCGACGATCACTTCGGCAGTCTCGAACGAGGGATAGCGGTCGCGGGCGTGGGCCTCGAGGACTTCCATCGGGTCGCGCCCGACGAGAAGCGGCCGGTGCTCGCGGCGCGCCACGCGGCGGGCGAGCACAGGCAGATCGGCCTTCAGCCACACTGTAATCGCCTTCTCGCGAAGGAGTTCGCGCGTGAGAGGCTGGGCGAAGGCGCCGCCGCCTGTGGCGAGGATGTGGGGCGGCTCGTCCAGCAGGCGGGCGATCACCCGGCGCTCTCCGTCCCGGAAGGCCGACTCGCCCATTCCGGCGAAGATATCGGAGATCGACTGGCCGGCCGCCGCCTCGATCTCTGCGTCCGCGTCACGGAAGGGCATGCCGAGCGCCAGGGCCAGGCGCCGGCCGATGGTGCTTTTGCCGACGCCCATCAGGCCCACGAGGGCGATCGTCTTGCTTGTGAGATGCGGCGGGGCGGTCATGACATGGTCAGGATTACAACATGGCGTGCCCCAGAGCGAATGGGCGAGACGCCATGACAACGATCGACGCTCGCAAGGCGACGGCAGCCGGCGACGAAGGAGGTAGCGCCGATGTTCTTTGGCTGGAGCGCTTTCTACCAGGTGACTGGCTCGGCGTCCGCCGCTCTGGTCGGCCTGCTGTTCATCGTCGCCACCCTCTCGTCCCGTCAATCGGAAGGCGCCTCCCAGGGCCAGCGGCTGTTCACGACGCCGACCGTGTTCCATCTTTCGCTGGTGTTGATCATGAGCGCCCTGGCGCTCGCGCCGCCGTCGTCGATGTATCGGCCTGCGGCGGCGATGTGCGTGGTCGCGCTCGCCGCTTGCGTCAATTGCCTGCCCCTGGCGATCCGTCTCTCCCGCCTGACCAATCCAAGCCATTGGTCCGATTTCTGGTGCTATGGCGCGGCGCCGGCCGCCGCCTGCCTGGCCCTCGTCGGGGCGACGGGCGCGGTCTGGGCCGGTGCGGGTGACGCGGCGCACTTCGTCGGTCTGGTCCTGCTCATCCTGCTCGCGCTCGGGATCCGCAACGCCTGGGACCTGATCACCTGGCTTGCGCCGCGGCGGCCGTCGTAGGCGAGGCGTCCGATCACGAGGAAAGGTCTTTGATGTATCTGGAGCGATTGCGGCTGGACGGCCGGACGGCCTGGATCACCGGCGGCGCGCGCGGCATCGGCCTCGCCGCCGCCGAAGCCCTCGCCGAGGCGGGCGCCCGGGTGACGATCACCGACCGCGACGAACGCGAGTTGAACGTTGCGCGCGAGAGACTTGCGGCGAAGGGCTTCGAGGTCGCGAGCGAGGTGTTGGATGTCACCCGGCCAGACGAGGCCGCAGCTGTCGCCCAGCGCATCCGGGCGCGCGAGGGGCGGCTCGACATCCTGGTCAACAATGCCGGCATCGCCCGCAGCGAGATCCCCGCCGAGGAGATGGAGGACGAGCGCTGGCTCAACGTCCTCGACGTCAATCTCAACGGCGCTTTCTGGTGCGCCCGAGCCGCGGGCCAGCACATGTTGGCCGCCGGCTCGGGCGCCATCGTCAACGTCGGCTCGATGAGCGGGGTGATCGTCAACCGGCCCCAGGGGCAGAGCCACTACAACACCTCCAAGGCGGCCCTGCACCAGCTGACCAAGTCCCTCGCCGCCGAGTGGGCGTCGCGCGGGGTTCGGATCAACGCCGTCGCCCCGACCTACATTCGCACTCCGCTCAACGCCTTCGCCGATACGAGCTCGGAGATGTACCGCCGCTGGATCGACGGCACGCCGATGGGACGGCTGGGCGAGCCCGAGGAGGTCGCCTCGGTCATCCTGTTCCTCGCATCGGACGCCTCGAGCCTGATGACTGGCGCAATCGTGATGGCCGACGGCGGTTACAGCTGCTGGTGAAGGCCGGCGCTTAAGGGTCCTGAAAGCCAGGAGAGCCAAGCTGGCGGGATGAGCGCGCAAGCCTGGACCGAAGCCTTCCTGGAGATGATGTCGGCCGAACGGGGCGCGGCGGCGCATACCCTTCGCGCCTATGCCAACGACCTGGCGGACGCCGGCGGCTTCCTCGCCGCGCGCGGCTCGGACTTCCGGACGGCGGCCCCCGAGGACATGGAGGCCTACTTCCGGTCGCTCGGCGAGAGGGGGCTGGCTCCGTCCACGGCTGCGCGGCGACGCTCGGCGCTGCGGCAATTCTATCGCTTCGTGCTCGACGAGGGCTGGCGCGAGGGCGATCCCACGCGCCGGGTCGCCTCCCCTCGCCGCGGCAGGCCGCTGCCCAAGATCCTCAGCCGCGCCGAGGTCGAGCGCCTGATCGAGGCCGGCGGGGCGCGGGACGGCGCAGACGGCGCGCGCCTGGGCGCGATGATCGAGCTGGTCTACGCCTCGGGCTTCCGCGTCTCCGAACTCGTCGCCCTGCCGCTGGCGCCATTCCTGAAGGATCCAGATCACCTGATCATCCGCGGCAAGGGCGGCAAGGATCGCATCGCCCCGGTGAGCTCGGCCGCGCGCCAAGCGGTCGCCCAGTACCTTCCGCTGCGGGCCGCGCACCTACCCAAGGGGGCGAAGAGCAGCCCCTGGCTGTTTCCCTCCCGCGGGCGGAGCGGCCGGCTGACGGGGAGGCGGTTTGCACAGCTTCTGGAGCTCGCGGCCGTCGACGCCGGCATCGATCGGGAAAGGGTGAGCCCGCACGTCCTGCGCCACGCCTTTGCGACCCATCTGCTGGAGGGCGGCGCCGACCTGCGCATCGTCCAGACCCTGCTTGGCCACGCCGATATCGCGACGACCCAGATCTACACGCACGTCACCCAGGACCGTCTGCGCGCGGTCGTCGAGAGCGCCCATCCCCTGGCTCGGGGCGTCCGGTAAAGGCGCGTGGCCTAGAGCACGTCCCGTTGGGCGAAATCGCCCGAACGGGATCAACGTGCTCTAGATTCAAAAGCTTGAGCGCGTTCTCATCGCAAAACCTGTTCCCACTTTTGCGGAACGCGCTCCGACGATTTCCCCTACCTCGCCAAGGCGCTACAGCCGAGCGATGACCTCAGCAGACGTCGCCGACCGTCCGACCCGCCGGGGCCTGGGCAAGCTCCTGGCCTCCATGGGCGCCGTACTGGCGGCGCCACGCGCCCTCGCCGAGGCGGAAGGACCGTACGACATGGTCGTGACCTCCAACGTCATGATCGCCATGCGCGACGGCGTGAAACTGGCCACGGACATCTATCGCCCCGCCCGCGACGGGAAGCCGGTCCCCGGGCGCTTTCCGGTGATCCTGGAGCGCACGCCCTACGGCAAGACCATCGTCAGCCGCTCTGAGCTGAGCGTCGCCGACCCGACGCCCAAGAGCCGCGCGGAGGTCGCCCGGTTCTTCGTCAGCCGCGGCTATGTGGTGATCTACCAGGACTGCCGCGGCCGCTACGGCTCGCAGGGCAAGTTCGTGAAGTACCTGAGCGACGGCGCGGACGGCTACGACACCTGCGCCTGGATCGTCCGCCAGCCGTGGTGCGACGGGAAGATCGGGACCATGGGCCTTTCCTACGCCGCTCACACCCAGGGGGCTCTCGGCTGCGCCGGAGCGCCAGGGGTCGCGGCGATGGTCATCGACTGCGGCGCCTTCGCCAACGCCTACCAGGGCGGCATCCGCCAGGGCGGCACCTTCGAGCTCAAGCAGGTGACCTGGGCGCTGCCGGCCGCGATCGAGAGCCCCGAGCTGGCCAACGATCCGGTCCGGCTCAAGGCGATGAAGGCGATCGACCTGCGCGCCTGGTTCGCCCGCATGCCGTGGAAGAAGGGCCACTCCCCTTTGAGCGACTCCCCCGAATACGAGGACTACGTCTGGGAGCAGTGGGAGCACGGGACCTTCGACGCCTACTGGAAGCAGATCGGCATCTACGCCGAGGGCTTCTACGAGCCGTTCGTCGACGCCGCGATGATCCACATGTCCGGCTGGTACGATCCATATTCGCGGACGGCGACGACCAACTACATGGGCCTCTCCAAGCGAAAGCGCGGGCCGGTGCGGCTGATCATCGGCCCGTGGACGCACGGCGATCGCTCCGTGACCTTCGCGGGGGACGTGGATTTCGGGCCGCAGGCCACGCTGGACGCGAACATCGCGCCCGACTTCCTGACCCTGCGCCTGCGCTGGTTCGACGCTTGGCTGAAGGGCGAGCGCAACGGCGTGCAGGCAGAGCCGCCGGTGCGCATCTTCGTCATGGGCGGCGGTTCGGGCCGGCGCAACGCCTCGGGAAGGCTGGAGCACGGCGGGCGCTGGCGGGCCGAACGCGACTGGCCGATCCCCGACACCCGCCTGACCGAATATCACCTCCATGGCGACGGGCGGCTCACGCCCCAGGCGCCGGCGGCGGGCGCCGCGCCCCTGGTCTACGACTTCGATCCGAACCGGCCGGTCCCCAGCATCGGCGGCACGATCACCTCGGGAAAGCCGGTGATGGTCGGCGGCGCTTTCGACCAGGTGGAAGGCCCAAGGTTCTTTGGCTCGCGTAAGCCCTACCTGCCCCTGGCCGCCCGACCGGACGTGCTGGTCTTCGAGACCGAGCCGCTAAGCGCGGACGTCGAGGTCACCGGCGCGATCGAAGCGCGCCTGTGGATCGCCTCCGACCGGCCGGACACGGATTTCACCTTCAAGCTGATCGACGTGCATCCGCCGAGCGAGGACTATCCCGAAGGGTTCGCCATGAACCTCACCGACGGCATCCTT
>JAFANN010000323.1 GCA_019232665.1 Caulobacteraceae bacterium | reverse complement strand
AGCCGGGCGAAGGCTGACTTTGCATCCTCGAACTCAAACACGCTGTCGATGACGGGGCGGAGCCCCGTCATGCCGATCGCCCGCACCAGTTCGATGAGGCTCGCCCGATCTCCGACGGAGATGTTCCTGAAGGTCGCGCCGCTGGCCTTCAGCCGGAAGAAGTCGATGCCAGGGTTCTCGGTGCTGAGGAAGCCGATCGAGGCGATCTCGCCACCCGCAGCCACAGCCCGGAGGGACTGGTCGATCGTGCCGGGTCCGCCGACCTCGACGACGCGGTCGACGCCTCGCCCACCCGTCAATTCGCGTACGCGTCTGCCCCACTCCGGCTCGTCCACGTAGTTCACCACCTCGCCTGCCCCCATCGCCTTCAACCGCTCGACCTTGGCGGGGCTGGAGGTGGTTGCGATCACGGCCGCGCCGACCGCGCGGGCGAGCTGCAGCGCGAAGATCGAGACGCCGCCGCTGCCCTGGGTCAGCACCGAGTGGCCCGCGCGGATCGGCGTGGCGCCCGTCAAGGCGGTCCAAGCGGTCAGGCCGGCGCACGGAAGGGTGGAGGCCTCCTCATCGGAGAGGCCCGCCGGCGCGCCGACCACGGCCTCCTGGCTGACGGCCTTGTATTCAGCCAGCCAGCCGTCGCTTTCCGCCCCATAGGTGTCGCCAAGCACGGTCGAGGGCGCCTCGCCGCCGAACCACCGGGGGTGGAAGGCGCTGATCACTCGGTCGCCGACTTTGAACGACCGGACTCCTTCGCCGACTTCCACGACCTCGCCGGCGGCGTCGCTAAGCGGGATCAACCCCTTGCGGTGCGGGCGCGGATACCGGCCGAGCACCATGGCGATATCGCGGTAGTTCAGCGACACGGCGCGAACGCGGATCAACACCTCGCCGCGCTGCGGCCGGGGATCCGGCTCCTCCCGCAGGCGCAGGTCGTCGAGGTTCCGCAAGTCGTCGAAACGATAGACCCTCATGCGACGACTCCCGTCACCGTGGTCGCGGAGGCGCGACGACGCGTTTTGAACCGGGCGCGGATCAATTGGGCGGCCATCTTTCAGGTCGGCGTGTGCTCGAGTCGTTTCCCGTCGATCATGACCGGATGAGCTTCGATCATGCAGACGACGATCCGGCAGGGCGTATCGAAGCTCGGATTGCGCCAGAGGTGGGCGCCGCCCCGCTGGACCACGGTATCGCCGGGCCCCAGACGAACGCGCGCACCGGAGTCCAACTCCATCTCGAGCTCACCCGACAGCACAATCGCGTAGTCGATCGAGTGGGTGCGATGCATGGGAGAGACGAAGCCGGGGCCGAACTCGGTGATCCTCATGACCGAACCGCCCGTGAGCGAGGCGCCGGCGTCCCTGAGTTCGCCTTTCACGTCATCGGCGTTGTCGGCGGGAACCGAGCCCGTCGTCCATACCACGGCGCCCTTCGCATCGGCGCCTGGGAACGGCGCCATCGCCACCTTCCTGTCCGATAAGATGATCGCCGCGCCGGCATCATCATGAGCGGTCACAACGCGGCGTATGTCCGCTGACATCGGTCGATCCTCACGAAACCGAGCGACGCTCGGCGTCCCAGCTTCGGGATATCGGGCGCATGGTCATATCAGCAAGAACGGACTAAAAAGTCTGGTACTCACCAAAAGGTAAGTATGATGACCGCAGGCCGATCGATCGACGCTGCGCAGGCGCGCTGCCGGAACGCGGCCCAGATGCAGGATGCGCTTGGGACGCTCGAAGGGCGTTGGAAGTTGATGATCCTCGCCCACCTCCTAGCCGAGAAGGTGATGCGCTTCTCCGACCTCGAGCGCGCGATCCCGAAAGTGTCCCAGAAGATGCTGATCCAGCAGCTACGCGCGCTCGAGGCCGACGGCGTGATCTCGCGAACCGTGCATCCGCAGGTTCCGCCCAAGGTCGAATATCGGCTTACGGAGCTTGGACGGGGACTGGCGCCCGTATTCGTGGCGCTCCAGCATTGGGTTGAGTTGCGCCGAGGAGCCGGCCAGACGGCTTGATGGCCCGCGTCAGGCCGCGGCCTCGCGTTCGATCAGCGCCCGCTTGCGCTCGACGCCCCAGGCGTAGCCGGACAGCGACCCGTCATTGCGCACGACCCGATGGCAGGGAATCGCGACGGCGATGTTGTTGGACGCGCACGCGCCGGCCACCGCACGCATCGCCTTGGGGGCGCCGATGGCGCGGGCTATCTCGGCATAGCTGACGGTCTTGCCCGGCGGGATCTCCCTGAGAGCCTGCCACACGCGTTGCTGGAAGGCGGTCCCCCGGATGTCGAGCGGTAGATCGAGGCCGATCCCGGGCGCTTCGATAAAGCCGACGACGCGGGCCACGAGCTGTTCGTAGTCGGCGTCACCGCCTATCAACCTGGCCTTCGGAAACCGGTCCTGCAGGTCTCGCACCAGAGCGTCGGGATCATCGCCGATCAGGATCGCAGCCACGCCCTTGTCGCTCGAGGCCACGAGGATCGCGCCAAGCGACGACTGGCCGACCGCGAAGCGGATATCGCTGTCGGCCCCGCCCGCCCGGTACTTGCTCGGCGTCATGCCGAGCATGCCGTTGGCCTTTTCGTAGAACCGGCCGCTGGAATTGAAGCCGGCGTCATAGATGCTCGCGGTGACGGACTGGCCCTGGGCCAGGCGCTCGCGCACCCGCTCGGCCTGATGGGCAGTCACATACTCTCTCGGGGTCAGGCCGGTGGAGGCTTTGAACATCCGGTGGAAGTAGCTGGCGCTCAGACCAACCGCGTCGGCCAGCTCGGCCAAGGAGGGAGCCTCCCCGCTCTCCTCGATCAGGCGGCAGGCCTTCGCCACCAGCACGGCGTTCTCCGCCTCCAGCGACTCCCCATCCGGCTTGCACCGCTTGCATGGCCGAAAGCCGGTGGCTCGGGCGGCGGCGAGGGTGTCGTGGATCGTCACGTTCTTCGGATTCGCGCCCCGCGAAGGACACGACGGCCGACAGTAAACTCCCGTCGTCGCTACGGAATACCAGAACTGGCCGTCCGACGTGTGATCGCGCGCCACAATGCGCGCCCAGCGGGGGTCGTCCGCCGTCGCGACCGTCTTCCTTGGCAGTTCCATGAGCTCGGTCATCTCAAAAGCCTCTCCGTGTGAACGGCGGCAATCCTGTCGGCGGAAGGCGCAGGCGACACTCCGGGTCTTGCTTTCGAATTCGAATATGGGGGCCGACCGGGCTCGCATGAACAGCGGTGGCGATCGGGCTGTGAAACGATCGCCTCCCCATAAATTCGTCATCGCCGGCCGTCAGTGCCGGCGACCCATGGTCAGGCTCGACAGGCGCTGGCATTGACCGCGCCGGGCGGCGCGGTCACGTGAAGCGGGTCGTGAACCGCGCGGTCGATCCGTGCGTCGTGGCCGCGCCAGGAACGCGGCCATTTTGGCCGCTCGCCAAGCCTTGCCATGGGTGGCCGGCACTTCGGCCGGCCATGACGGAGTTTAAGGGGGGGTAGGCGTGGAAACCGGGCGATCGTCGATTTGAAAGCAATGGTCGGAGTGTCGGGTCATCGGTGAAAGACGAAGGTCGGGACGACAAACAGATAGGAGTCCCGATCATGACTGAACCGACCCCCGACACCGGTCCCGAGACCCTGCGGTACGGCGCGGCCTGTGCGGCCAACCGCATCGCCGCCGACGTACCTTGCCATCGGGTGGTGAAGGCCGACGGCTCGATCTCCGGCTACCGCTGGGGCGTGCGGCGCAAGCGCCGTCTGATCAACATCGAAGGCGTGGCCTGATGCGCCTCGACGTCCGCAAAACGAAAACCGACGCCGCCCTGGCTGCGGCGTCGGGACCGATCGAGTCGCGCGTGGAGGCGGTCGACTGGGACGAAGTTCATACAAGCCTCGACGCCCAGGTGTGGGCGATCGCGCCAAAGCTGCTGACCGGCGCCGAAGCGGACGCGATCGCCGGCCTGTATCGCCAGCCGACGGGCTTTCGCAGTCACGTCATCATGAGCCGGCACGGCTTCGGGCGGGGCGAGTACAAGTACTTCAGCTATCCGTT
>JAFANN010000295.1 GCA_019232665.1 Caulobacteraceae bacterium | reverse complement strand
TGACCATGAGCGTGCGGTGCAAGCGGAGATGGATCGCCTTCGCCGCGGTGGCCGGTAGACCGTCTCAGCCCCGGAGGCTGCGCCCCGACCCGGTCGTAGGCCTCGCGCACGATCGGGAGGGGAGCGGCGCCAGCGGTCACGGCGAGGGCCCGCGCGGCCGCAATCGCGCCGGCGCGGCGAAGACCGCGGTCCGGCAGGGTCAGCTGGCCGATCGCCCACGGCGGCAGACAGGCGAGCGCCGCCTGGACAAGCAGCGCCTGCACTGGCCGGCCAGGCAGGCCGAGCGGCGATGCGCGGCCGACCAGGTCGAGGAACTCGTCGATCACCGGGTCGGGGCCCAGCCGCGGCTTCATCGCCCTGATCATGGCGAGCGCCTCGGCGTGAGTGCTCGGCGGATCGCCAGAGCCATAGGCCTCCGCGACGTCTCGGCCCTCGGACCAGTACCGGTCCGCCACCTCCGGCGGAAGCCGAGGGGCTAGCAGCCGGCGATAGGCGGTCAGGAAGCCGTACCCGGCGGTGACGTGGACCCAGTCCGCGAGCTCGGGATCCTGGGCCGAGTAGGGCTCCCCAGCCGGCGTGGTTCCGTTGACGTGGGCATGACGGCGGGCGACGGCGTCGATTCCGACCTGCGCCGCCGCCGTCGGGCCAAAGGTGGTCAGAAGGGCGGCCTGCGCAGTGCGGCGCATCCGTCCGAGCGGATCAACACGGAAGTTCGAGTGGGCCCAGACGCCGGCGCGCACCCTTGGCTCCGCCAATTCCAGCACCACCGCGGCAATGCCGCCGACGGCGAGGACTACCGGATTTGCGTGGACGCGCCAGGCCACCGAGTCGGGGCCGAACAAACCGGGATCACCCCGTGGTCCGACCGTCGGCGCGGGCAGTCCCAGCAGAGAAGCGAGGAGGCCAGCGCGACGGTTCAGGCCGTCACTGCCTGCCCGCGTGTGCGTCTGGCCCAGGCCGAGCCTCCCCCGTCCGCATTATGTTGGGACGAAGCGAAGCATGGACTGGGTCAAAGGTTAATCCCTCGTCCGCAATTGGACGAGGGACGCGCTTTTCAGGGGACGTCCGAAGTCGGGACGACCGGCCAGATCTCAGACCTCGGCCTCAGGACGGCCGGTGCGGAGCTTCGCGCCGACGGCGCCGACGCCAACGACCATCAGAGCCCAGGTGGTCGGCTCAGGGACGCTCCCCGAGAACTTGGACACGCTCGCGAAACGCTGCGACTCGGTGGTGGCCACCGCGGGCTGCCGGGCTTCGAGCCGCTGGTACACGCCGTCGAGCGAAGAGCCGCCCATCATCATCTCGAGCGACACGGAGGCGAGCGCGCCCGTCCCGACCGAGGCCATCGCGCCCAGGCCGACAACGATGGCGAGATTCCGCCAAGACCGTTCCGAATGTTCCATCATAGTCCCCGCTAAGTAAGATGATTAATAAGAAATCAACAAAGCAACTTCGTGTCAACAACTGACGTTTCAGCACTTGAACTAAAACACATCTAGAAAATATATTTAGCGATGCTCAAACACGGATAAATTTTGAGACAATACTGAGCGGCTGGGCGAGGGCGCGCGCGACGGCGGGCTTGGCGTCTGGCTGCAGGGGCGCCAAGGCTTCGCTGGTCCGGCATGCCCTGCCGTTTTGCGAGGCGCTTCTGGCCGGTAATGAGGAGGGTCTCCGCTGACCACGCGCGCGCCGCCGGAAGTGGAAGTCTGGCTGCGCCGCTGGGCGTTGACGCTGGATGGACCCGCGTTCGAGACCAAGTTCGGCAGCCGCCTGGCCCCCGTGTTCACTGCAACCGGCGAGCGGGCGATGCTGAAGCTCGCCGGAGGGCCGGAGGAACTCGCGGGCGGGGCGCTGATGGCGTGGTGGGACGGCGAAGGTGCGGCGTCAGTCCTGGCGCGCCAGGACGAGGCGATTCTCCTCGAACGGCTCGATGGCGAGCGTAGCTTGGCCGCCATGGCCCGGGAGGGCAGGGATGACGAGGCGACGCGCATCCTTTGCCAGGTCGCCGCCGGACTGCACGCGCCTCGGCCGGCGCCGCCGCCGCAGACCCTCGTGCCGCTGCAAACATGGTTCGCCGCGCTGTGGCCGGCTGCCGAGGCCCACGGAGGAATGTTCGAAAAGGCGGCGGCGGCAGCTCGCGACCTCCTCGCCGATCCGCGAGAGGAGGTCGTGCTCCACGGCGACCTCCACCATGACAACGTCCTCGACGGCGGATGTCGCGGCTGGCTCGCGATCGATCCCAAGGGCCTTTTGGGCGAGCGCGCGTTCGAGTTCGCCAACCTCTTCCGCAATCCCGACGCGGCGCTGGCGCTGGCGCCGGGCAGAATGGGGCGACAGGCCTTGGTCGTCGCCGACGCTGCCGACGTGGAGACACCGCGCCTGCTGCGGTGGATCCTTGCCTATGCGGGGCTCGGTGCAGCCTGGAGCCTTCAGAGCGGCGATCAGTCCGACGCGAAGGCCGGCGTCGACATCGCCAAGGTCGCCGAGGCGGAGCTGGCCTCATGACCGCAGGGGAGGCGCAAGCGACGGCAGAGCGGCCGGCCGTCGTCCGCACACAGATTCCCGCCAGGCTCGACCGCCTGCCGTGGAGCCGCTTCCACAGCCTGCTGGTGCTGGCCTTGGGCGTCACCTGGATCCTCGACGGATTGGAAGTGACGA
>JAFANN010000286.1 GCA_019232665.1 Caulobacteraceae bacterium | reverse complement strand
CCCGAGCACGTCGACGACGTCGAGATCGGCTACAAGGGCACGTTCGGGCACAACCTGACGATCGACGCCGACGCCTTCTACTACAACTACACCAACGACCAGGTGCCGATCGGCGTGGTCGAGGGGGTCGGTTCGACGTCCACGGTGGTGACGCAGTTCGTCAACATTCCCCGCGCGGTCTCGGACGGCGTCGAACTCACGGCGTACTGGCGTCCGATCCGTCACCTCGACCTCAGCCTGACCTACGGCCTCGACCACACCGCCATCCAGAGCACCTGCACCCTGGTCGGCGGCGTGGCCACCGGCGCCTGCTATGAGGATGCTGTCGATCCGCTCGGAACCGCGCCGGGCAATCGCACAGTCGCCAAGTCGCCAAGCGGCGTCGCGGTCCAGGCGGTCAATGGCGATGCGCTGCCCCAGTCGCCGGAGAACAAGATCGCGTTCAACGCGCTCTACACTCTGGAGTTCGATCCGGGGAACCTGATCTTCTCGGCGTCCTACATCTGGAAGGACAAGTCGTACTCGTCCATCTTCACGCGCATCTACGACGAGGCGCCGTCATGGTCGCAGGTCAATCTGCGCGCCACATGGAGCGGAAACCACGATCGCTACGAGATCGTCTTCTTTATGAACAACGTGTTCAACACGCTTGGCTACGATGCGGCCGCCGGCGGCTACATCATCAACAACCCCGTCTCCAATCTGAGCAATCCGTACACTCAGACCTCGGCGTTCGACCTGACGCCGCCGCGGACGTTTGGCGCGGAGTTCCACTACAAATTCTGATCGGCCAAACCGCCAGATCGGATCGTGCGCGGGCGCGGCGAAAGCCGCGCCCGTCGTCGTTAGGACGTCCTATCCCGTACGAGGCTTGACGGCGCGATCGAAGGCGTACACCTTTTCCTCTAAATACTGGAGCGCAACAGTCTCCTCACAAAGAGACGGCTCCGCAAAAATGGCTGGAGGAAACAGCCGGCACAGCCGGCGACGGGGAGGTCACGTGACTAGAACTCAGCTCCTGGCGGCGTGCGCGACGAGCGCATTGACCCTGGTGTCCGGCGCGGCGTGGGGCCAAGCCGCGCCCGCGCCTGCTCCCGCCCGCGCCCCCGCGGCCCCTTCAGCCGGCGGCACGACCATCGGCGAGATCGTGGTTACGGCCGAACGGCGTGAAGCCAACCTGCAGGAAGTGCCCGAGGCGGTGACCGCTTTCACGGCGCAGGACCGGAACCTCAAGGGCATCTCGACCGTCCAGGACCTGACGAACTACACGCCGGGCTTCACCTATTCGAGCCAGCTCGACCGTCCGGCCATGCGCGGACTTTCGCGCAGCACGAACATCTATCTCGCCGACTCTTCAGTCGGCGTCTATTACGACGACTTCTTCTCCAACTCGACCTTCCTCGTCGGCCGCGACGACATGCTGATCGACCAGGTCGAAATCCTGCTGGGACCGCAAGGAACACTGTATGGCCGCAACGCCATCGGCGGCCTGATCAACACCATCTCCAAGCGTCCGCTGGACGAGTACGGCGGCGAGGTGCGGGCGATCGCCGGCAATTACGGCTACACCAAGTTCGAATTCACGGTCACCGGACCGATCGCGCCCCACCTGAACTTCCGGTTGAGCGCCTATGACGACAACCAGACCCAGGGCTGGTTCAGGAACCTCGTTCCGGGGACTCCAACCGAGGGCGGCATCCGCCACGACCCCTATGGCGACTTCCAGCTCGAGTACAAGAACGACAGCGACGACATCTGGTTCGACACCTACGTCGTCGGCTTCAACCACGACCGCGGCGGTCCGGGCTCCCTGCTCGGCACGCCCACGCCCGGCAACTACGGCACGGCGCTCACCGGTTACGGGCAGCTGACCTTCAACCCGAACTTCCCTTACGGCGGCGGAGCGGTGCCTGGGTCAGTGGTCGGCCAGATCGGGACCAACAACCCCATCATCGCAGCGCATAACCTGCGGGTTTTCGCCCACTCGATCCCGACGGACATCACCGTCAACAAGGCGTACACCTTCACCTTGCACTGGACGCACCATTTCGACGGCTTCGACCTGAAGTATATCGGCGGCTACAGCCAGTACCACTACGAGCTGCACACCTCGTATTTCTACAATGGCGACTCACCGATCACCCAATACCAGGTGCCGATCACGCCCGGCTTCAGCACAAAGAACAACCTCTGCTTTGTGCTGCACACCTTCGTAAATCCCGGGCTATGCGGGCCGCTTACTGTATTCCCCGCGCAGGAATTCAGCTTCACTACGCAGACCGACTGGTCCAGCCACGAGCTCCAGGTTGCGACGACCTGGAACAAGCCGGTTCAGTTGATCGGCGGCCTGTACTACTTCTGGGAAATGGACAACAACCCGGAAGACTTCCAAGAGCTTAACCAACCTCAGATTCAAAGCCCAGTTACCCTCGCCGGCATCGCTCCGGCGATCGGGGCGCAAGCGATGGGCCTGCCGATACCCGCCTCCGCCTTGGCGATCCCCAATCCTAGCAAGAACTACCTGCTGCTGGATTATCAGGATCGGATCCAGAGCGCCGGCATCTATGGCCAGGTCGATTGGAAGTTCTATCCTCACTTCAAGTTCACCGCTGGCGCGCGGTACACCTGGGACTGGAAGCACGGCCAGGAAGAGACTCGCTACATCGACTTCTCGAGCGGCGTCGTCAGTCCGTATGTCTTCGGCAGCATGACGCCGGCGGTCGACATCTCGCCGATCGAAATCGACCCCAATCCCGGGAAGGGAATCTGCGGCCTTCCGTTCCTGAACCTGAGCGGTCAGTACGCGGGAGACTATAGCCGCTGCCTCAGCGACCACTCTAGCGCCCTGACCGGAACCGTCGGCATCGAATGGACGCCCGACGACAGCACCCTCGGGTATGTCCGCTACAATCGGGGCTACAAGGCCTTCGCCTTCAACGCAGGCTTCGTCGGCTTCAATCCCGAAGCCGCGCCCGAGTACGTCAACGACGTCGAGGTCGGCCTGAAGCACACGATCAGCAACAAGGCGACGATCGATATCGACGCCTACCACTACGGCTACTTCAACGACCAGGTGCCGATCGGGGTGCCCGCCGGCAGCGTGACCCTCACCGAATTCATCAACGTGCCGCGCGCCGTCTCCGAGGGTGTGGAGTTGGAAGCCTACTGGCGGCCGCTTCACAATCTCGACCTGACCCTGACCTACGGCTTCGACTACACCCGCATCCAGTCGACCTGTAACAATGTCGGCGGCGTGGCGGTCGGCGCCTGCTACGTTGACGCGCTCGATCCCTACGCGTTGCAGCCGAACGCCCGTCCGGTTGGAAACCCCTCGTCGGCGGGGGTCTTCTCTCAGGCCGTCAACGGATCCGAACTTCCGAACGCGCCAGAGAACAAGATCGCGCTCAATGCTCTCTACACGTGGAATTTCAATCCGGGGAACCTGATCTTCTCGGCGACTTACATCTGGAAGGACCAGTCGTACGGTTCGATCTTCCGGCGGTTCTATGACGAGGCGCCGTCCTGGGCTCAGGTCAACCTGCGCCTGACCTGGAGCGGCAATCACGACCGCTACGAAATCGTCTTCTATATGAACAACGTCTTCAACACCTACGGCTACGATGCGGCCCTCGCCGGCAACATCCTGGGCGTCGATTCCGGCCCTGGCACAGGCTCTTCGCCGGGCCAGACCTTCCCGGTGCCCTTCTACGATCTGACGCCGCCCAGGCAGTTCGGGGCGGAGGTCCACTTCAAGTTCTGATCTCTAGCCCATTGCCAGGGCTGACGGGCGCGGCGTTCAACGCCGCGCCCGCTTCACATTTGCGCCTCATCAGTTTCAGGGTGGTTGGACTTGGCGCCTGCCGAGCCTAAATCGGGGCATCACCCGCGCGCGCCGCGGGCAAAGATAATTTCAAAGGGTTGGATTTCGTATGCGGTATCGGCGGCTGGGCGCCAGCGATCTGGACGTCTCGGTGATCTCCCTCGGTTCGTGGCTTACCTACGGCGTCGGCGTCGAGCGTGATCGCGCAATCGCCTGTGTGCGTCGCGCCCTCGATCTTGGCGTCAACCTGATCGACACCGCCAACGTCTATGGCCGCGGCGCGGCGGAAACCCTGCTTGGCGAGGCGCTCGCCGGGGTACCGCGCAACAGCTACATCCTCGCCACCAAGGTGTTCGGCGAGATGGGGCCGGATGACAAGGGGCTGTCGCGCAAGCAGATCGAGAAGCAACTCGACGCCTCCCTCAAGCGCCTGCGAGTCGACCACGTCGACCTCTACCAGTGCCACCGGTACGATCCGAACACGCCCCTCGAGGAGACGATGGAGGCGCTCACGGCGGCGGTGAAGGCGGGCAAGACACGCTACATCGGCTTTTCCGAATGGTCGCCCAGGAACATCGAGGACGCCTTTGCGCTGAAGGGCGTGGAGCGCTTCGTGTCGAGCCAGCCTCAGTATTCCCTGCTCTGGCGCCGGCCGGAGAAGAGCGTCATCCCGCTCTGCGCGGCCAACGGCGTCTCCCAGATCGTCTGGTCGCCGCTCGCCCAGGGCGTCCTCACCGGCAAATATCCGCCAGGCGCCCCGCCGCCGCGGGAATCACGCGCGGCGAGTGACGACATGAGCGGACCGATCCGCGGCTGGCTGCGTCCGGAAGTGCTGCAGGCCGTGGAGCGGCTGAAGCCGCTCGCCAGGGAGGCGGGCGTTAGCCTGGCGCAATTCGCCCTGGCCTGGGTCCTGCGCGAGCCCAACGTGGCTTCGGCCATCGTCGGAGCCAGCCGCCCAGACCAGGTGGACGAGAACGCGGCGGCCGCGGACCTCGACGTGGACCCGGCCCTGTTCGCGCGGGCCGAGGGGATCGTCGCTGAGGTTCCGGCACGGGCCGCCTGATGGACGCTCCCGCAATCGAAGAGGATGCCAACCCATCGGCCGTCGGCGCGGGCGGTCCAGGTCACGGCCGCCGTTTCGGGGGGCGTGACCTCACGGAGGGGCCGATCACGCGGACCCTGTTGGTGTTCTCCCTGCCGCTGCTGGGGGGCAACGCTCTGCAATCGCTCAACGGGACGGTGAATCAGTTCTGGGTCAGCCACACCCTGGGCGACGTGGCGATCGCCGCTCTGGGCAACGCCAACATCATCATGATGCTGATGGTGGGGGTGGTGTTCGGCGTGGGCATGGCCGCGAACATCCTCGTGGCCCAGGCCACCGGCATGCGCGACCCGGCCTTGGTGAAGCGGGTGATGGGCACGGCGAGCACCTTCTTCGTCGGCCTCTCGGTTCTCGTCTCGGTGACCGGCGGCATCCTCGCCCCGCATATCCTCGACCTGATGGGCACCCCAGCCGTCGCCCGCGCCGACGCGATCATCTACCTGCGCGTCATCTTCGCCTCGGTCCCATTCATGTACTTCTTCATGTTCATGCAGATGGCCCAGAGGGGCGCCGGCGACTCGACGACGCCATTCTGGTTCCTGGGCCTGGCGATCATCATCGACATCTGCCTCAACCCGCTGCTGATCCGGGGAATTGGCCCCTTCCCCCGGCTGGGCATCGCCGGGTCGGCGACTTCGACCCTGATCGGCCAGAGCGTCTCGCTCGCGTGCATGCTGGTCTATCTGCACCGGCGACACAGCCCGATCCTGCTGCGGGCGCCCGAGTTGAAGCTGCTTTGGCCCAACGGCGACATCATGGGCTCTCTGGTCAGCCGCGGGTTGCCGATGGGCATTCAGATGCTGGTGATGAACGCCGTGGCGGTGGTGATGATCTCCTTCGTCAATCGCTACGGCGCCCTCACCAGCGCGGCCTATTCGATCTCCGCGATCGTCTGGATGTACGTTCAGATGCCGACCATGGCGATCGGGGCCTCTGTCTCCTCAATGGCCGCGCAGAACGTCGGCGCGGGGCGCTGGGACCGCGTCGCCAAGATCGCCCGCGCGGGGGTGATCTCCGGTCTCATCGTGACCGGGATCGTCGCGCTGTTGCTCTACGCCTTCAATGGCCAGGTGCTGAGCCTGCTGCTGCGGCCGAGCTCCCCGGCGCTGCCGCTGGCCAGCCACATCAACCGCATGGTCCTGTGGGGCTTCGTCCTCTTCTCGGTCACCTTCGCCCTGTCCGGTGTCGTCAGGTCCACCGGCGCGGTGTGGGGCCCGATGGCGATCCTGATCTGCTCGATGCTGCTGATCAGGGTGCCGTTTGCCGCCTTCATGACCCCGCGCTTCGGCGAGGACGCGATCTGGTGGAGCTTCCCGCTCGGCACCATCGGATCGGCGACCCTGATGACGCTCTATTACCACTTCGGCGGATGGCGGAAGGCGAGGATGCTCAAGGAGCAGCCACGCGGCCAGGCCCCCGACGTCGGCCTCGGCGCCCCCGCCATGGCCCCTCGCCTGGACGAAGCGCCGGCGGGGTGAGCACGGCGACGGGCAAGGGGTTCACCCCGCTCGGGACAGCGCGAACTCGACGACCTGCTGGGCGACGGTTTCCACCTGCCAGGCGTCGCGGGAGTCGTTGAACTCGCCCTCGTCGTCGAACAGGCTGCCGCCGTTGAGCGTGGCGCCGAACGGGGTTGGCCAGCCTCGCAGGGCATGCACGATCGAGCGCAGAGCGCCCAGGGTCGAGCCGCATGCCTGAGCGCCGCTGGCGGCGACGATGCAGCCGACGGCGCGGCCGTGGAGATAGGGCCGCGCGTCCTCCCGCAGTCCCTCGAGAACATCCAGCGCGTTCTTCACCAGACCGGAGATCGAGCCGTGGTAGCCCGGGGTGGCGACAATCACCCCGTCCGACCGGCGCACGGCCTCCAGGAAGCGCGCGCTATCGCCTTCGCACGACGGAACGTGTGGATTGTAAATTGGCAGATTGGCAAGGAACGCGCCGCCGAACAGCTCGGTGCGCGCGCCCGCCGCCTCGGCAGCGCAAAGCGCCTTGATCAGGGCCCTCTCGCTCGAAGACCCCGGCCGGATGGTGCCGCCGAGGCCCACGATGTACGGAGACGACCCTGATGTCACGCCAGCTCCGGCTCCGCCCTTGAGGCCTGATAGGCCCGCTTCACCTCCTCGAGTTCCTCCGCGTACTTGTCCTTCGCCGCTTCGCGCAGCTTGGGCAGGTGATAGGAGGGGAAGAGATCGTTGTCGGGACGATAGTCCCTGAGCACTTGCTTTGCCACCGTGACCTTGTGGACCTCGGTAGGCCCGTCGGCGATGCCCATGACGAAGGCGCTGGTCACCATGCCCATGAACGGCATCTCGTTGGAGACGCCGATCGCGCCATGGATGTGCAGGGCCGCCGCCGCGATGTCGTGATAGACCTTGGGCATGGCCACCTTGATGGCGGCGATGTCCTTGCGGACCATCTTGTAGTCCTTGTGCTTGTCGATCAGCCAGGCCGTCCTCAGGACCAGCAGGCGGAAGCTTTGCAGCTGGATCCAGCAGTCGGCGATCTGCTGCTGGACCATCTGCAGGTCGGCGAGCTTGCCGTCCCGGGTCTGGCGCGACACCGCCCGGCGGCACATCAGATCGAAGGCGTGCTGGCAGGCGCCGACGGTGCGCATGGCGTGGTGCACGCGACCGCCGCCCAGGCGGGTCTGGGCGATGATGAAGGCGCCGCCGCGCTCGCCCAGCAGGGCGTCCTTGGGAACGCGGACATTGGTGTAGCGGATATAGCCGTGGCCGCCCTCGCCCTCGTGGGCGCCGACGCCGATGTTGCGGATCGTCTCCACCCCGGGCGTGTCCTTGGGCACCAGGAAGATCGATGTCCGCCGGTAGGGGTCCTTCGCCTCCGGATCTGTAATGGCGTAGACCACCAGCACCTTGGCGTAGCGCGAACCCGACGAGAACCACTTCTCGCCATTGATCACCCATTCGTCGCCGACGAGTTCGGCGCGGGTCTTGAAAGTCAGCGGATCGGAGCCGCCGGTGGGCTCGCTCATCGAGAAGGCCGAGCGGATCTCACCCTCGAGGAGAGGCTTCAGCCACCGCTCCTTCTGCTCGGGGGTGCCGTAGTGGGCAATGATCTCGGCGTTGCCGGTGTCGGGCGCCTGGCAGCCGAACACGGAAGGCGCCAGGCCATTGCGTCCCAGCTTCTCGTTCATCAGGGCCAGCTTGAGCTGGCCATAGCCCTGGCCGCCGAGCTCCGGGCCCAGGTGACAGGCCCACAGACCCTGGGCTTTCACCTTCTCCTGCAGCGGCTTGATGAACTTCTCGCGGCCGACCGAGCTCCAGGCCGCCATGCCGAGGTGGGAGATTGGCTCGACCTCCTCCTCCATGAAGGTCTCGATCCAGTCGAGCTTCTTCTGGAATTCGGGGTCGGTCTCGAAATCCCACGCCATGATCGCCTCCTCCGGTGGTCTGTTGGTGTCGTTTTCGCTTTCAGGGCGCTATCTTCAGGCCACACGGCGCCGTGCGCAACGACTTTCAAACAATCGTTTGACGACCGACCTCAGCGAGGGCGGCGCCGGCGCGGCAGTTACACGTTTGAGGATCCATGACTGAACCAAGACCGATCGAGCGCCTGGTGATCTTCGGCGCGACGGGGGACCTTGCGGCGCGGATGTTGTTGCCCTCGCTCTATCACCTCGATGCGGATGGTCTGCTGCTGGGTCCGCTCAGGATCATCGGCTCGGCGCGCACCCAGATGACCCGCGAAGCCTACGTCGAGCGGGTGCGCAAGGATCTCGAGGTTCGCGCCGATGATTTCGATGAAGCCGTGTGGACGCGCTTCGCCCAACGCCTCGATTACTGCGATTCCGACGTGTCGCGGCCTGACGGCCTGGCTGGGGTCGCCGCAGCGGTCGGCGGCGCGGCGGCGGTCTATTTCCTCGCTCTTTCGCCAAGCCTGTACGGGGCGGTCTGCCGTGGTCTCGATGCAGCGGGCCTCGCCTGTGACGACTGCCGCATCGTCCTGGAAAAGCCCCTCGGCAAGGACCTGGAGACGTCACGCGCCATCAACGCCGAGGTCTCGCGCGTCTTCGCCGAAAGCCGCGTCTTCCGCATCGATCACTATCTGGGCAAGGAGACGGTGCAGAACCTCCTGGCGCTGAGGTTCGCCAACACCCTTTTCGAGCCGCTGTGGAACAATCTGGCGGTCGACCATGTGCAGATCACCGTCGCCGAGACCGAAGGGGTCGGCGACCGGTGGGGCTACTACGACGAGTACGGCGCCCTTCGGGACATGGTGCAGAACCACATGCTCCAGCTGTTGAGCCTGGTGGCGATGGAGCCGCCGGCGGACAGCGGCGCCGACAGCGTGCGCGACGAGAAGGTCAAAGTTCTCAAATCCTTGCGTCCATTTACTTCAGCCGAGGCGCATCAGATGAGCGTGCGCGGCCAGTACCGTAGCGGCGTGGTGGGCGGCAAGGCCGCGCCGGGTTACCTCGAGGAGAAAGGCTCACCGAGCGACACCGAAACCTTCGTTGCCCTTCGCGCGGACATCGACAATTGGCGCTGGGCCGGCGTTCCCTTCTACCTGCGCACGGGGAAGTGCCTGCCGGAGCGGCGGACGCAAATCGTCATCCAGTTCAAGCCCTTGCCACACTCGATCTTCGGCGCCCGCGACGATCTGATGGCCAACCGCCTGGTCATCGACCTGCAGCCCGACGAAGACATCTCCCTGCTGCTGAACAACCGCGGGCCGGGCCTGACCGGGACGCACTTGCAGGCCCTGCCGCTGAGCCTCTCCCTGGCCGGCAACGGGCGCCGGCGGATCGCCTACGAACGGCTGTTCCTTGACGCCTTCGCGGGCAATCCGGCCCTGTTCGTCCGGCGGGACGAGGTGGAGCTGGCCTGGGCGTGGATCGACGGCGTCGCAAAGGCGTGGAACGAGCTTGGCATGGCGCCGCGTTCCTATGCTGCGGGCAGCTGGGGACCCCCGGGGGCTTTCGCCCTGCTCGAGCGAACGGGACGGGAATGGCTGGATGAATAGGATCGAGACGTTCGAAAATGCGGAAGCCGCCGCTGAGGCGGCGGCGCAGGCGATCGCCGAGGCGCTGACCGATCCAGGTCCTCGCACCCTGGTGGCGACAGGTGGGCGAACGCCCTGGCCGGCCTACAAGGCTCTCTCGAAGATGGATCTCGCATGGGACGAGATCACGATCACCCAGACCGACGAGCGCTTCGTCGATCCGAACTCCGAGGATAGCAACGGCAGGCTGATCCGCGCGAATCTTCTGACCGGTGAGGCCGCCCGGGCCCGTTTCATTCCTCTCAAGGGCGACGGCCCGACCCCGGAAGACGATGCGAAGGGGGCAGAGGCGAAGCTCGCGCCTTTGCTGCCAACGGCGGCGACCCTGCTGGGCATGGGCGATGACGGACACATCGGCTCGATGTTTCCGATCGATCCGCACCTCCCGAAATGGCTCGATCCTGACGGCGAGCGGCTGGTCATCGGTGTCGATAGGTCGGGCGAGAAACCCTACGTCCCGCGCATCACCCTGACCGTCCGCGCCCTTCTCTCGACCGGGCTGCTGGCCATCCTGATCACGGGCGAGGGGAAGCGACAGGTGATGGAGCGCGCGCTCTCCGGCGACGCCAGCCTCCCCGTCAGCGCCGTCCTGCGCCAGGACCGCGCGCCCCTGCGGATCTTCTGGGGGGCGTAAGACAGCACGCGCTCTCCTTCCCCAGGAGCGGTCCGCTACAACACTCGCCCTCCTATTTTTTCTTGGCATCCCGGGCGGTAGCGAACCCGGCCTTGGCCGGGTGAAGCGACGACCCGGGACCCAGGAGACTGGGCGAGCAGCCGAGGTTCGCGAACCGCGATCACCGTTCCAGTCCCCTGAGTCCTTAGGTCCTCGATCCGCTGCGCTCGCTACGGCCCGGGATGACACAGAAAATTTGGAGCTACGCAACAGCCCCCAGGAGGGGAAGGAGAGCGCGTGGCAGGTAACGTCCCCTCACAGCCCGTTGGAATGCAGGAAATCCACGATCGCCGCGTTGAACGCTGCGGGCTGGTCGATGTTGGCGGCGTGGCCGGCGTCGGGGATCACCACTTTCCGCGCGCCGGGGATCTTGGCGGCCATGTAGTCGCTGGCCGCCAGGAACGGCGTGTCGTTCGCGCCCACCACGACGACCGATGGAACAGCGATCGACGGCAGGCTGGAGATCACCCGCGCGTCCTTCTGGGTCAGCATCCCGCGAGCGGCGCGAGCGAGCCCAGTGGCGTCGCGGTGGCGGCTGGTGCGCATCTCCACGCTACCGCGGGCGAGGCTGCCGAGGCCTTCGCGCTCATACCGATCGCCGGTGGCCAGGGCGTTGCGGTTCCAGCCCTCGCGCGCCTCGTCGCTCTTGTAGCCGGGCCCGGTGTCGATGATCAGCAGCGCGCGCGTCCGCTCCGGATGGGCCAGGTGGAAGGCGAGACTCATGTAGCCGCCCAGGGACAGGCCGCCGATCACCGCCTCGCGCGCGCCGACGGCGTCGAGAATCGCCGCCATGTCGCGCACCGTGGCCGCCTCGCTGTAGGCGGCCGGATCCTCCGGATAGTCGGACTGGCCGTGTCCGCGCATGTCCCAGGTGACGAGGGTGTGCTCCTTCGACAGAGCCCTGATCTGGCCCACCCACATCTGCGACGTCGCTGAGTAGCCGTGGGTGAGGAGGATCACGGGCCCGGAGCCGTGGACCTCATAGTACAGCTTCACCCCGCCGCAGTTGAGCTCCGCCATCGTCTCCTCCCGTTTTTGCTTGATCGCCGCGGCTGCCGATGGCGCGGCGCGCCCCGCTTACGCTCCCACGAAAGCTCCCGGACGTCGCTCGTTGACCGAGCGGACGCCCTCGGCGAAGTCCGCCGTGCCGCGCAGCCAGGTCTGTTCCTTCAGCTCATGGTCGGTCGCCCGGCGCACGGCCTCGGCGAGCCCCGCGCGCAGGGTGGCGCGGGTGGAGACGACGGCCAGAGGCGCGGCCTCGGCGATCTCGCGCGCCAGCTGCAAGGCCGCATCGCGCACGCGCTCGAGCGGGACAAGCTCGTCGGCGAGGCCCCAGGCGAACGCGTCCTCGCCCTTCACGCGGCGACCGGTGAGGCACATCAAGGCCGCCCTCTGCTCGCCAATGATCCGGGGCAGGGTGTGGGTGATGGCGAAGCCCGGGTGGAAGCCGAGCTTGACGAAGTTGGCCGAGAAGCGCGCCTCGGGGGCGGCGACGCGGAAGTCCGCGAGCAGGGCGAGGCCAAGGCCGGCCCCGACCGCTGCGCCCTGGATCGCAGCGACGATCGGCTTCTTCGCCGAGAACAGACGCACCGCCTGCTCGTAGAGGGGGCTGATGCCGCTCATGCCCGAGCCGCCCACGCCGGTCGGCGAGGCGAGATCGGCCCCGGCGGAAAAGCTCTTGCCCACCGAGCAGAGCAGGCTCACCCGCAGCTCCTTGTTGGCGTCCACCGCATCGAGGGCGTCGGCGAGGTCGCGGATCAACTCGACGCTGACGAAGTTGTGCGGCGGCCGGTCGAACTCGATCACCGCTACGTGGCCGTCCTGCCGGGCCCAGGTGGTCTCGCCGAACTGCTCGTTCATCATCGCCGGAGCTTCCCTCTCGCTGTCTGGCCGCACTCTAGACTGGCCGCCTCCGCGTGTCCGCCCCTTGCTGCCGCAGGCGTGTGTGCGGCGCCGAACCTTGTGCTTGACCCCCACTCGCCTCCGGACCATCGTCCGCGCAACAACAGGGAGGCCGCGCCATGAAGATCAGCGCGCTCGGTCACGTCGTTCTCAAGGTCACGGACTGCCAGCGGGCGGAAGCCTTCTATGGCGACCTGCTGGGGCTTCCGATCTGCGCCCGATACGACGCGGGCGGTTTTCGGATGACCTTCTTCAGCCTCGGCAATCACCATGACTTCGCTGTGATGCAGGTGAGCGGCGAGGCCGGCCGGCCCGCCGACAGCTCACCCGGCCTGGCGCACGTGGCGTTCAAGATCGGCGACACGCTGGACGAACTGCGCGAGGCGAAGACACGCCTGGAGGGCGCGGGCGTGCAGACGACGCCGATGGACCACGAGGTGACCAAGTCCCTCTATTTCCACGATCCCGATGGAAACGAGATCGAGGTCTACGTCGACGCGTCGCAGGTCTGGCGCGGCGAGCCGCAGCGGGTCGCGCAGATCGCGCCGCTGGCGCTCTGAGCGTCGCCTTCGCTAGCGCTTCGAACCCAACAGGTTGCGCGCCACGACCCATTTATGGATCTCGGTCGGACCGTCGTAGATCCGCATCGTCCTAAGCTTCGAGGCCATCAGCTGCAGGGGCAGCTCCTTGGTCATGCCCATAGCCCCGAAGGTCTGCATGGCGTGGTCCACCACCTCCCACGCCATCTCGGTGGCGAAGGCCTTGATCATCGAGATCTCCAGGCGGACGTCGCGGCCCTGGTCCAGCTTCCAGGCGCAGTCGTAGGTCATCAGCCGGGTGGCGTGGATCTTGGTCGCGGCCTCGGCGACCCAGAACTGGATCGCCTGACGCTCGGAGAGCGGCGCCCCGAAGGTCCGGCGCTGCGGGGCGTATTCCAGCACCATCTCCAGGGCCCGCTGGGCCATGCCGACCGACCAGGCGGCCATCTGGATGCGCCGGGTGCCGAGCCTTGTCTGCATGGGCGCGAAGCCCGCGCCCTCCTGGCCGAGCAGCTTCCAGCCCTCGACCCGGCAGTCCTCCAGCGCGATCTCGTAGGCGTACGCGCCGCCGACCATCGGGATGCGGCGCAGCACGTTGAAGCCCGGCGTGCCCTTGTCGACCAGGAAGGCCGACATGCCGCCGCGGGCGCGCTTTTCCTTGTCGGTCACCGCCATGACGATGGTGAAGTCGGCGTCGGCCGCGCGGGAGATCCAGATCTTGCGGCCGTTGATCACCCAATCCTCGCCGTCGCGGACGGCGCGCGTGGTCATGCCGGCAGGGTCGCCGCCCGCCCCCGGCTCCGAAATTCCGATCGCCGAGACCGTCTCGCCGCGCACGTAGGGCTCCAGATAGGCCGCCTTCTGCCGCTCGTTCACCGTCGCGCGGAGCATGCGCAGGTTGGGGCTGTCGGG
>JAFANN010000280.1 GCA_019232665.1 Caulobacteraceae bacterium | reverse complement strand
TTCCACACCACGACCGGCCTCACGCCGGACGCAGTTCACCACATCGGATTGGAGGATGCGGCGCGGGTGTCGGATCAGGCCAAGCAGATCCTGTCATCGCACGGTCTGGGTGGCGTGAGCGTCGGCGAAGGCATGGGCCGTCTGTCGAAGGACCCGGCGCAGCTCTTTCCCGACAATGAGGCCGGTCGCGCTCAGGTGCTCGCCTTCGTGCGCGCGAAGCTGGACGATATGCAGAAGCGCCTGCCTCGCGCCTTCTCACACCTGCCGCGCACGCCGCTCGAGGTCCGACGCGTGCCGGCCGCCATCGAACTGGGCGCGCCGGGCGCCTATGAGCAATCGGGCGCGGTCAACGGCTCCCGGCCCGCGGCGATCTACTTCAACCTGCACACCACCGCCGACTGGCCGAAATGGACCATCGCCTCGACCGCCTACCACGAGGGCGATCCGGGCCATCACCTGCAAGGCGCGCTGGCCAACG
Source organism: Caulobacteraceae bacterium (assembly GCA_019232665.1). Taxonomy (GTDB): domain Bacteria; phylum Pseudomonadota; class Alphaproteobacteria; order Caulobacterales; family Caulobacteraceae; genus Acaudatibacter. The sequence goes on along the minus strand of JAFANN010000280.1, from coordinate 5,366 downwards.
AGAACCCGGACATCCCCGACCTTTTCAAGGTGCTGCAGTTCAACGCCTACATCGAAGGCTGGGCGCTCTACGCAGAGCAGCTGGCCGACGAACTGGGCGCCTACGACGACGATCCGCTCGGCCGGCTGGGGATGCTGCAGGGCTCGCTGTTCCGCGCTTGCCGGCTAGTTGTCGACACGGGTCTGCACAGCCAGGGCTGGAGCCGCGAGCGCGCCATCGCCTATTTGATCGAGAACGCCGGCTCGACGCCCAACGATGCCCGTCGCGAGATCGAGCGCTATTGCGCCTGGCCGGGCCAGGCCTGTTCCTACAAGATCGGACAGCTGCAGTTCGTGCGCCTGCGTGAGGCGGCTAAGACCAGGCTCGGCGCCGGCTTCGACATCCGGGGATTCCACGACGCGGTGATCGGCTACGGTCCCATGCCGCTGGACGTGATGGCGCGTGCTGTCAACGCGTGGGCGGCCGCGCCCGCAAGCTGACCAAAAAAGCGCCGCCCCGAAAGGCGGCGCCGAAGTGTCGATCAATGCCTCTGAGGTACGGCCGAACCCCGCGGATTGCTTTCTCCAAATCGCTTCAATGAGGACATCCTTGCCCACCTGTTGCAAAATTCGCGCACAGCCTTTGCTGTTATGGCCGAGACGACGAAATGGTGACATCCGACGCATCGGTTGGTGGCGATTAGACGGAATGCGTGGAGAAGGTCCGCGCGTCTGAAAGGCGCCTGGGATACAAAAAAAGCGCCGCCCCAGCTGGGGCGGCGCCAGCACGTACAAGATTTTGGGGTGACTGGCTGCTCAGCGCTTCAGCGCGTTTCCGACCTTATCCTGCGCCTTGCCGACCTTGTTCTGCACGTGGCCGGTCGCTTTCTCAGCAGCGCCCTTCGCCTCGAGGTCTGGATTACCGGTAGCCTTGCCCGCGGCTTCCTTCACGGCGCCGCTAGCCTTGCGGACGGCGCCCTCTACGCGGTTGGTACTCATTAAGTCGCCTCCTTTGCTGTTGGCCGTGCTAGCAAACGAAGCCGACCGCGGGCGGTTCCGCTGAAAACGTACACATGAGAGGGAGGAAGGAAACCTTGACCGAAGATCCGATTCTTCTTGTGGACGACCCCGCGCCGATGGTGCGCCGCCTGACGCTCAATCGACCGGCGAAGCGCAACGCTCTATCGAACGCCCTGCGCGGAGAGATCTTCGCGGCGCTCGAGACGGCGGACGGGGACCCGGAGGTGCGGGTCGTGATCCTGCGCGGCGCCGGCGTCTGCTTTTCGTCCGGGTACGACCTGGCTGGGCTGGGCGAGCTTCCCTTCCACACCGCCGGCGGCCAGGGGCAGTGGGCGAGGCACGTGGTGGAGGGGTGCTTCCGCATCTGGGACCTCGCCAAGCCGGTGATCGCTCAGGTGCACGGATGGTGCCTGGCTGGAGGTTCGGAGCTCGCCTTCGCCTGCGACCTCGTCTACTGCGCCGAAGACGCCCAGATCGGCTATCCGGCCGTGCGGACCATGTCGCCGCCGGACAACCAGTTCCACGCCTGGATCCTGGGCATGCGCGCGGCGATGGAGCTGATGCTGACGGGCGATGCGATCAGCGGGACCGAGGCCGTACGCCTCGGCTTCGCCAACCGCGCCTTCCCGCTGGAGAAGCTCGAGGCCGAGACCCTGGCCATGGCCGAGCGCATCGCTAAGGTCGATCCCGAACTCGCCCAGCTCAACAAGCGCCTCGTCCACCGCCAGATGGAGGCCATGGGCCTGCGCGCGGGCCTGCGCGCCGGGACCGACCTGCACGCCCTGGGCTGGCACACGCCTGCTTCCCGCGAATACATGACGAAGATGCGCGAAGGGGTGAAAGCGGCCCTTGACGCACGCGACACCACTTTTGGGGATTACCGGACGAAGGAGGGTTGAACGGGTTGATGACCCTTTCGATCTGAAAGGTAGTCGCGTCCGATCGTTCGAATTTTCACACGAACCTCAAGAAAAACACGAACGGTTTGTTGGCCTTGCAAGCTCTCGTGCGATTCTAAATCGCGCGAAGACGCATTAAGAAATCTCTCCCTATTCGTGTAGTTCGTGAGGTTCGTGGTTAATGTTATTCTTTTTAGATGTCGAACTTCACGCCCTGGGCGAGGGGGAGCGTGCGGCCGTAGTTCACGGTGTTGGTGGCGCGGCGCATGTAGGCCTTCCAGGAGTCGGAGCCGGCTTCGCGGCCGCCGCCGGTTTCCTTCTCGCCGCCGAAGGCCCCGCCGATCTCGGCGCCCGAGGGGCCGATGTTGACGTTGGCGATACCGCAGTCGGAGCCGACGGCCGAACAGAACTTCTCGGACTCGCGCACGTCGTTGGTGAAGATGGCCGACGATAGGCCCTGGGCGACGTCGTTGTTCAACGCGATCGCCTCGTCCATGTCCGAAGAGGCCAGGACGTAGAGGATCGGCGCAAAGGTCTCGCGGCGGACGACCTCGCTCTGGGCCGGCATGCGCACGAGCGCCGGGCGGACGTAGATCCCCTCCCCTGGGCCATCGACGCGCTCGCCGCCGATCACCTGCCCGCCCTGGGCGCGGGCGTCGTCCAGGGCGCGGCTCATCGCCTGCCAAGCCGCCTCGTCGATCAGCGGACCGATCAGCGTGCCCGTATCGCGGGGATCTCCGATCTGGACCGAGGCGTAGGCGCGCTCGAGACGCGACATCAGCGGCTCGAGGACGTCCTCGTGCACGATGAGGCGGCGAAGGGTGGTGCAGCGCTGGCCGGCGGTGCCCATGGCGGCGAAGGCGATGGCGCGCACGGCGATGTCGAGATCCGCCGTCGGCCGCACGATCGCGGCGTTGTTGCCGCCCAGCTCGAGCAGGACGCGGGCGAACCTCGCCGCCGCGACAGGACCGACCATCCGTCCCATGGCGGTCGAGCCGGTGGCCGAGACCAGGCGAACCCGCTCGTCGGCGACGAGCGCCTCGCCCACCTCCCGGCCGCCCACCAGGACGGCTGAGAGTCCGGCAGGCGCCTCGCCAAACTTCTGCGCCGCGCGCTCGAACGCGGCCTGCACCGCCAGCGCGGTGAGCGGCGTCTTCTCCGAGGGCTTCCAGACCACCGGATCGCCGCAGACGAGCGCCAGGGCGGAATTCCACGACCACACCGCGACGGGGAAGTTGAAGGCGCTGATGACACCGACGACGCCCAGCGGATGCCAGGTCTCCGCCATCCGGTGTTCGGGCCGCTCGGTGGCGATGGCCAGGCCAAACAGCTGGCGCGACAGGCCCACGGCGTAGTCGCAGATGTCGATCATCTCCTGCACTTCGCCCAGGCCCTCGGAGACCGTCTTGCCGGCCTCGAGCGTGACGAGGCGGCCGAGTTCGCTCTTGGCCGCGCGCAGTTCGTCGCCCAGCAGCCGCACCAGTTCGCCACGCCGGGGCGCGGGCACGGCGCGCCAGATCAGGAAGGCGTCATGCGCGGCGGCGATCGCTCGCCGACATTCGTCGGGCGAGGCGTCGTGGACGCGGGCGATGATCTCTCCGGTGATCGGGCTTCGGGCGGCGCGCGCGCCGCCCGTCCAGAGACGCTGGTCGACGCCCAGCTTCGTAAGGAGCGCTTCGGTCTCGGCCAACGGGCCCTGCCAGGGAGCGTTCACGCGACGGTTTCCATCATGGCGCTCTCCGAGCCTTCGATCTCGACGTAGGGATCGTCCGGGCCGAGGCCGGCATAGACGCGGCCGAACCGGTTGGCCAGGAAGTCGCGCAGGACGATCTCCTCCTGCCGGACGAGGCCGGACCGGGGCAGGGCGCCTTCGGCGAGCAGGTCGAGCACGGCGCAGGCGGCCGAGGCGGTAGTGATCTGGATCGCGCTCACCGGCTGGCCGTCGATGTCCGTCGCGTAGATGCGATGCGCATAGGTCTCCTGCATCAGACGTCCCATCTTCATCCCGCTGACGGTGACGAAGACGATGACCACGTCCTGCAGGGTGACCGGCAGGGCGCTCTCGAGGATGTCCTTGAGCAACCCGCGCCGGTCGCGCAGGCGAAGGTCGTTGAGCAGCGTCTTCATGATCGCCGCATGGCCGGGGTAGCGGATTGTGCGGTAGTTCACGTTGCGCGCCTTGCCCTCGAGGGTTTCGCACAGCGTGCCGAGGCCGCCGGAGGTGTTGAACGCCTCGTAAGTCACGCCGTCGAGGGCGAAGCTCTCGCACTCCTCGAGCGCCCGGGTGTGGCGCAACTGACCCTCGACGATTGCCTCACAAGGCTCGCAGTATTCGTTGATCACACCTTCGGTGGACCAGGTGAGGTTATAGTTGAGGGTGTTCGACGGAAATTTCGGCAGCGCGCCGACGCGCAGTCGCACGTCGTGCAGTTCGTCGAAGTCGCGGGCGAGATCCGCCGCAACGATCGAGATGAAGCCGGGCGCCAGGCCGCATTGAGGGATCATCGCCGCCGGAGAGTCGACCGCCAGCGCCTTGACCTTGCGCGTGGAAGCGACGTCCTCGGTGAGGTCGAGATAATGAACTCCTTGCGCTCGAGCCGCTTCGGCGATCGTCGCGGTAAGGTGGTAGGGCGCAGCGCTGATCACCGCATAGGCGCCGCGCAGGGTCTCGCGCAGGGCCGTCGCGTCGGAAACGTCGAGCACAAGGGTCTCGACGCCAACCCGGCGATCGAGCTGGGCCAGCCGATCGGCGTCGCGGTCTGTAAGCGTCACCGAATAGTCCCCCGTGCGGGCGAGCAGGGCGGAGATGGTCGAGCCGATATTTCCGGCTCCGATGACGACGACGTGTTTCATGATCCAGTTTCTCGATACGCGGGTGGCCAGGAGAAAATGAGCTCCACCGTGGTTGATTTACAGGCGCAGATCGACGTATCGACGACGAACTTTCGGCAGATCGCCGAACCGGACGTTTGAATGGACGAACTGGACCGACGCCTCCTCGACCTGCTGCGCGCCAACGCCCGCGCGCCGACCGCCGCGCTCGCCCGCGAGCTGGGACTCTCCCGCACGACGGTGCAAAGCCGTGTCGAGCGGTTGGAGCGCGAGGGGGTCGTCGCGGGCTACACGGTTCGCCTCACCGAGGCGCACGAGCGAGGGCAGATTCACGCCTATGTGTTGATCACGATCAGCCACAAGCGCTCAGCCCACGTCATAAGCGCCATCCGCAAACTGGCCGCCGTGCGACGCCTGCACTCGGTCAGCGGTCCCTTCGACATGATCGCCGAGCTCGTCGCGCCTTCGGTGAAGGAGATGGACGACCAGATCGACGCCCTGGGGGCCATCGATGGCGTTGACCGCACCACCTCGACCATCGTGCTGTCGACCAAGATCGACCGCTGACGCCGGAAGTCGCGCCTCGGCGGTGCGCGCCCGCCAGAGCTCGCGTCACAATTGAAGCTTGACTATTCCG
>JAFANN010000270.1 GCA_019232665.1 Caulobacteraceae bacterium | reverse complement strand
AGCCCGCGCAAGGACTGGGCGCCGACGACCTGGACAGCGTCCACGACCTGGAACGCGGCCGCGGCCTTGAGGAAGGTCGCCGCCAGGGCGATCACCGCCATGTCGCGTGCGCTTCGACCGCCAAAGTACAGTCCGGCGATCTGGGAGCTGAACGCGCCGACGATCACCGCGCACACCACGCCGAAGATGACGGCGATGGCGAAGGCGGTCTGACCCGCCCGTCGCGCGCCCGCCATGTCGCCCGCGCCTACGGCGACGCCGACGCGCACGCAGGAGGCCATGCCGATCCCCAGCGGAACCATGAAGGTGATCGAGGGAACGTTGATCGCGATCTGATGCGCCGCCAGCGCGGTCGTGCCGAAGCGGCCCATCAGCAGGGTCATGGCGTTGAACAGCATGCCCTCGAAGATCATGGTCATGCCGATCGGCAGGCCCAGGCGGAACACCTCGGCAAGCCGCGGTGCAACCGGGCGCGTGAAGCGCCGGAACGCGCGGTAGACGCGCAGCTTGGGATCGAACTGGATCACCAGGACCATCGCCAGGAAGCTGAACATGGCGGAGAACGCGGTCGCCATGGCGGAGCCGACGATGCCAAGCCGCGGCGCGCCGAAGTGACCGAAGATCAGGGTCCAGCCGCCAAGCGCGTTCACCGCGATGGTGGCGACCATCACCCACATCGAAGACGTCGGCCGGCCAAGCGCCGTGGCGAAGTTCCGCAACACCAGATAGCCGAGTGAGAACGGGACCCCTGCGACGAGGATCGTGGTGAATTGGCCCGCCATCTTCGCCAGCTGCGGGTCCTCGCCGATCAGGCTGAGCAGCGGGCCGGCCGAAAGCAGCACCGGGGCCATGAACGCCCAGGTGATGATCACCGACCAAAGTCCCATCCGCACCGAGGCGCGCACGCCGCCGCGGCTCTTCGGCCTGGCCCCGATGTGCTGGGCGATCATCGGCGAGACGGCGGCGGCGGGTCCGCCCCCGACCATCCAGGCGAAGAAGAAGAAGGTGTTGCCCATCGCTGCGGCGGCCAGCGCCGTCTCGCTGTAGTGGCCCAGCAGAAGCAGGTCGGTGGTCCCGATCGCCATCTGCGCCAGCTGCGTCAGGACGAGCGGGGTGGCGAGCACCATCAGCGCACGCGCTTCGGCGCCCCAGGATGCGCTTGGCGGGGGCGGCGCAACCGCCTCGGCGGGCGGCGCGACGGCGGTGAACTCGGTTTCGTACAGGTCGGTCACGACAGGAACCTTGTCGATGCCGAGCCTCGCGAAACGCTGCCGGAGGGGGCGGGTGGCCGGGTATGAAAAACCCCTCCGAAGCGCCTGGAGGCTCGGGAGGGGCGGGTGGCGCCGGGGCGTTTGGCAGGAACCCTAGGCGGCGAACTCCTCGCGAGCGCGGCGGCGAGCGCCGACGCCGGACGGCGTAGGCGCACCGATGAGCGCGGATTTTGCGAAGGGGCGACGCATAGAGGCGACCTTGGAGGGGTTGCTGGCCTGCAGGTAGATGCCCGGACGGTTCAAGTCAACTCGGGGGCGGGAAAAAGGCGATGGTCAGTGGGATGAAATCGGACGTCGAAATTTCGCCCGCCTCTCGGGAAGACGAGGCGACCTCGCGTTTTCGCGTTCGGAGGAAACCAGAACCGGACTGAGTTTCCGCGGGGTCACTGATGGACTTGTCTTTGTACGTCAAAGGTTCATCCTCGCCGTGCAAAGAATCGGCGGAGGGAATCGTGGCCGATAAGGGTGTGGTGCTGGTGACCGGCGGGTCCGGCTACATCGGCGGTTGGTGCGTGATCACCCTGTTGCAGCAGGGTTACACAGTGCGCGCGACCATAAGGGATCTTGGTCGGGCGGAGGAAGTGAAGCGCTCGATCGAAAGCGTCGTCGATCCCCAGGGCAGGCTGACATTCCACGCCGCCAATCTCACCTCCGACGCAGGCTGGGATGAGGCCGCGAAGGGAGTCGATTACGTCCTGCACGTCGCCTCGCCGCTCGGCGTGCCCGAGCCGAAGGATCCGGACGAGCTGATCACTCCCGCCCGCGAAGGCGCTATGCGGGTGATCAGGGCCGCGATCAAGGCTGGCGCCAAGCGGGTCGTGATGACCTCCTCCGTGGCCGCCACAAGCCGCCCCCTGACCGAACCCGACGGCGAAAGCGACGAGACGGTCTGGACCAACGGCGATGATGTCCACGAGGGCGCGTATGCGAGGTCCAAGACGCTCGCGGAGAAGGCGGCGTGGGACGTGATCGGGCGCGAAGGCAATGGGACGACCCTGGCGGTCGTGAATCCCGCTCTCGTCCTGGGCCCGGTGTTCGGACCCGACTATTCGGACTCCGTGCAGGTCATCGAACGCCTGCTGAAGGGCCGAATTCCGGGCCTGCCGCACCTGGGCTTCTGCGTGGTGGACGTGCGCGACGTCGCCGATCTGCATCTGCGCGCCATGACGACCCCCGAGGCGGGGGGCGAGCGCTTCATCGCCGCCGGCGAATGGGCCTGGATGGCCGAGATCGCCTCGATGCTGCGCGCCAGACTGCCCGAACGGGTGTCGAAGATCCCGACCGCGAAGGCGCCCGACCTGATGATCCGCATGGCCGCCCTGGTCGACCACGATCTCAAGACCGTCGTCCCCAGCCTTGGCCGCAAACGGACCTTCTCGTCCGCCAAAGCCGAACGAATGCTCGGCTGGAAAGCTCGCCCGATCGAGGAAACCCTCACCGACTGCGCCCACAGCCTGATCGACCGCGGCTTGGCCTGACCTCGTCGCTCTCCTTCCCGTCTGGGGAAGGTGGCTGACCGGCGAAGGCGAGCAGACGGATGGGAAAAGCCGCGCCGCGCCTCGTGTCGGGCTAATCACGTAGCGCGTGGGCGCGGCGACTAAGTCTTTAACACGGAGAGCACGGAGGCCACGGAGGGCGCCGTGGGGCGGACAGCGCTGTGGTGTTCATTTTTCGCGCGCGAAGCGCGCAATCAGCTGCTCGACCCGAGCCTCAGCCCCATCGCTCCGTGGCCTCCGTGCTCTCCGTGTCCTCCATGTTGAGCAGGATGTCTCCGCCGCTCGGGCGCTGCGTGAGGATAGGCTCCAATTTCCCGCGCGTCGCGGAGAATGACCCTACAGCACCACCTCGATCAGCCGCGGGCCGGTGTGGGCCATGGCGGAGGCGAACTGGGCGTCGAACTCTTCGAGGGTCTCGGCGCGGCTGGCCTCCACGCCCATGCCTCCGGCGAGCTTGACGAAGTCGAGCTCGGGGTTGTGCAGGTCGAGCATGGAGAGGGCCTTGGGACCCGGATTGAGGGCCCCCACGCGCGCCAGCTCGACGTTGAGGATGGCGTAGGAGCGGTTGGCGAAGATCACGGTGGTGACGTCGAGCCGCTCGCGCGCCTGTGTCCACAGGGCCTGCAGTGTGTACATAGCCCCACCGTCGCCTTGAATACACACGACCTTGCGGCCCGGACAGGCGACGGCTGCGCCCGTGGCCAGGGGCACGCCCTGGCCGATCGCTCCGCCGGTGAGGACGAGCTGGTCATGCGGCGCGGCCGTGGCGGTGGCCAGGACCGTCCCGCCGCCCGAGGTGGCGCCCTCGTCCGAGAGGACCGCGTCCTCCGGCAGATGACGGGCGATGATCTGGCCGACGGTGTAGTGATTGAACCGGCCGTTGGGCATGTCGGGCAGGGCGTAGGGCGCAGGCGCGATCCCCTGAGCCGGCGCGCCCAGGGCGTCGGCGAGGGCGAGGAGGGCGGCCACGCCGTCCTCGTGCGGGAACGCCAGATGCAGGATCTGACAGCCCTCGGGCAGGCCCCAACTCGGCTTTCCGGGATAAGCGAAGAACGACACCGGCGGCTTGGCGCCGACCAGGACGATGACCTCGAGCTCGCCGAGGAACTCCACCATCTGCTCGGCGAAATAGGGGATGCGTTCGACCGCCACGCGTCCAGCCCCGCGCGAGAGGCGCGGAGCGAAGGTGTCGCACATCAGCCGGACGCCGGTCCTGGCCGCGATCCGACCAGCCGCCTCGAGGCCTTCGCGCTGCAGGACGTGGCCGCGCATCAGCAAGGCGGCGCGCTTCCCCGACCGAAGGGCCGCCGCCCCGCGGTCGACCGCAGCGTCCGACACCGAGGCCGGCGTAGGATGGGGCAGCGGCGCCGCCGGGCCCTCGGCCGGATTCCAGGCGGTGTCGGCGGGAAGGATGAGGGTGGCGATCTGGCCGGGCGGCGAGAGAGAGGCCGCAACCGCGCGCGCGCCGTCCGAGGCGACCGTCGATGCGCTGACGCTGCTGCAGATCCACCCGGAGACCGGCCGTGCGAAGCCGGCGATGTCCGAAGCCAGGGGCGCATCGTATTGCGCGTGGTAGGTCGCGTGATCGCCAACGATGTTGATGACCGGCGTCGCCGCCCGGCGTGCGTTGTGAAGGTTCGCAAGGCCGTTGGCGAGGCCGGGTCCGAGGTGGAGCAGTGTCGCCGCGGGGAAGCCGCGCATCCGCCCATAGCCGTCCGCCATCCCTGTCACGGCGCCTTCGAACAGGCCGAGGATCGGCCGGACGCCTGGCTCGCTGTCCAGGGCGGCCACGAAGTGCATTTCCGAAGTCCCTGGATTGGCGAAGCAGGTGTCGACGCCCGCCGCGGCGAGGGTCCGCACCAGGCTCTGGGCCCCGTTCATAGCCTTCGTCGACACGTCCGATCCGTCGCTCATAGCAATCCCGGGAACTGGCCGCCGTCGAGCAGGATGTTCTGGCCGGTGACGAAAGCGGCGTGCTCTGAACAGAGGTAGGCGCACATCGCTCCGAATTCGTCCGGGCGCCCCAGCCGGCCCGCAGGAATCTGACGGATCGCGCCCGCGCGTACGGTGTCGAAGTCCCTCCCGCTGCTTTCGGCCGCTCGCTGGTGGTTGGAGCGCAGGCGGTCGGTGTCGAACTGACCGGGCAGCACGTTGTTGATGGTGACGCCGTGTTGGGCGACGTCGCGGGAAAGCCCGCCCACGAAGCCGGTGAGGCCGGCGCGCGCGCCATTGGAGAGCCCAAGGTAGCCTGCCGGCGCCTTCACCATCGAGCTGGTGATGTTGACGACGCGGCCCCAGCGACGCGCGATCATGCCATCGATAGTCGCGCGGATCAGGAAGATCGCGGACAGCATGTTCCCATCGATCGCGCGCATCCACGCATCACGATCCCATTCGCGGAAGTCGCCCACCGGGGGGCCGCCGGCGTTGTTGATCAGGATGTCCGGATCGGGTTGCGCCGCCAGAAGCGCCTCGCGACCATGTTCGGTCGTCACGTCCGTGGCGACATATCGGACGGGCCGCCCTGCCTCGGCCCCGATCTCTTGCGCCGCCGCCTTCAGGCGGTCCTCGGAGCGGGCGGCGATAAGGACGTCCACGCCGTCCAGCGCGAGCGCTCGCGCGGCGCCGCGGCCAAGGCCCGCGCTCGCGCCGCAGACAATGGCCTTGCGGCCGGCAATTCCTAGGTCCAAGCGGCGCCGCTCCTCTTCAGGGGGTGTTTGGCGCGCGCTCGAAGGCGGCGCTGATGTTGATGCGCACCTCGTCTCCGACCATCGGCACATAGGCCGAGACGCCGAAGTCGCTGCGCTTGATCACGCCATGGGCCTGGAAGCCGATGGTGTAGTGGTGGTCGAGCGGGTTCTCTCCGCCCTGGTTGAATTTCGCCTCGAGGGTGACCGGGCGCGTCACGCCATGCAGCGTGAGTTCGCCTTCCACCTGCGCTTTGTCTGCGCCTGTCACGGTGACCTTCGTCGAGCGGAACGTCATGTCGGGGTAGGACGCCGCATTCAGCCACTGCGTGCCCTGGAGCTCCTCGTTCAGCTTGGGACTGGTCGTGAGCACGCTGCTCACCGGCACCTTCACCTCCAGGCGGGTTTCCGGGAGGTTGCTGGGGTCCAGAACGAGGCTTCCAGAGGCATGTGAGAAGAAGCCGTAGTACCAGGTGAAGCCGAGATGCTTCACGCCAAACATGATCTCGGTGTGCTGGGGCTCGACGCTGTAGGTTCCGGGCGGCGGCAGGCGCGGGGCGGCCTTGAGGGCTGGTGACGCCGGGACCTTCGTTGGCGGGGTCGGTGAAGCGGGGGCTTCTGTCGACTGGGCCACGGCCGAACCGGCGACAGCGGCGGCTCCGAGAATGCACGCCAGCGCCCTGAGCCGGATCTCAGCCTTCGAGACGAATTTCATGCAGCGCCTCCAGGCCCGGGTGCGCGCGGACCATGATCCGCGCGGTCACGTCTGCCAAGCCCGTTTGTCACAGCGACACGGCTCAGAGGTCGGTCACCTCCGCGCCCGTGACCGCCGATATCCTCTCGGCGACGATCCTGCGGTGACAGCGCGCGGCGTCCGCCTCGTAGCAGAGCAGGGCGGTGCGGCGACGCTCGCTGGCCTGCGTCGCTTGCACCAACTGAGTCTGCGCGTCCGGCTCTTCCAGATGCGCTTCGTAGATCTCGCGCATCTCCTGGGTGCGGCCGGCGCGGGCTGCTTCGCGTCCCGCTTTGGGCGTGCCCAACGCCCGCAAGTGCAAGTAGTCGATCCCGACCTCGGCGAGACTCGCGGCGAACATGGTCTTCGAGAATCCCGGCCGCCGCGACGCGGCGATGGCGCGAACGTCGATGAGGAGGTTCACCCGCGCGCCCTTCAGGCGGCCGATGACGTCGGTGAGCGTAGCAGCCTCATAGCCGATCGTGGCCAGAGGCGGCGTCTGCGGCATCTTGGGGTCAGTCTTCGACTTCGACCGCCGGCCGGTCGTCGCCGGGAGCGACCTCGACACGCCACGCCCCGGTCTCGTCCTGGTATTCGATCACTCGCCTCTGGTCGGGAACCGCCTGTTCGGCCGCCGCACGACGCGCTGCGGCCAGGGCCGCGTCGTGCGTCCGGAACGTCTCCGAATAGACGCCCATCGCCGTGTAGGCCCAGCCGCCGTCGTGCTCGACGATGCGATAGCGTTCCTCGCTCATCTCTCAGCCCCCCTTTCATAGAGACCCACCAGTCGTCCGCGGGCCAGGACATGGCCGCAGAGCGCGTGAAGGATAGCATCCTTGTCGCAGTCACGCCGCAGGTCGAGCGGGTGGTCGACTGCGAAGACCTGGAAGACATAGCGGTGATGGCCGTGCCCGTTGGGCGGATCGGGCGGCAGATACTCCCTCTTGCGGAAACTGTTTTTGCCGACGGTCGGGAAGCGACCGGCGTGTCCCTTGCTGGGCAGGGCGCCCTCGGGGAGAGAGGCCGTACCGGCCGGAAGGCCCCAGGCGATGAGGTGAAGCAAAGGGATCGGCGTGGGGCTGTCGGCGTCCTCGACGATGAGCGCCACCTCCGACGCCGCAGGCGGAAGGTCATGCCACCCTATCGGTGGCGAGAGTCCCTCTCCGTCAGCCGTGTAACGCGCCGGGATGGGGGTGTCGGGCGCGAAGGCGTCGCTCGTGACCACGATCGAGTCGGGAGCCTGCAGCGTCTCGTCTTCCCACACGAGCTTGTCCATCCCCGAACGGAGCCGTTGGAGCATCTGGCCAATCGGCGCTGGAGTCTTCTCGAGCATGGCTGGCGCTTCTCCGTTGGGCCGGATAGGCCGGCCGTTGAGGAGTCTAACCCCTCGCCAGAGTGCGGGTTTCGCGAATCTCTGCTGTGACGGGGCCGAAAGCGGCCATGAAGCTCTCGACCGCCGCCGCCACCTCCGCCTCGATCTCTTCGGCCGTGGGCGTTTGCATGGCGTTGCACAGACAGGCCTTGAGCATCCGGTTCTGGCACAAGCCGATGAACTGGTGCGCGGCTTTGATCGGTTCGCAAGGGCGCAGCCGACCGTCGGCCGTGGCCTGGGCGATCCCTTCGGCCATCCGTTCCGCTCCCGTGGCGGGACCGGCCTCGTAGAAGGCGCGGCCAATCTCCGGAGCCCGATGAGCTTCGGAAATGACAAGTATGAAGTTGCGCAGGCCCACTTCCGACAAAACTACGCGCAGCAGGTTGCGCCCGAGCTTGAGCAGGACCGTCCGGATGTCTTCCCCGGGCGTGAGGAATTCGGCCATGATCGCTTCCTGCTGCCAGGCGCAGTGGCGACGGACATAGGCCTCGAACAGCTCCTCCTTGCTCTTGAAGTAGTTGTAGAGCGTGCCCTTCGATCCTCCCACGCGCGCGGCGATCGTCGACATCGAGGCGGCGGCGAAGCCCACCTCCATGAACACGTCCTGTGCGGCGTCCAGGATCGCCTCGCGGCGCACGTCCCGATCCACCCTGACTCGCGTCTCTGTCGCCATGCGCTTCCCCGAATTCTCGTCTCGCATTCTTACATGCCTTGAAAGGTCATGTTTCAAGGCATACTATGACCGTACGGTACGGTCAGACAAGACGGGGCGGTTTATGGCAATCAGAGGGGTTCGCTCGCGGACGCCAGCGGCGCTCGCCCCGAGCGCTTGCGCCGTGCTCCTCGCGGCCTGCGCGTCGGTTCCGCCGCCTTCGCCGGCCCGGGTCGCCAGGCCGATCGCCAGCTATGCGACGCAGACATCCTTCTCGGCGCCGGCCGCGCCCTGGCCGAACGACCGCTGGTGGGCGAGCTACGGCGATCCCCAGCTCGACCGGCTGATCGACGAGGCGCTGGCCGACTCGCCGACCCTTGCCGAGGCCAAGATCCGCGTGACGAAGGCCCTGGCCTCGCGCGCCGCGGCGGACGCCGCCATCCAGCCGATGATCAACGGCTCCGGAAACATCCAGAAGACCAAGCAGACGTATAATTATCTGTTCCCAAAGGAGTTTCTGCCCAAGGGATACCAGCCCTATGGCGAGGTGCTGCTGAACTTCTCCTGGGAGCTGGACTTCTGGGGCAAGTATCGGGCGGCTATCGCCCAGGCGACGTCGGAAGCCCGCGCGTCAGCCGCGGACGCCGCCGAAGCGCGCCTGATGTTGACGACCCAGATCGCGACCACCTACGCGACCCTTGCCCAGCTCTATGACGACCGTGACGTGGCCGCCGAGTCCGTCAAGGTGCGTGAAGAGACCGCGGGTCTGGTCTCGCAGCGGGTGAGCAATGGTCTCGACACGCAGGCCGAGCTGAAGCAGGCGCAGGCGGCCTCGCCGGCCACCCGGGAAACCGTCCTCGCGCTCGACGAACAGATCGCCCTGACCAAGGATGCTCTCGCCGCGCTCGTGGGCGCAGGGCCGGATCGGGGACTGCAGATCGAGCGGCCGAAGCCGCCGAAACTCGCCGCCTTCGGGCTTCCAGCTGACGCCAAGCTCGATCTGATCGGTCGTCGGCCGGATGTGGTGGCCGCTCGCTGGCGCGCCGAGGCGGCCCGGAAGGGCGTGAGGGTCGCCAAGACCCAGTTCTATCCGGATGTCAGTCTCACCGGATACATCGGCCAGCAGTCCCTGCATCTCTCGCGCCTGCTCAACGCCGGTTCCACGCTTGGCTCCGTCGGCCCGGCGGTCACCCTTCCGATCCTCGAGGGCGGTCGGTTGCGTGCCGAACTCCGCGGCGCGGAAGCCGACCGCGACGACGCCGTCGCCGCCTATGACGCCGCCGTGACCGAGGCGCTGCATCAGGTCGCCGACGCCGCCGCCAGCGAGCGCGCCCTGGCCGACCGGTTGACCGAATCCCGGCGCGCTCTGGCCGGTTACGAGGACGCCTGGCGGATCGCCCGCCTGCGTTACGAGGGCGGCCTCTCGACCTTCCAGTCCGTCTTGCTGGCCGAGGACGCGGTGTTGGCCCAGCGCCGTATCGTCAGCGACCTCGAAAGCCGCGCCTTCGAACTCGACGTCCAGCTCGTGCGCGCCCTGGGCGGCGGCTTCCGTCAATCGTAGTTTGGAGCGCGCCTCATGCCGAAGGACACATCTGAGATGCCCGACGCCGGGGAAACCATCTCCAAACCGCACACCGCGGCCCCCGCGCGACGCCTCCCGCCGGTCAACCGTCGGCGCAACCTGCTGCTCGCGCTCGCCGCGGTCGTCGTGCTCGGAGGGATCGGCTACGGGGCTTATTGGTTGATCTTCGCCTCGCACTATGTCTCGACAAACAACGCCTACACCGGCGCGGACGTGGCGCAGGTCACGCCTCTGATCTCCGGCCAGATCCAGTCGATACCCGTCGCCGAGACGCAGTACGTCACAGCCGGTCAGCCGCTCCTTTACCTCGACCCGAGAGACGAGAAGATCGCCGTGGACCAGGCGAAGGCCGCGCTTGGCCAGGCCGAGCGCCAGGTGAGGGGCTATTTCGCCAATGACGCGGCGTTGGCCGCCGAGGTGGCCGCGCGCCACTCGGCCATCTCCCAGGCCGACGCCCAGATCGCCAGCGCCAAGTCCGATCTCGACCGCTCCCGCATCGACCTGCAGCGTCGCGAGAGGCTCGCGTCTTCGGGCGCGGTGTCCGGGGAGGAACTGACCACCGCCCAGGATCGATTCAAGGAGGCGCAGGCCTCCTACGCCGCCGCTCAGGCCGCAAAGGCGACGGCGGTGGCCAACGCCAGCCAGGCTGCCGGATCGCGCGAGGTCAATCAGGCCCTGATCGTTGGCGCGGATGTCGCCGACAACCCCGACGTGCTCGCCGCGAAAGCCAGGCTCGACGCCGCAGAGCTCGCCCTGTCGCGCACCATCATCCCCGCGCCCGTTTCGGGCATTCTGACCAAGAAGGTTGGTGAGATCGGTCAGCAGATTCAGCCGGGAACGGTGGTGATGCAGATCGTGCCGATCCGCGAGATCTACGTCGACGCCAACTTCAAGGAAGTGCAGCTCAAGCGCGTGCGCGTCGGTCAGCCAGTGGTTTTGACCAGCGACCTCTACGGCGACAGCGTCAAGTTCCACGGGCGGGTGAAGGGTCTTTCGGGCGGCTCCGGCTCGGCCTTCTCACTGATCCCGGCGCAGAACGCGTCCGGTAACTGGATCAAGATCGTCCAGCGGCTGCCCGTTCGGATCACGCTCGATCCCGACGAACTTGCGAAACATCCGCTACGGGTTGGTCTATCGATGAACGCGACCATCGACGTGGCCTCCAGCCGCTAAGGCAGGGAGAGTCCGATGAGCGCCCAGGACGCCGCCGCCCCCGCCGCCGCCGGTCCGCCGAGCCTGGCCGCTGGCGCACTGCCCGCCGAGGCTGGTCCGGCGCCCCTGACCGGCCCCGCCCTGGCGATCACCGCGATCGCCCTGGCGCTCGGCACCTTCATGCAGGTGCTCGATTCGTCGATCGCCAATGTATCGATCCCGACCATCGCCGGCGACCTGGGGGTCAGCTCCGATCAGGGGACGTGGGTGATCACCTCGTTCGCGGTGTCGAACGGGATCTCCGTGCCCCTGACCGGATGGCTGATGGGCCGCTACGGCGTCGTGCGGACCTTCGTGGTCTCGGTGATCCTGTTCACCATCGCCTCGTTCCTGTGCGGGATCTCCTGGAACCTGCCGAGCCTGATCCTCTTCCGCGTGCTCCAGGGCGGCGTGTCCGGACCGATGATCCCGGGCTCCCAGGCTCTGCTGATCTCCATCTTCCCCCCCAATCGCAGAGGGGCGGCCCTTGCGCTCTGGTCGATGACGACTCTGGTCGCGCCGGTCGCCGGCCCTGTGCTCGGCGGCTACATCTGCGACAACTACTCCTGGCCGTGGATCTTCCTGATCAACCTGCCCGTGGGCGCAATCTGCGCCTTCCTGTGCTGGCGGAACATGAAGAGCCGCGAGACGCCGACGCGGAAACTGAAGGTCGACACGGTCGGCTTCAGTCTGCTGGTGGTCTGGGTGGGCGTCCTGCAGGTCATGCTCGACACCGGCAAGGACGCGGACTGGTTCTCCTCGCCCGCCATCGTCATCGAGGCGCTCGTGGCCGCGATCGTCTTCGTCGCCTGGTTGATTTGGGAGCTGACCGAACAACACCCGATCGTCGATCTCTCGCTGTTCAAGAACAAGAACTTCGCCATCGGCGCGGCGATCACCTGCGTCGGCTACGGGGTCTTCTTCGGCAACAATGTGCTGCTGCCGCTGTGGCTGCAAACCCAGGTGGGTTACATCGCCACCTGGGCCGGGCTGGTCGCCGCGCCCAGTGGCGTGATGGCGGTCCTGCTCACCCCGGTCGTCGCCCGGATCATGAGCCGGACCGACGCCCGCTGGGCCGCCACGGGTTCCATCATCGCCTTTGCGCTCTCGTTCTGGATGCGCTCCGACTACACCCCTGACGCCAGCTTCGGAGTCCTGGTCATCCCGCTGGTCGTCCAGGGCGTGGCCATGAGCGGCTTCTTCGTGTCGCTGATCACCATCACGCTCAACGGCATACCGCCCGACCACCTTCCAAGCGCCACCGGACTTTCGAACTTCACCCGGATCACGGCCGGCAGCTTCGCCGCGTCCATCACCACGACCGCCTGGGACCGCAGCGAGGCGATGCACCAGAACAGGCTGGCCGAGCTCGTCGGCGGGACCGATCCAAACTGGCTGCATGCTCTGAACGGACTGAAGCATGCAGGCTTCGACACGGCTCACGCGATCGGCGCGATGACCCAGCAGTTCGTCAGCCAGGCCTATCTGCTGGCCACCCTCGATTTCTTCCGGATTTCCGCCTGGATGATGCTCCTCCTCGCCCCCGCGATCTGGTTGACCCGCAAGGCCATCGGCGGCGGAAGCCACGTCGCGGCGGACTGAGGCGCATAGCGGCGTAGATCGCCAGATCGATCTCTGCCTCGCGCACCGGGCCTGTGGGCAGCGCTATAGAAGAACGAACAGGCCGATGTTCCTTAGGGATGAGCTGAAGAGCAGCCCGTGTCGGGCGATGTGCACCCGTCGGGATACGAAGTTCGCATCGCCCAGTGACAAGAAAGCGTCCGCTGCCGCAATCTGAGACGGCGTGAGTCTTGTGCGGTGCCGGTGGAGAAATGCGACAACTCTCGGCCGGCTCCCAGCGAGCACTTCGGTAAGGCGCTGCCGCGCCGCGATTGGATCCCGCAACGCAGCTTTGAATACGCTAGCGAGATTGGAGATCGCGCTCTCGTTCAAACCGTGCCGTCTGTAAAGGATCGTTGGCGCAGAAATCGCTACGACATGCCCGAAGGCTGCTGCTGTGAGGGTGACCCACCAGTCGTGATAGACAGCTTCTTTCGGTATAGACCCGACGAGGGAAACCAACTGTCGGTTGATCATCGTTGTGCACCCCCAAGCGACATTTTCAACCAAAATCTTCGGAAAACTAGGAGCCGAGGGTCTTACGCCCTGAGACTTCCACAATGAAGAATTTATTATTTGAAGATCTTTGTCAACCAACTTCAAGTCTGTGTGCAATAAGATGGGGGACTGTTTCCCGAGTTCGTCTTGCTTGGCGCGCATCTTTTCGAGTGTTATCCGGACTTTCGACGGGAGCCAGATGTCATCCTGATCTGCGAACATGACATAAGACGCTGAACTCTCCTCAATCAGGCGGGAGAAACTTCGTATTAAACCGAGGTTTGGCGCGCGTTCACCGTCGAGGACCCGCGCCCGATCCGGAAAGCGGTTGCACCAGCTCTTCAATATACTTAGCGTCGCATCGCGCGATCCGTCGTCCCGAGCCGTCAGACGCCAGGCGTCGCAGTCCTGAGCCTCTAAGGATTCCAGAAAGGCCGGCAAATAGGCGGCGCCGTTATAGGTGGATAGGAGGATCTCGACGTCATCACCGGATCGCACGCTCACGGTCCTCTTGCTGGCCAAAGGGCGACGGTTTCGACTGGCGGATCTGTTCGCTGTTCGGGCATCGATTCTTCTTCCGAGAATTGTCCCTATTTTCCCTGTTTCATTCCAGGGCGCGCTCCACGCCTCTCCCCGGGTTTGAACATGGACGTCACCCCGGATCAGCTTCGGGCGGCCCTCGCTCTCTTGCGCCTGCAGCAAAGCGATCTGACGCACCGCCGCGGGTCCGTAGAAACGAGCCACGGACGGACCGGAAGGTGCGCCGAAGGCGCAACAGATCTCTCTTCGCGGGCCCGCCGCCTTGCAGTCGGTTCCCAGGTCTCGCCGTCCATGTCCGTGTGGTTCGTAAGGTCAGTGGTTGAAAACTGCCGCGACCCCAGTGAGCCGCGGACCTCACGGACCACGCGGACGCCAGCCTCGCCGACGGGCCCTCCCTTCACGTTTGAGCTTTCGGCTCAGTTCGAGCGCGCCTTCGGCGCGTCGCCGGTGAGGTTCGTGGTTCATATGCTGTCGCCGACCGGCTCGCTTGCCCCTCCGGCGGCCGCTGGTTAGGGGAGTGGCGGACATCAGGAGGCGCGTGTGGCGGTCGAGGCGGTCATCTGGGATTTCGGCGGCGTCTTCACCACCTCGCCGTTCGAGGCCTTCAACCGTTACGAGGCAGCCCACGGCCTGCCGCGCGACTTCATCCGCCGGATCAACGCCACCGATCCCGACGCCAACGCCTGGGCGCTCTTCGAGCGGGCGGAGATCGACGCAAACGGGTTCGACGCGAAGTTCCTCGAGGAATCCACGGCGGCCGGGCACGCGGTGCGCGGCCGGGACGTTCTGCCATTGCTCTCGGGAGACGTGCGTCCGGCGATGGTCGAGGCTCTGAGGATCTGCAAGGCCCGCTTCAAGGTCGGCTGTATCACCAACAACATGGTGCAGGGCCATGGCCCATCCATGGCCGCGAACCGAGAGGGCGCGCACCGCGCGGCGGATATCATGGTGCTGTTCGACGCGGTGATCGAAAGTTCGAAGGCCGGCGTGCGCAAGCCCGACCCGCGGATCTACCAGATGATGTGCGAGCTTTTGGCGGTCGAGCCGAAGGCATGCGTCTACCTCGACGACCTCGGCGTGAACTGCAAGCCGGCGGCGCAGCTGGGGATGACCGCGATCAAGGTCGTGAGCGAGGCGCAGGCGCTCGACGAGCTCTCCGTGGCCACCGGCCTGCAATTCCCGCGGGCGGTGACCGAGGGGGCGCCCGCATGAGCCGGCCGTTGCTGATTGGCGCCGAGGCGGCGCTTTCGACGCTCGCTGCCGAGGGTTTCGCCGGCTGGTCGCAAGCTCCCGGCCGCGATGGCCTGAGC
This sequence comes from Caulobacteraceae bacterium, assembly GCA_019232665.1. Classification (GTDB taxonomy): domain Bacteria; phylum Pseudomonadota; class Alphaproteobacteria; order Caulobacterales; family Caulobacteraceae; genus Acaudatibacter. Next base: position 7,365 of record JAFANN010000270.1, on the reverse strand, counting down.
AAAGTCTTTCGGTTCGCGGACTTCAACGCCGCCTTCGGCTGGATGACCCGCGTCGCCCTGACGGCCGAGAAGCTCGATCATCACCCCGAATGGTTCAATGTTTACAACCGGGTCGAAGTCACGCTCGCAACCCATGACGCCGGGGGCGTGACCGAATTGGATGTCTCGCTCGCCCGTTCAATGGAGCGCGCAGCGGCCGGCGAAATGCGCTCTTCCGCACTTTCTTGATGGCTAAAGGAAACCCACTTCTTGCCATCAGCGTATTGGCGCCACCAAATACATCGAGTGAGCCGAGCGCAGCGCGTGCGTCTCACGCCATGAAGCGCGGACCGACCTGATCCGGTCTGGCGGCAACAAAAACATCAAGGACGGCGACCGTTCATGGCGAACATCACCCTGGTCGATGATGACGAGAACATCGTGGCTTCAGTATCGCTGGCCCTGGAAAGTCATGGCCACACGGTGAAGGCCTACTATGACGGCGCCACCGGCTTGGCGGCACTGGAAACCGAACCGCCGGATCTAGCGATCCTGGACGTGAAGATGCCCAGGCTCGACGGAATGGAAGTGTTGCGCCGCCTTAGACAGACCAGCACCGTGCCGGTGATCATCCTCACCTCGAAGGACGATGAGATCGACGAGATCCTTGGCTTCAACCTCGGCGCCGATGACTATATCCGCAAGCCGTTCAGCCAGCGCTTGCTGATCGAGCGGGTCAAGGCGGTGCTCCGGCGCGCGAACCCCGAGGAAGAGGACGTGCTCGCCTCCCCGGCGGCCGCCGAGGCGGCGCAGAACAAGCCCATAAAGCGCGGTCGGCTGACGTTGGACCCCGCCCGGCACGACTGCCTCTGGGAAGGCAAGCCCGTACGCCTGACCGTCACCGAATTCCTTCTGCTGCAATCGCTTGCCCAAAGGCCCGGATTCGTGAAGAGCCGCGACAATCTGATGGACGCGGCCTATGAGGATCAGGTCTACGTCGACGACCGCACCATCGACAGTCACATCAAGCGGATGCGGAAGAAGTTCCGCGAGGTGGATCCTGAGTTCGACGCGATCGAAACCCTCTATGGCGTCGGCTACCGATACCGCGAGTCCTGACGCCCCACTAACCCCGGCGAAGACAACCGAGTCTCGCATCCAGGGCCGGCGGCGCGATCCTCGTCGCGTCAGCTGGCCGCTCGGCTCGAAGCTGGGTCGGCTGATCATCGTGCTCAACCTGCTAGGGTTGGCGGTGATCATCGGCGGCGCCCTGATCCTCAATGAGCTGCGCCAGGGGCTGGTGATCGCCGGCCTCGACAGCCTGACGCTGCAGGGCAAGCTGATCGCCAATGTCATCGACCAGACGGCGACGGTGGGCGAGCCGGAACCGGCTCTCGACCGCGAAACGGCCGAGGGGGTCCTCTGGAGCCTGTTCATTCCCAAGTCCCAGCGGGCGCGCCTGTTCGACGCGTCCGGGCATCTGCTCGCCGATTCCGACGTCGTCGCCGACCGCGTGGCATCCAATCTGCTGCCCCCGGCGCGCTCGAAGGCCGAGGCCTCGCGCCATCCGACGCTCTTCGGCTCGCGCGGGAGCTTGCCGAAAGCCCGCAAAGCGCTGGCCGCCGAAGTCGCCGGCGCTCTTCAGGGCCGTACCGTCGGCGACGTTCGCGCGGACGAGGACGGGCGACGCGTCGTTTCGGTTTCGATCCCGATCCAGCATGTCAGTCAGGTGCTGGGTGTCCTCACCCTGGAGTCCGGCGATGTCGACAGCGTGGTCGCCGCCCAGCGGCGCGCCCTGATCCCGTTCATCCTCATCGCCGTCGGGGTCGCACTGATCTCGTCCCTCCTGCTGACCCAGCTGATCGCCGTGCCGGTCCTGCGCCTGGCGCGCGCGGCCGACCGGGTCCGCCTGTCCCGCGCCCGCGCCATCGCCTTGCCAGACCTCGCCGGCCGTGACGACGAGCTGGGGGACCTGGCGCGCTCGCTCGAGGCGATGACCCAGGCCCTCTCTGAGCGCATGGGCGCGATCGAGCGGTTCGCGGCCGACGTCGCCCACGAGTTGCGCAATCCGATGACCTCGATCCGGTCGGCGGTGGAGACGCTGGAGATCGTCAAGGCGGATGCGCCACGCCAGCGCCTGCTGGGCATTCTGCAGCAGGACGTGAACCGCCTTGATCGCCTGATCACCGACATCTCCAACGCCTCTCGCCTCGATGCGGAAATGGCGCGGGACGCGCCGGCCGTGCTCGACCTCGGCCGGCTCCTCGCGGATATCTGCGCATTCTACGAGGCGACGATCCGGCCGGGGGGGCCGCACGTGCGATTCCGGCCGCCGCCCGGGGGTGAGACTTTTCGGGTGAACGGGCGCGAAGGCCCGTTGAGCCAGGTGTTCCGCAACCTGATCGACAACGCCCGTTCGTTCAGTCCGGCCGACGGGGAGGTGCGCGTCTCGGTTGGACGCGATCGCGACGAGGTCCGCGTTTTCGTCGACGACGATGGTCCCGGCATTCCGCCAGAGAACATGGAGACGATCTTCGAGCGCTTCTATACTTCGCGCCCGAAGGGCGCGGCGTTCGGCGGCAATTCCGGCCTGGGCCTGGCGATCGCGCGCCAGATCGTGGAGACCCACGGGGGGCGGATATGGGCGGACAACCGTGGCGCCTCTGGGCAGGTCGAAGGCGCGAGATTCGTCGTCGCCCTGCCGCGGCTAGGGGGGGGCGATGATCGTCCACGCCGGTCTGATCGCCCTGCAGCGACCTGAGGGCTGGGCTGGGATCCTGATCGAGGGCCCTTCCGGGGTGGGGAAGAGCGATCTTGCCCTGCAGGCGCTGGAGGCGGGTTTCCGCCTGGTCGCCGACGACCGGACCTGCCTCTTCGCCTCATCGGGTCGTCTGTTCGGTCGCGCTCCGCCGGCGCTGTTCGGAATGATCGAGGCGCGGGGCCTCGGCGTTGTGCGTCAGAGCGCGCTGGAGTTTGCCGAAATCCGGCTGCTTGTGCGTTGCGCGCGTATCCCGAAGGAAATCGAAAGGATGCCGGAAATAAGTTTGCAGGCGCGGGCAGGCGTGAGCGTGCCCGTCATTGACCTGTGGCCGTTCGAGCATTCCGCGCCTGCGAAACTGCGTCGCGCCATCGAGTGGCTTGGAGGGCGGGAAGCAAGAGCGTATCTAGCACGCCTCGCGCAAGATCGCCCCTGCGCCGAGACATAAGGATGAACCCGTTGAGGCGCCTGACATGATCGGGCTCGTGATCGTTACACACGGGCGACTGGCGGAAGAGTTTGTCTACGCCATGGAACATGTGGTCGGGCCACAACCTGCCGTCGCGGCAATCTGTATCGGCGCCGAGGACGACATGGAGCGTCGCCGGCGCGACATCCTGAAGGCGTGTCAGCAGGTTGATTCGGGCCAGGGGGTGATCCTTCTTACGGATATGTTCGGCGGCACCCCCTCGAATTTGGCCATCTCGGTGATGGAACAGACGAAGGCGGAGGTGATCGCCGGCCTCAACCTGCCAATGCTGATCAAGCTCGCCAGTGTTCGAGGTCGTGAGCCGCTGGAGACCTGTGTCAGCTGGGCTCAGGAGGCGGGCCGGAAGTACATCTCGGTCGCGTCCTACGTCCTGGCCGGCGAGAAGTGATCTCCGAACGTACTGTCGAGATCGTCAACGAACGCGGCCTCCACGCCCGGGCGTCGGCGAAGTTCGTCAAGGTCGCCGCTGGCTTCAAGTCCGATATCCAGGTGACGCGCGACGACCAGACCGTGGACGCAATGTCCATCATGGGACTGATGATGCTCGCAGCCGGTCCCGGCTCGATGATCCGCATCACTGCGCGCGGCGCAGACGCGGAGGCCGCCGCGTTGGCTCTGGCGCGCCTCGTCGAAACCAAGTTCGAGGAAGAACGCTGAGGCGTAGTCCGAAGGCTGGGAGCGCGTTCGCCGGGGGTGGGGCGAAGGAGGACGACATGACCGCAGACCCGCGCGAGGTCGAACTGAAGTTTCGCGTGCCGCGCGAGGCGAGCGAAGCGCTCCTTGCGAGCTTCGATCGGAAACCGGACCAGGAAGTGCTGGAGTCCACCTACTTCGATACCGGCGAATGCGCCTTGCGCAAGGCCGGCTTGACCTTGCGCGTCCGGCGCGAGGGCGGGCGCTGGCTACAGACCGTCAAGACCAGCCGGGCGAGCGGGGGGGTGCTGGGACGCGGCGAGTGGGAGGCGGCGACGAAGGGCGAGGGACCGGACCTAGACCACGCGCGGCGCACGCCGGCAAAGCGCGTGCTCGCCAAGGATTGTTCGCTGGCGCCGAAGTTCACCGTCGTGGTCGACCGTCGCACGGTGCCGATGGACACCTCGCTGGGCTCGATCAGCTGCAGCCTCGATCGTGGACAGGTGTGCGTCGACGGACGCTCTCAGTCCTTCGACGAACTCGAGCTCGAACTCGAGCGCGGCGAGCCGGCGGCTCTATTCGATCTGGCCGGCGATCTGGCGCGCCGGTTTCCAATCGCGCTCTCCTTCACCACCAAGCCCGATCGCGGGTTCGGTCTTCTCGCCGAGGACAAGGACCTGGCGTTCAAGTTCGAGCCCCCCGCGCTCACGCGGAGCATGACCGCAGGCGGGGCGTTCCGCGCCATCTCCCGCGCCTGCCTCGAACAGATCGCGCGCAATGGCGAAGTGATCTGCCGCCAGCGCGACGCCGAGGCGGTGCACCAGATGCGGGTGGGCGCCCGGCGTCTGCGTGCGATGTTGAAAACGTTTCGCTCAATCGTGGAAGACGATCGTCTCGAGGCCGTGGACGCAGATCTCAAGTGGTTGGGCGCCGAGCTCGACCCCGCGCGGAACCTCGATGTCTTCATCGATGGCGCCTGGCGGCGCGCGGCGGAAAACTGTCCCGGAATGGCGACGAACGAGGCCCAGGCGCGCCTGGAGGCCGCCCGCGAGGGGGCCTATGCGCGCGCCAGGACCGCCGCGGGGAGCGACAAGCTCCGCGCCCTCCTGCTCGATACGATGATCTGGATCGAGAGCGGCGCCTGGACCCGGGCCGACGCGCGCGCCGCGGAGGACCGCGACAGTCCCGTCGTCGACTACGGCGGCAAAGCCCTGGATCGCGCCCGGCGCAAGCTCATGAAGAAAGGGAAGGGCCTGGATGACCTTCCGCCGGAGGACCGGCACCACGCGCGCATCCGGGCCAAGGAACTGCGCTACGCCGCCGATGTGCTCGCGCCGCTGTTCAAGGCCCATCCCAAGCGCGCCAAGCGGTTCGTCTCGATCCTCAAGGACCTGCTGGACGATCTGGGCGACCTCAACGACATCGCCACCGCCGCCGAGCTCGCGGGCGACTACCCGCCGGCCGACGAGCTGCTGGCCGGCGAAGCGCGGCGGGAGGCGAAGCTTCTGACCAAGGCGTGCGGCCGTTTCGCCGAACTCAAATCCGCCAGGCCATTCTGGGGCAGATGATCCCCGCGCACGAGGCAGCGAACCGCCCCCCCTAAATTCCGTCATAGCCGGCCGTCAGTGCCGGCTACCCATGGCAAGGCTTGGCGAGCGGCTCGCAATGGCCGCGTTCCTGGCGCGGCCACGACGCACGGAGTGGCTGCACGGTTCACCAACTGCTCCGCGTGACCGCGCCGCCCGGCGCGGTCATTACAGGCGCCTATCGAGCCTGACCATGGGTCGCCGGCGATGACGGGATTAAAGAGGGATCAATTTCACTCTCTCTCGCCGCCACCGAGACATAAGGATATCTTTATATCCCGGTTGCCCGGTGGGGCGGCCGCGTCTATAGAGCGGCTCCGCAATCAGGAGCCTCGCCGTGGCCGACTACATCGTCAGGGACATCTCCCTCGCCCCCTGGGGCCGCAAGGAAATCGAGATCGCCGAGACCGAGATGCCCGGCCTTATGGCCGTTCGCGAGGAGTTCTCCAAGGACAAGCCGCTGAAGGGCGCGCGCATCGCCGGCTCCCTGCACATGACGATCCAGACGGCCGTGCTGATCGAGACGCTCAAGGCCCTGGGCGCCGATGTGCGCTGGGCCTCCTGCAACATCTTCTCGACCCAGGACCATGCGGCCGCGGCGATCGCGGTCACCGGCACGCCGGTGTTCGCCGTGAAGGGCGAGACCCTGACCGAGTACTGGGATTACGCCCACAAGATCTTTGAGTGGGCCGACGGCGGGCATCCGAACCTGATCCTCGATGACGGCGGCGACGCCACCCTGCTCACCGTGCTCGGGCCAAAGGCCGAGACCGATCCCTCCATCCTCGACAAGCCGACCAACGAGGAAGAGGAGGCGCTCTACGCGGTGATGAAGCGCTACCTCAAGGAAAAGCCCGGCTTCTACAGCGCCATCCGCAAGGCGATCACCGGCGTCTCCGAAGAGACCACCACCGGCGTCCACCGCCTCTACCAGATGGCCGAGCGCGGCGAGCTGCCGTTCCCGGCGATCAACGTCAACGACAGCGTCACCAAGAGCAAGTTCGACAACCTCTACGGTTGCCGCGAGAGCCTGGTCGACGCCATCCGCCGCGGCACCGACGTCATGCTGGCCGGCAAGGTCGCGGTAGTCTGCGGCTACGGCGATGTCGGCAAGGGCTCGGCGGCCTCCCTGCGCCAGGGCGGCGCGCGGGTGATCGTCACCGAGATCGACCCGATCTGCGCTCTGCAGGCGGCGATGGAAGGATACCAGGTCCAGACGCTGGACGACGTCGCCGGCGAGGCCGACATCTTCGTCACCGCCACCGGCAACAAGGACGTGATCACTGTCGACCACATGCGGGCGATGAAGAACAACGCCATCGTCTGCAACATCGGCCACTTCGATTCCGAGATCCAGATCGCCGGCCTTCGCAACTACAAGTGGGACGAGATCAAGCCGCAGGTCCACCACGTCGAATTCCCGGACGGCAAGAAGATCATCGTGCTTTCTGAAGGTCGGCTGGTGAACCTCGGCAACGCCACCGGTCACCCCAGCTTCGTGATGAGCGCCAGCTTCACCAACCAGACCCTGGCCCAGATCGAGCTGTGGACGGAGCGGAACAAGTACGAGACGAAGGTCTACACCCTGCCCAAGCACCTCGACGAGAAGGTGGCCATGCTCCACCTCGACAAGCTGGGCGCCAAGCTGACCAAGCTCTCCAAGGACCAGGCCGCCTACATCGGCGTGACCACCGAAGGCCCGTTCAAGCCGGACCATTACCGGTACTGACGCCCATTCTTCTTGGTCCGCCGGCGTCCCGCCGGCTCTTCTCTTTCCTTCTCTTCTTAAGGCAAGAAACGAAGAGCCGGCGGGACGCCGGCGGATCAAAGGCTTATTCTCGCCCTTCCACTCGTGCGTGGCCTCAGGCTTAACTCCGCCTCCAATTGGCGCGGGAGATCGCCGTTCGTGGCCGACGTAG
>JAFANN010000181.1 GCA_019232665.1 Caulobacteraceae bacterium | reverse complement strand
GCATCGTCGGCTCCGCCATGGCGACCGCCTTCTCCGCCATGTTCAGCTTCGTGGCGATGGTCCTGGTGATCCAGTTCGATCCCAAGCTGCGCGTCTACCGCGCGTTCCGGCGCTTCACGCGCCCGGTCGCGCCGCGGCTTGCCGAAGTGTTCCGCCTGGGCCTGCCGATCGGCATGACGATGATCTTCGAGGGCATGCTGTTCAACGCCATGACCCTGCTGATGGGCAGGTTCGGGACCACAGCGCTGGCGGCTCACCAGATCGCGATCAACGTGCCCTCGATCACCTTCATGGTGCCGCTGGGGATCGGCATGGCCTCCTGCGTGCGCGTGGGCGTCGCCGTGGGCGCGCGCGACATGGCGGCCGCGCGACGGGCGGGTCAGACCGCCTTCGCCATCGCCGTCATCTTCGGCGTGGTGTGCGCGGTGCTCGTCGGCGCGTTCAGCTCCCAGATCGCCGGGCTGTACTTTGGCGGTCGAAGCGCACGGGACATGGCGGTGATCGCCCTGGCGGCGACCTTCCTCAAGGCCGCGGCCGCGTTCCAGGTCGTGGACGCTGTCCAGGTCGTCGGCGCCCAGTCCTTGCGCGGGCTGAAGGATGCGCGCGTTCCGATGCTGCTAGCCGGGGGATCCTACTGGCTGATCGGCGCGCCGACCTGCTTCGCCCTCGCGCTGGGCCTTCACCTGCAGGGGCTGGGCATCTGGATCGGCTTCGTCGTCTCGCTCACAGCCGCCGCGGTGGCGATGTCGCTGAGGTTCTGGAGGCTCACGCACCCAAGGCACGGCGCGTTCGGGCGGCCATGACGACGACACCCCGATCACCTTCCACGGGTGGTCGGGGCGATTGATCCGCTCGGGGCGGCGCGGTCAGTCCTTCTTCAGGACCTCGTCGGCCTTCTTGTCGATCTTCTTCTCTTCCGCCTTCGACATGCGTCCGGCGTTCTGCGCCTGGCTCGCCCTGGCCTTGGCGTTGCGCGCGTGGGCGGCGTCAGGGATCGGATAGGCGCGCTTCTCCGGCTCGGCGAACTTCGATTTCGGCAAATGCTTGCGATCGTTGGCGTCCAAATCGGCCATGTTGGTCTCCTTCTCCAGGCGAATGGACGGGGGAAGGAGGGGTTCCCGGACCCCACGGACGCATTGGAAATCCGTGGTAATCCTGCCGGCATGGCCAACAGTCTCTACTCCGGTCTGCCGACGACCATCTTCACGGTGATGAGCGCGCTGGCGCGCGAGCACGGGGCGGTCAATCTTGGGCAGGGATTTCCGGACGAGCCGGGCCCCGAAGCGATCCTGCGGGCGGCCTCGGAGGCCCTGCTCCACGCCTCGAACCAGTACCCGCCGATGCAGGGGCTTCCCGAATTGCGCGAAGCTGTTGCGCATCACTACACACGCCAGGGCCTGCAACTCGACCCCACACGCGAAGTGACGGTCACCTCCGGCGCCACCGAAGCCCTGGCCTGCGCCTTCCTTGGCCTCATCGAGCCGGGTGACGAGGTCGTGCTGTTCCAGCCGCTCTACGACTCCTACCTGCCGATGGTCCGGCGGGCCGGCGGCGTCCCGCGCCTTGCGCGGCTGGAACCGCCGCACTGGCGGTTCGACCGGGCGATGCTCGAGCGCCTGTTCACCGATCGCACCCGGATGGTCGTGCTCAACAACCCGCTCAATCCGACTGCGACGGTGTTTGGGGAGGAGGACCTCGCGCTTTTGGCGGAATTCTGCGTGCGCCACGACGCCGTGGCCGTCTGCGACGAGGTGTGGGAGCAGGTGGTGTTCGGAAACGCCATTCACCGGCCGCTGATCGGGTTTCCGGGCATGCGCGAGCGCACGGTCAAGATCGGTTCGGCGGGCAAGATGTTCGCCCTGACGGGATGGAAGGTCGGCTGGCTGCTGGCGGCGCCGGCCCTGACCGAAATGATCGCCAAGGCGCACCAGTTCCTCACCTTCACCACCGCCCCGAACCTGCAGGCGGGCGTCGCCTGGGGCCTGGCGAACAGCGAGGCATGGTTCGAGGCGATGCCGGAAGCGCTCGATCGGTCGCGCCAGCGCTTGACGGAGGGGCTGCGGCGCGAGGGCTTCGTCGTGCTCCCCAGTGAGGGGACCTACTTCCTGAATATCGACCTCGCGGCGTCGGGGATCGACGAGGACGATGCGAGCTTCTGCTTCCGCTCCGTGAAAGAAGCTGGCGTCGCCGGCATTCCGGTCTCGGCCTTCTACGAAACCGACCCGGTCACCAACGTGCTTCGTCTCTGCTTCGCCAAGCGCGATGCGACCCTCGATGCAGGCGTGGAGGGTCTGGCCCGGGCGCGAGATCTGTCGCGCCGAGCCGCCGCCTGACTCAGGCCATCGACTTCCAGAAGGCGTCCGCCAGCGCCATCGCCCGTGCG
>JAFANN010000031.1 GCA_019232665.1 Caulobacteraceae bacterium | reverse complement strand
CGGTGGCCATGGCGAAGACGATGTCGCCGTCGAAAGGACTGTGCGAGGGGCGGATGGCGCGGGCCATGCCGTCCTGCGCCATGATCGCCATCCGCTTGGCTTCGTCCGTGGTCAGCTTCGCATCCGTGGCCACGACGGCGAGGGTGGTGTTCTCGCGTGCCCCCGGATGAGGTTTGGACCGGCCCCAGTCGTCCGGACCGGCGTGAAGCTGCCCGGTCCCCAGGCCGCCGAACTCGCGCCCGATCTCGAACGGCGCCGCCCAGAACTGTTTCGTCCCTGGCGCGACGACCGAACCGGCGGAGTTCACCGCGACCAGCGCTCCGACCGTGAAGCCGTCGGCGGTGACGATGGAGGCGGAGCCGAGGCCGCCCTTGAGCGATCCGGCCATGGCGCCGTATCCGGCGCCAGCCGTGCCGAGTTCGAACTTGTCGGAGACGGCCTGAACGGCCGCCAGCCCGAGGCCCCAGTAGGGCGGGCGAAGGCCCCAGTCTTTGTTTCCGCCGTTGGCGAGGTCGTAGAGCGCCGCGGAGGGGATCACCGGGCTCTTCGGCACCCCGGGCCTGGGCGAAAGGCCATAGCCTCGCCCACGGGCGCCGAGCCAAGCGACGACGCCGTCCGGCGCCGCCAGGCCGTAGACCGACCCGCCGGAGAGGACGATCGCGTCGAAGGCGTGCACGAGGTTCTGCGGCTCGGTTGCGTCCGTCTCCCGCGTCGCCGGCCCACCCCCGCGCACGTCGGCCGCCACCACCGCCGCCTCGTCGGGCAGGATGACCGTCGTGCCGGTCCGCGCGGCGGCGTCCTGCGCCTGGCCGACCTTCAGCCCCGCCACGTCGGTGATCAGATTGCGCGGTCCCGGACGGGCGCTCCCCTCCGCCTGGGCCAGCGCCCCCGCCGGCGCGGTCATCGCCCCGGCTCCCATCACCATCGCTGCGGTCAGAAGATCGCGTCTGTTCACCTGGTTAGCCCCCTTTGGTCTCTTGACCGGCGAGCTATGTCCGCAGACGGAAGGCCCGTCCAGACGCCAGTTTTTTGACCGTCCCAAGGAGTCCCGCCGTGCCCGATGACGCATCCTCCCTGATCGCCGAAGGGGTTCTCATCGACGGGCGCTGGCGTCCCGCTGCAGGCGGGCGATTGCCGGTGGAGGATCCCTCGACCGGCGCGAATATCGGCGACATCGCCGCTGGCGGCGCCGGCGAGATCGACGAGGCGGTGGACGCCGCGCGCCGCTCTCTTTCTGGCGAGTGGGGCAAGCTGACGGCGACCGAGCGCGGGCGGGTGCTGTCGCGAATCGGCCAGCGCGTGCTCGAGCACGTCGACGCCCTCGCCGAGATGGAGGCGATGGACGTCGGCAAGCCCCTGGGCCAGGCGCGCGCCGACGCCGCGGCCCTGGGGCGCTATCTAGAGTTCTACGGCGGGGCGGCGGACAAGCTGATGGGCCAGACCCTGGAGTACCAGGCCGGCTACACCGTCTTCACCCTGCGCGAGCCGCATGGCGTCACGGGCCACATCATCCCGTGGAACTATCCGATGCAGATTCTCGGCCGCAGCGTCGTGGGCGCGCTCGCGGCGGGCAACGCCACGGTGCTGAAGCCAGCGGAAGAGGCGAGCCTCACGGCGCTGGCCTTCGCGCGGATCGCCACCGAGTGCGGACTGCCGCCCGGCGCGCTCAACGTCGTGCCGGGGCGAGGGGACGAGGCCGGGGCTGCCCTGGCGGCTCACCCGGATGTCGATCACGTCTCCTTCACGGGCTCCGGGCCGGTGGGCGCCCTGGTGCAGAAGGCCGCCGCCGGGCGAGCCGCGCCGGTGACCCTCGAGCTGGGTGGAAAGTCGCCTCAGGTTGTCTTCGCCGACGCCGATATCGACGAGGCCCTGCCGTTCCTGGTCAACGCCGGGATCCAGAACGCCGGCCAGACCTGCTCGGCCGCCTCGCGCATCCTCGTCCAACGCGAGGTCTATCAGCAGGTGCTGGAGCGGATGGCTGCCCGCTATCGGGAGCTGAGAGTGGGGCCCGCCCTCGCCGATCTCGACGTCGGTCCGCTGATCAGCGCCCGTCAGCTCGAGATCGTCCGCGGTTATCTCGATCTTGCCGAGAAGGACGGTTTGCAGGTCGTCGCCCGCGGCAGCCTCGTCGATCACGCGCCGGCGGGTGGCCACTACTTCGCCCCCGCCCTGATCGCCGGCCCGCCGTCAGGCCATCGCCTCGTGCAGGAGGAGATCTTCGGTCCGGCCCAGGTGGTGATCCCGTTCGAGGACGAGGACGAAGCCGTGGCCCTAGCGAATGGGACGCCCTATGGCCTTGTCGCCGGCGCGTGGACCCGCGACGGCGCACGGCAGTTCCGCATGGCCCATCGCCTGAAGGCAGGGCAGGTGTTCATCAACAACTATGGGGCGGGCGGCGGCGTCGAGCTGCCGTTCGGCGGGGTCAAGCGCTCCGGCCATGGCCGGGAAAAGGGTTTCGAGGCCCTCTACGCCTTCACGCAGCTCAAGACGGTCGCCGTGAAGCACGGCTGAGGGGAAGACAAAGAGATGAGACTTCAAGGCGAACGGGCGATCGTCACTGGCGGCGCGTCGGGTTTCGGTGCGGGTATCGTGCGGCGCTTCGTGGCGGAAGGCGCGCGCGTCGCCATCGCCGACCTCGACAAGGCCAAGGGCGAGGCCCTGGCCAAGGAGTTGGGTGAGGCCTGCATCGCGATCCGGACCGACGTTTCGGACGCCGCCAGCGTCGCGGCTCTGTTCGAGGCGGTGCAGTCAGCATTCGGGGGCGTCGACATCATGGTCAACAACGCCGGCATGGGCACCGCCCCTGCGCCGCTGGAGACCATGGACGAAGTCGCCTTCGACCGCCTCATGGGAGTGAACGTCCGCTCGGTCTATCTCCCCAGCCGCCACGCCGTCCCGGCGATGAAGGCCCAGAAGCGCGGCGCCATCCTCAACATCGCCTCCACCGGCGGAGTGAGCCCTCGGCCAAACCTTGCCTGGTACAACGCCTCCAAGGGCTGGATGATCGCCGCCGCGCGCTCGATGGCCATCGAACTGGCGCCGCACGGCGTGCGCGTGAACGCGATCAATCCGGTGGCCGGCGATACGCCGATGCTGGGCGTCTTCTTCGGCGGCGACTCGCCAGAGGCCCGCGCGCGGGTCCTGAATACCATCCCGATTGGCCGCCTCTCGACTCCGGACGATATCGCCTCCGCCGCGGTCTTCCTGTGCAGTCAAGAGGCGTCGATGATTACCGGCGTGGCGTTGGAGGTCGATGGCGGACGCTGTCTTTGAGAGCATCTTTTCGGGCGTCTTGACGGACGCCAAATAGAAGAAGAACCAGGATTTGCAGCGCTGGGGCTGGGGGCTTTGGCGCGCTGGAGCAGCTTTGTCATGACGACCGTCGCAGTTCGTCCGCATACGATCGAAAAAGCCGTCGAAGCCATCGACGCCCGCCGGGACGAGGTCGTCGCCCTGACCCGCGAATTGGTCGGCATCCCGACGGTCAATCCGCCGGGCGAGCACTATCAGGCCTGCGCAGAGCTGGTGGGCGAGCGCCTGCGCCGCCGCGGCTTCGAGATCTCGTATGTCCGAGCCGAGGGATCGCCAGGCGACAGCGACCGCTATCCTCGGTTCAACGTCGTCGCCCGCCACGAAGGCGCAGCGCCCGGCCCTTGCGTGCACTTCAACAGCCATATCGACGTGGTCGTGCCGGGCGAAGGCTGGACCGTCGATCCTTTCGCCGGCGTGGTGAAGGACGGCAGGGTCTACGGCCGCGGGACCTGCGACATGAAAGGCGGGCTCGCCGCCTCGATCATTGCCGTCGAGGCCCTGATCGATTCGGGGATCGACCTGCCCGGGACGCTAGAGATCTCCGGCACGGCGGACGAGGAGTCCGGTGGTTACGGGGGCGTGGCCTACCTCGCCGAGCGCGGCTGGTTCTCCAAGCCCCGCGTGGACCACGTGATCATCCCCGAGCCGCTCAATGTCGATCGCGTCTGCATCGGCCACCGCGGCGTGTGGTGGGCTGAGATCGAGACGAAGGGCCGGATCGCCCACGGTTCGATGCCCTTCCTCGGCGATTCTGCGATCCGTCACATGGGCGCGCTGATGGAGCGGCTGGAGCATGAGCTCGGCCCCAAACTGGCCTCTCGCCGGTCGGAGATGCCGGTGGTGCCCGACGGGGCGCGGACCTCGACGCTCAACATCAACTCGATCCACGGTGGCCAACCGGAGCCGAAGGAAGGCCTGCCGGCCCCGATCGTCGCCGACAGCTGCCGCCTGGTGGTTGACCGCCGCTTCCTGATCGAGGAGCCGCTGGACCAGGTGAAGGGCGAGTTCGTCGAGATCCTCGAGGATCTGGCGCGCGACCGGCCGGGCTTCCGCTACGCCCTGCGCGAGCTCTTCGCCGTCGAGCCGACCCTGGCCGACCGCGACGGCCCCGTCGCCGCCGCTACCGCCCGGGCGATCCAGAAGGTCCTCGGCCGCCCCGCGCAGTTCATCTGCTCGCCTGGAACCTATGACCAAAAGCACGTCGATCGGATCGGCAAGCTGAAGGACTGCATCGCCTACGGGCCGGGCGTGTTGGACCTCGCCCACCAGCCCGACGAATGGGTCGGCATCGACGACATGCTCGATTCCGCCAAGGTCATGACCCTGGCCGCAATGACGCTGCTGACGGGAGCGGCGTAGCCAAAAATCGGGTCCCTCCCCAGAAGGGGAGGGACAGGCCTACCCCGGCATCTTGTCGCCCCGTCCCAGGGGGTCCGGGAGGGGGGCGCCGGTTTTCACGAACTCCAGCGACACCGAGTTGATGCAGTAGCGCATTCCCGTCGGGCGCGGGCCGTCCGGGAAGAGGTGGCCCTGGTGGGAGTCGCAGCGGGCGCAGCGGGTTTCGACGCGGATCATGCCATAGCTGGTGTCGCGCACGCCCCGCACGTGGCCTTCGTCGTAAGGCGCCCAGAAGCTCGGCCAGCCCGTGCCGCTCTCGAACTTGGTCTTGTGCAAGAAGAGCGGCAGGCCGCAGAGCCGGCAGCAGTAGACCCCGTCGTCCTTGTTCTCCAGCAGGCCGCCGCAGAAGGGCGCCTCGGTGCCATGGTGCAGCAGGACGTCCTTCTCCTCCCGCGTCAGGGCCGCCTCCAGTCGCGCGCGCTCGGCGGCGGTCGGCGGCGTGAGGTCGAACCCGGAAGCGGAGAGCTGCGGGGAGTGGATGGCTTCGGTCATGAATGGCTCCTTCCCGGCCGCGGCGTCCTCGAGGGGCCAAAGCTTCCTCAAGGGGATGTTGTCATCCAGCCTCGGCACGTCTAACGCCCACAACATAGCGTGCAGATGGGTGGCCCCAACCGGATGTTCTCGAAAATCCTGATCGCCAACCGGGGCGAGATCGCGGTCAGAATCGTCAGGACTTGCCGTCGGATGGGGATCGCCACCGTGGTGGTCTACTCCGAGGCCGACGCCGACTCGCTGGCCGTGGCCATGGCCGACGAGGCCGTTTTCATCGGACCCTCGCCGGCGAGCCAGTCCTATCTCGTCGCCGAAAAGATCCTCGACGCGGCCCGCGAGACGGGCGCGCAGGCGATCCATCCGGGCTTCGGGTTCCTCTCCGAGCGAGCCTCGTTCGCCGAGGCGTGCGCCAAGGCCGGGATCGTCTTCATCGGACCCAATCCTCACGCCATCGACGCCATGGGCGACAAGATCGCCTCCAAGCGCTTCGCCGCCGGGGCGGGCGTCTCGATCGTGCCGGGCCACATCGGCGAGATCGACGACGTCGACCACGCCGTACGCATTTCCGAGAGCATCGGCTATCCAGTGATGATCAAGGCCTCCGCGGGTGGGGGCGGGAAGGGCATTCGTATCGCCGCCAACCGGCGCGAAGTGGAGGAGGGCTTCCCGGCCGTCCGCGCCGAGGCCAAGGGCGCCTTCGGCGACGATCGCATCTTCATCGAGAAGTTCATCGTCAATCCGCGCCACATCGAGATCCAGGTGCTGGGCGACAAGCACGGCGCCGTCATCCACCTCTTCGAGCGCGAGTGCTCGATTCAGCGGCGCAACCAGAAGGTCATCGAGGAGGCGCCCTCGCCCCTGCTCGACGATGCGACCCGGGCGGCCATGGGCGCTCAGGCCGTCGCCCTGGCGAAGGCCGTGAACTACGACTCCGCGGGCACCGTCGAGTTCGTCGCCGGCCAGGACAAGTCCTTCTATTTCCTGGAGATGAACACCCGCCTGCAGGTCGAGCACCCGGTCACCGAGCTGATCACGGGCGTGGACCTCGTCGAGCAGATGATCCGCGTCGCCTACGGCCAGGAACTGGCGATCAAGCAGGAGGATCTGTCGATCCACGGCTGGGCGATCGAGAGCCGCATCTACGCCGAGGATCCCTACCGCAAGTTCCTGCCTTCGATCGGCCGGCTGATCCGCTACGCCCCGCCGCAGGAAGGCGAGCGCGGCGGCTACGTCGTGCGCAACGAGACCGGCGTGCGCGAAGGGGACGAGATCTCCACCTTCTACGATCCGATGATCGCCAAGCTGTGCGCCTGGGCCCCCGACCGTTCCGGCGCGATCGCCGGCATGGCCCGCGCCTTGGAGGACCTGCACATCGAGGGGCCGGCGCACAACACGGCCTTCCTCTCGGCGGTGATGGACCAGCCGCGGTTCGCCTCCGGCGCGTTGTCGACCAACTACATCCCGACCGTCTTCCCCGACGGCTTTCACGGCCTCGAGCCCGAGCCGTGGCAGGCGGACATCATCCTCGCCGTCGCCGCGGCGGCCCACCGCCTGCTCGCGCGGCGCGCGAATGCGGCCGCGGGCCCGCTTCGCCGCCGCAACCTGCGGCGCGACTGGGTCGTCGTTGCGGGCGGCCGGCGGCGCGAGGTGGAGGTGGGCGAGGTCGACGGCGCGGTGATGATCGGTCTCCCGGCCGAGGGCCGTGCGCTGCGCCTGGAGGTGCTCGACTGGCGGCCGGGCGACCCGCAGTTCCGCGGCAGTCTGGACGGGCGCGATTTCACCGCGACCATCGCGCCCGCCGCCGAAGGCTTCGACATCCGGTTCCGGGCGGTGCGCCAGCGCGTCCTGGTCCTCACACCCGTCTCGGCCGACCTGCACCAGCGCCTGCCGGTCAAGGCGCCGCCCGACACCTCCCGCCAGATCCTCTCGCCCATGCCGGGGCTGGTGGTCTCGGTGGAGGCCAGGGAGGGCGAGGAGGTGAAGGAGGGCCAGGTGATCTGTGTCATCGAGGCCATGAAGATGCAGAACATCATTCGCGCCGAGCGAGACGGCGTAATCCGGACTTTGGGCGCGCGCGCCGGTGAGACCGTCGCCGCCGACGATGTCCTGGTGGAATTCGCCTGACCCCACGCCACGCCTGAAAGGAAAGTCCTGACCTGATGAACATCGAATTCGTCGCCGCCGACGCAGCGGCCGCCAAAGGGTCGGCCGTGGCCGTGCTGGTCACCGATCCCGCAAAGCTCACGGGCCCGGCGGCCGCGCTCGATGCTTCCGCGGGCGGGGCGATCGCCCGCTCGGCGGGCGTCAGCCGGTTCACTGGCGCGGCGGGTCAGACCCTCGAGGTCCTTGCGCCCCAGGGCGTTGCCGCCGACCGCCTCGTCGTCGTCGGGCTGGGGCCGGACGCCGTCACCGATCAGGCCGTGGAGACGGCCGCGGCCCACGCCTATCAGGCGGTGAAGGCGACAGGCTCCGAAGTCCTCCATCTGCGCCTGGACGGCCTTTCGCCCTCCGCCGCGGCCTCGGCGGCCTTCGGCGTGCGCCTGGCGAGCTATCGCTTCGACCGGTACCGCACGACCGAAAAGGCGGACCGGAAGCCCTCAGTCCAGGCGACCCGCATCGCCTGCGATGACCCGGCCGCCGCCAAGGCGGCCTACGAGCGCCTGTCCGGCCTCGCCGACGCGATCCTCTTCGCCCGCGACCTCGTCACCGAGCCAGCCAATATCCTCTATCCGGAATCGTTCGCCCGGCGGGTGAAGGAGCTTTCCAGGCTCGGCCTTGAGGTCGAGATCCTCGGCGAGAAGGAGATGGAGAAGCTAGGTATGGGCTCGCTGCTCGGCGTCGGCCAGGGCAGCGTGCGCGAGAGCCAGCTGGCGGTCATCCAGTGGAAGGGCGCTCCCGACCCGGACGCTCAGCCCGTCGCCTTTGTGGGCAAAGGTGTCTGCTTCGACACCGGCGGCATCTCGATCAAGCCGGCCGAGGGCATGGAGGAGATGGTCACCGACATGGGCGGCGCAGCGGCTGTCACCGGCACGATGTATGCCCTGGCCTCGCGCAAGGCGAAGGTGAACGCCGTCGGCATCCTCGGTCTGGTCGAGAACATGCCCGACGGGAACGCCCAGCGCCCGGGTGACGTGGTCAAGTCGATGTCGGGCCAGACGATCGAGGTGATCAACACCGACGCCGAGGGCCGGCTCGTCCTGGCCGACGCGCTCTGGTACTGCCAGCAGCGGTTCAATCCGAAGTTCATGATCGACCTGGCGACCCTGACCGGTGCGATCGTCGTCTCGCTGGGCAAGGACCTCGCCGGCCTGTTCAGCAACAACGACGAGCTGGCCGACAATCTTCTTGCCGCCTCCAAGGCCACGGGCGAGCCGCTGTGGCGCATGCCCCTGCCGGCCCAGTACGACAAGCTGATCGAGAGCGCCGTGGCGGACATGAAGAACATCGGCCCGCGCTATGGCGGCTCGATCACCGCGGCTCTGTTCATCCAGAAGTTCGTCAACGGTGTGCCGTGGGCGCACCTCGACATCGCCTCGACGGCGTTCAAGCCGGGCTCGACCATCCCCACCATCCCGAGCGGCGCGACCGGCTTTGGCGTGCGCCTGCTCGACCAGCTGGTGGCGGACTCCTACGAGGGCTGAGCTTGGCCGAGGGCCGCTGCGAGGTCTGGTTCTACCATCTCGAGCGATCCTCGCCCGAGGAGGTCCTTCCTGACCTCCTCGAGCGCACCCTGGCGCGCGGCTGGCGCGCCCTTGTCTTTGTTCCGGATCGCCGCGAAGTCGAGTTGCTCGACGAGCGGCTGTGGACCTACCGTGACGACAGCTTCCTGCCGCACGGCGTGAGCGGCGGCCCGATGGACGCGCGCCACCCGGTGCTGCTGTCGGACAAGCCGCAGAACCTGAACGGGGCGCAGGCCTTCTTCGTCCTCGGCGGCGAGCCGTCTGACCTTGGCGGTTACGAACGGACGATGGTCCTCTTCGATGGCCGATCGGAGCCTGATCTCGCCCGCGCGCGCCGCATGTGGTCAGGCCTCAAGGCGAGCGGACATGAAGTGGTCTACTGGCGCCAGTCCGAGACGCGAGGCTGGACTCGCCAGGGCTGAACGGAACGCGCCTTAGGCTGCCGCTTCCGTAGCCTCCAACGCCTCCGCGGCAGCCATCCAGGCGGCTTCTGCCTCCGCCAGTTTCTCCAACGCCCGATCGTGCCGTCGCTTGACCTCGGCGAATTTCGTGCGGTCGCGATGGAGAGCCGGATCGGCGAGCTGCGCCTCGAGTTCGCCGGCGACGTGGTTTTGGCGCGAGAGTGTCGCTTCGGCAGCCTCGAGCTTGCGGCGCAGCGGCGCCGCGGCTGGAGCCGCCGCGCGAAGCGGGGGCGGAGGCGGTTTCTTCGCGGCCTTCTCCTGCCCGCGGGCGGCGTTGGTGACGTGGCGGGCGTAGTCGTCCATGTCGCCGTCGAAGGGCCGGATCGTTCCGCCGCCGGTGAGCCACAGGCGGTCGACCACCGTCTCCATCATCGAGCGGTCGTGGGCGATCAGCAGGACCGCGCCCTCGTAGTCGTTAAGCGCCTCGGCGAGGGCCGCGCGACTGTCGATGTCGAGGTGGTTGGTCGGCTCGTCGAGGATCAACAGGTGCGGCCTCTGCATCGCCACGAGGTTGAGCAGCAGTCGCGCGCGCTCGCCTCCGGAGAGATTGGCGATAGTCGTCTCCACCTTCTGCACGGTCATGCCGAACTGGGCGAGGCGCGAGCGGCGTTGGGCCTCGGTGGCGTCGGGCAGGACGCGGCGGATGATCGTCAGGGGCGTGTCGGCGGCGTCCATCGCCTCGATCTGGTGCTGGTGGAACCAGCCGACTCGCAGGCCGCGATGGAGTTTCATCTCTCCCCCGCTTGGCGTCAGGTTCCCGGCCAGCAGCTTGGCGAAGGTGCTCTTGCCCGAGCCGTTGACGCCCAGCAGCCCGATGCGGTCGTCCGGATCGATGCGCAGGTTGAGGTTGCGCAGCACCGGCGGCCCGCCATAGCCGACGTCGGCCTTCTCGAACCGGATCAGCGGCGGGGCGAGGGGACGCTCGGGGGAGGGGAGGAGGAAGGGCGAAACGTCGCTTTCGACGACAGGCGCGGCGTCCTTCAGACGGGCGATCATCTTCAGGCGCGACTGCGCCTGGCGGGCCTTGGTAGCCGAGGCGCGGAAGCGGTCGACGAACAACTGCATATGCGCCCGCCGCGCCTCGATCTTCTCCTGCATCGAGGCCGCGAGCCGCAGTTTCTCCGCCCGCTGACGTTCGAAGGACGATAGGCCGCCGCGATACAGGTCGAGCTTGCCGTCGTGCAGGTGGAGAATGAAGTCGACCGAGCGGTCGAGCAGCTCGCGGTCGTGGCTGATAATCAGGGCGGCGTGCGGATACTTGCGCAGTCGCGCCTCGAGCCAGAGAGCGCCCTCCAGGTCGAGATAGTTGGTCGGCTCGTCGAGCAGCAGCAGGTCAGGTTCGGCGAAAAGGGCTGCGGCCATGGCGACCCGCATCCGCCAGCCACCCGAGAACTCCGCCATCGGGCGGGAGAGATCCGCCTCGCGGAAGCCAAGCCCGGCGAGGATCTCCGCGGCCCGCGCCGGCGCGCGGTCGGCGCCGATCTCGTCGAGCCGGCCGTAGATGTCGGCCAGGCGCTCGGGCGCCGCCGTCTCCAGTTCGGCAAGAAGGGCGGCTCGCTCCTGGTCCGCCTCGAGCACGGTCTCCAGCAACGGGATCGGCGTCGCCGGATGCTCCTGGTCCACCGCGGCTATGCGGGCGGTGCGCGCGATCTCGATCTCGCCGCCGCCAGGTGAGAACTCGCCGCGGATCAGACGGAAGAGCGTCGACTTGCCCGCCCCGTTGCGTCCCACCAGCCCGACACGTGAGCCTGCAGAGAGGCTGACGCTGGCGTGGTCGAAGATCCGCCGGCCCCAGGCGTCGAACACCAGGTCGTCGATACGCAGGATCATCGGGAAGTCTGTCCGGGAACGCGGGGAGTGGGGTCCGCAGCGGCTTGGCGCGGCGGGCGGCCGTCGCTATAAGCCGCCACCCCATCCCCCCCGCAAGTCTGTGACTAAAAGAAGATCATGACCGAACGCACATTCTCGATCATCAAGCCCGATGCGACCGCGCGGAACCTCACCGGCCAGATCAACGCCATGATCGAGGAGGCCGGTCTTAGGATCGTCGCCCAACGCCGCATCCGCATGACCCAGGAAGAGGCGGAAGACTTCTATGAAGTCCACCGCGAGCGCCCGTTCTATGGCGAACTGGTCGAGATGATGACTTCGGGCCCGGTCGTGGTGCAGGTCCTTGAAGGGGACAACGCGATCGCCAAGTACCGAGAGATCATGGGCGCAACCAATCCGGCCCAGGCGGCCGAAGGCACCATCCGCAAGCGTTTCGCCAAATCCGTCGGCGAAAACTCCGTCCACGGCTCCGACAGCCCGGACAATGCGAAGATCGAGATCGCGCAGTTCTTCGACGAAGCCGACATCGTCGGCTAACTGACGATAGGCGGCGGCCAGGCTCACCCCGCCGCCGTCAACTCCCCGCAGACGAAGGCGTTCTCGCCCGCCTCCAGCAGGCCGGCCATCACCGCCTCGCCGTTCTTGTGCGGGACCACAAGCAGGAAGCCGATGCCGCAATTGAACGTGCGGCGCATTTCCGACCGCTCAACGCCGCCGACACGCTCCAGCCACTGGAACACCGGCGGCGTCTCCCAGGACTCCCAGTCGAACCTCGGCGCGAGGTCCTTTCGAATCGCGCGTGGCGGATTTTCGATCAGGCCGCCGCCGGTGATGTGCGCGGCGCCCGATGCGAGCCCCTGGCGGAGGAGGGGAAGCACGCTGCGGATGTAGATCCGCGTCGGCGTCATCAGGGCTTCGGCCAGGGTCTGGTCCGCCGCGAAAGGCGCAGGCGCTTCCCATCCCAGTCCAGACTGCTCGACGATGCGACGGATCAGCGAGTAGCCGTTGGAGTGCGGTCCGGAGGAGGCGAGGCCGATCAGCAGATCGCCCGCCCGCTGCTCGTCGCGCCGCGGCAGGACGCGGCCCCGCTCCACGGCTCCGACGCAGAAGCCCGCGAGGTCATAGCCGGCGCCTTCGTAGAAGCCGGGCATCTCGGCCGTCTCTCCGCCGATGAGGGCCGCGCCCGCCTCGCTGCACCCGGCGGCGATGCCGGCGACGACCCGCGTCGCCGCTTCCACGTCTAGCTTGCCGGTGGCGAAGTAGTCGAGGAAGGCGAGGGGTTCGGCGCCCTGCGCGAGCAGGTCGTTGACACACATGGCGACCAGGTCGACGCCGACGCCGTCGTGCAGCCCCGTCTCGATGGCGATCTTCAGCTTGGTGCCCACGCCATCGGTGGTGGAGACCACGAGGGGATCCTCGTAGCCTGCCGCCTTGAGGTCCAGCAGGGCGCCGAAGCCCCCCAGTTCGGTGTCGGCGCCGGGGCGGCGCGTCGCCGCAGCCAGCGGCTTGATTCGCTCGACCAGGGCGGCGCCGGCGTCGATGTCGACTCCGGCTTGCGCATAGGTGAGGCCATTGCCCTTGGCGGTCATCGTAAAATCCATCGGGAAAGGTCGTTCAGCGAAGCGTTCGGCCCCGCGACGGCTGGCGCCTTGCATTGGGGGCGGCCGCCAGGGCTATAGCTAGCCGATGACTCCAATTACCACCACAGCCGAACTGGCTGCATTCTGTGAGGAACTTGCCGGTCGCCCGTTCGTCGCCGTGGACACGGAGTTCATGCGCGAGACGACCTACTGGCCCAAGCTGTGTCTGATCCAGGCCGCAACGCGCGAGGCCGCGGCGGTCATCGATCCCCTTGCCCCCGGCCTCGACCTCTCGCCCTTGCTCAAGATCCTCGCCGATCCGTCCATCGAGAAGGTGTTCCACGCGGCCCGCCAGGACATCGAGATCTTCCACAACCTTGGGGTCATTCCGACCCCGCTCTTCGACACCCAGATCGCCGCCATGGCGGCAGGTTTCGGCGAGCAGGTCGCCTATGACGCGCTCGTGCGCCAGATGCTAAAGAACGATGTCGACAAATCGAGTCGCTTCACCGACTGGGCTCGCCGTCCGCTCAGCGAGGCCCAGCTCGACTACGCCCTGGCTGACGTCACCCATCTCGCCGAGCTCTTTCCGATCCTCCGCCAACGCCTGGAGGCGGGGGGGCGTCTGGCGTGGGTGGAGGAGGAGATGCGCGCGATCGCAGATCCCGCTCTTTACGACGTCAACCCCGAGAACGCCTGGAGGCGCCTGAAGCCGCGTCGACATTCGGCCCGCTATCTTGCGGTCTTCCGCGCGGTGGCGGCCTGGCGCGAGCGCACGGCGCAGATCCGTGACCAGCCTCGCGGGCGGATCCTCAAGGACGAGGCGATCGACGAACTGGCCTCCCAGGCGCCTACGGACGCCGAAGCCCTGTCGCGCCTGCGCGGAGTGCCTAAAGGTTTCTCCGGCTCCAAGTTCGGCCAGGAGATCCTCGAGGCGGTCGCCGCGGCTCTGAAGGACCCGGAGGCCTATGCGCCGACGATCACGCGCGAGCGCGCCGTGGCGGCTCCCAACAGCGGCGCGGTCGTCGAACTGCTCAAGGTGCTCCTCAAGGCGCGCGCGGAAGACGCCGCCGTCGCCCCTCGGCTCATCGCCACTGTGTCCGACCTCGAGAAGATCGCCGGCGACGACAACGCCGACACACCGGCCCTTGACGGCTGGCGCCGCAAGGCGTTCGGCGAGGATGCGCTGAAGCTCAAGCGGGGCGAGCTGGCCCTGGTGCTGGACGGCTCACGGGTAAGGGTGGTGGAGGTGCGGCGGGCGGCGCCGCCGGCCTAGTCGTACTAAGTCAGAACGTCACGTCGAGCTGTTGATCCCGTTCAGGCGATTCCGTCTGAACGGGAGGTGCTCTAGCTAGGCCGCTACGACTGTCCCGCTAATCGTGCAGAGGGCGCAGATCGCCAGCGCTCCGCCCGTCCGCCAAACGCCGCGGGAGTCGCGCTGACAGCGTGAGGCCCCGCCGCGCAAGATGAGGATCAGATCGAAGATCGCGCCG
>JAFANN010000245.1 GCA_019232665.1 Caulobacteraceae bacterium | reverse complement strand
GGCCAGCGGCGCGACCTTCAGGAACATCTCCGTCGGAGATCGGGCGAGCCTCATCGAACTGGTGCGGGCGATCGGCATGACGGGGCTCCGCCCCGTCATCGACAGCGTGTTTGAGTTCGAGGATGCAAAGTCAGCCTTCGCCCGGCTCGAGAGCGGCCGCCACTTCGGCAAGGTGGTGATCCGGCTCGTTTGATTTGTTCCAGGGTGGTTCTAGCTCAATCCCGATCGTTGCCCGCGTCGAACTTGGCGCGCGCGCCTTCGATTTCTGGGATGTGCGCCAGGGCCCATTGACCGAGCGCCTGGGTCGGCTCGATCAGTCCGCGCCCGAGCTCCGTCAGCTGGTAGTCGACGCGCGGCGGGATCGTCGCAAATATCGTCCGCTTCACGTGCCCGTCGCGCTCCAACCCGCGCAGCGTGAGTGTCAGCATGCGCTGCGAGATGCCGCCGACCCTCCGCTTCAACTCGTTGAACCGTCGTGGGCCGTCGGCGAGCTGCATGATCACCAGCACGCTCCACTTGTCGCCGATGCGCGCGAGTACAGACGCCACGGCCCGGCAGTCGCTGTCGGGAAGACGAGGGGGCGGCGCCATTGGAGCAGGCGCATCGATGCGCCCGGGTTCCACGGGCGCGCTGTGGTTCGAAGTGTGTGCGGTCTTGCGGGCGTCTGCCATGGTCACTGATATAGTGCGAGTTACAAAACGATACTACAACCCATCGAGATGGTGAGCGGATCCAGGCGCCGTTCCGGCCGCCGCCACCCGGTTTCAAACTTGTGCCCTGGTTTAAAAAAAGTGCCTTCTTGTCAGGCTTCGTGGCGGTCACCATCCTAGCGTCAGTCACAAAAACGCACTTGGAAACCAGTGAGTACCGACATGAGCAACATCCTGCTGATCACGTCCAGCCCGCGTCTGGAGTCCCATTCGACGAAGGTCGCGCGTTCCCTGGCGGGTCAGCTGGCGTTGCGCGCGCCCAATTCCACGGTTGCCCATCGCGATCTCACGCGCGAGCCGCTCCCGCACATCGACGATAGCTTCGCGACAGGGCGCGCCTTGCCAGTCGATCAGCTAACGCCCGCGCAAAAGGAAGTGTTGGCGATTTCTGACAATCTGCTGAAGGAAGTGTTCGCAGCCGACACGATCATCATCGCCGCCGGCATGATCAACTTCGGTATTCCTTCAAATCTGAAGGCGTACATCGACTATATCGTACGCCCAGGCGTAGCGTTCCGATATACGGAAAAGGGGCCGGAAGGACTGATCAAGGGCAAGAAAGCGTATCTCGTCCTGGCTCGCGGCGGGATCTACAGCGAAGGCCCGATGCAGCAGTTCAATTTCCAGGACACCTACCTGCGCGCAGCCCTCTCATTGATGGGCGTCACCGACATCGAGGTGATCACGATCGAGGGCGTCGCCTTCGGACCGGAAGCCGCGGACCGCGCCGTCAGCGCCGCCATGGACAAGGTGGCCGCTCTCGCCGCCTGATAGCGCGTCGGGCGCCCGCCCAGCGCGGCGCCTACCCGCCAACCGAATGAACACGCCGGGCGCACGCGCAAATGTGCGTCCCGGCGTCATCCGCAAAATAAACCCGAGTTATTCGAGACAATCGAAAGGAACGTTATGCGCGTGAACGCCAATATACTTGTCGCGGGTGCGGCGACGGCGCTCCTGGCGCTGACTGCAGCATCACCCATTGCCCTCGCGCAGCAGGTGTCTTCGCCAGATCCACACGCGGTGAAGGCTGGAACCTACAAGGTCGAGCCCTACCATACCCAAGTCAGCTTCTCGATCTCACACTTCGGCTTCACCGATTTCTATGGCCTGTTCTCCGGCGCATCGGGAACCCTGCAGCTCGATCCCTCGACCCCTTCGGCGTCGAAACTCGAAGTCTCGATTCCGGTGACCTCGATCCTGACGACCGTCCCGGTCTTGGATAACGAACTGAAGAACGCTCAGTGGTTCGACGTGGCGAAATATCCTACCGCGACGTTCAACTCGACGAAGGTCGTCCGGACCGGAAATGACACTGCGACCGTGACCGGCGATCTGACGCTCCACGGAGTCACCAAGCAGGAGACGTTGCAGGTCCGCCTCGTCGGTTCGGGCGTCAACCCTCTCGACAAGTCGTTCACGGTCGGCTTCGAGGCCGTGGGGACGATCAAGCGCAGCGACTTTGGCGTCACCCAATATGTGCCGCTGGTGGGTGACGACGTCGCCCTCAAGATCGCTGGAGCGTTCGTTCGTCAGCAGTAGCACGGTCAACTGGGCCGCGATGGTCCGGGTTGGTCGCCACCGGCTCTGAGAGGAGGTTTGAATGGTTGGCCACAGAAAGCCGCGCCCCATCGGCTTCAACCATGTCGCGCTGGAAGTCGGCGATATCGAAGACGCGCTGACATTTTATGGCAGTATATTCGACTTCAAACTTCGCGGAAAGAGCAAGACGATGGCCTTTATCGATCTTGGCGACCAATTCATCGCCCTTCAGGCGGGGCGCAAGCAGTCCGCCGACGACGGCCGGCACTTCGGCCTCGTTGTCGATGACAAGGAGGCGGCGCGCGCCGCCCTCGAGGCGGCGGGAGTGAAGCTGCTCGACGGTCGGTTCCTGGATTTCCGCGACCCCTGGGGCAATCGCATCGAGATCGTGGGCTATGACAACATCCAGTTCACAAAGGCCCCAAACGTTTTGCGGGGCATGGGCCTGACGGAATTGACCAAGAACGAAAGCGCCAAGAAGGAGCTGGCGGAAAAAGGCATGGCGGTAAGCTAGTGGGTCACCGCACCCGCTATTCGACGATCGCGATCGGCCTTCACTGGCTGATCGCGATCCTCATCTTCAGCAATATCTGGTTCGGATGGCGGATGAGCCATCTGAATGGGCTCGCCAAGTTCGAGCTCTTCCAGCTGCACAAGTCGGTCGGGATCACCGTGCTGCTGCTGAGTCTGTTGCGGCTGGGCTGGCGGCTGCTGAATCCCGCGCCGCCGTATCCGGCGCATATGAGTCGAGGCGACAAGCTGACCGCGACCAGCGTGCACTGGCTTCTCTACGCCTTCATGATCGTTCAGCCGCTGACCGGCTGGATCGTGGTTTCGGCGAGCCTCTACAATCTGCCGACGCTGCTCTACAAAACTGTGCCCTGGCCGCACATGGGCTTCGTCCACAACCTGCCGATCGCCACCCGCAAGATCGTCGAGCACCAAGTGGGGACCGTCCACGAATGGCTCGCCTGGACCTTCCTCGCCCTCGCGCTTTTCCACGTTGCCGCCGCCCTCAAGCATCAGTTCTGGGACCACGACGACGTGCTCGCCCGCATGCTGCCGCTGGTGCGCCGCCGCCCCTCGATCCAGGAGATCTGATCTAATGCGTCTGTTGGCGCTCATCGCCGCGTTGCTCGTCGCCGCCCCAGCCTTCGCGGCCGCCCCGGCCTGGACCGTAAACAAGCCGGCCTCAAAGCTCGGCTTTACCGGCGCCATGAGCGGGCAGTCGTTCAACGGCGCCTTCCGGCGCTGGGACGCCCGCATACAGTTCGACCCGAAGGCGCTCAATCAATCGAGCGTGGTCGCGGTGATCGAGACAGGGTCCGCCGTGACCGGCGATCAGACCCGCGACGAGGCGCTGCCGACCGCCGATTGGTTTTCGGTCGCCGCCTTTCCTCGCGCGACGTTCCAGGCGAACCAGTTCAAGGATCTCGGCGGCGGCCGCTATCAGGCGATCGGCACGCTGACGATCCGCAACGTGAAGCGCCCTGTCATCCTGCCCTTCCAGCTCACGATCAACGGAAACCAGGCCACCATGCATGGCTCGCTGACCATCGACCGCCGCGCATTCGGCGTCGGCCAGGGCCAGTTCTCGACGGGGGACACGGTCGCCACCAACGTGCGCATCGACGTGGCGATCGCCGCGACCCGCGCGCCCTAAGCAGCGGCAGCTTCCTCCAGGCCGCCCGCTACTCAAGCCGGCTTTCTTGTCATTCTCATCGTTGGCCTGTCGTCCCAGATCATCCATTTGCGCGGGCAGGGCAAGCTCGTGGCATTCGCTTCGCCAGCCAAGATGTCCGCCGAATGATCGGCATGAGTGCGGAACAGGCGGCCCGGCGACGAACCCGTTCAGTTGGCCGCCTGAACGGGCCGTGCTCTAGAGCCTGATGCGTTTGCACGGAACAGATGCAAACGCTGAATCAGGCTCTACACTTTTGAATCTAGAGCAAATTATCCCCGTTCGGACGGTTCCGTCTGAACGGGGTTTGCTCTAGGCGAGGCTCAGGTCACTTTCGGTCGAGCTTGGCGCTGTCTCGAGCAGGGCGCGGAACGAACTACCGCGATCGGCGCACAGGTGCGAGGGCAAGCCCTGTTCGACGACCCGGCCACCGGCGATGTAGATGAGATGATCGCACTGGAGCACCGTCTCCAGCTTGTGGGTGATGATCACGAGGGTGCGATCGCCGAAGCGGGCCGCCAGATTTGCGCGTATGGCCTTGTCCATCCCAGCGTCGAGGGCGTTCATCGCCTCGTCCAGCACGAGGATCTGGGGGTCGCGCAGGAATGCGCGGGCGAGGCCCAGCCTCTGCCGCTGGCCCCCCGAGAAGTTCGCCCCGTGGGGACCGATCCAGTGGTCCAGACCGTACGGCTGCGCTTCGATGATGTCCCACACGCCCGCCACCCGCGCGGCCTGGCGGATATCCGCATCCGTCGCGTCCGCCCTGGAAACCTGGATGTTGGCGCGAATGGTGCTGTCCATGAGTTCCACGTCCTGCCCGGCGACCGCCAGCTGCGCGAGCCACGATGCGCGGTCGACGGCGAAGAGCGGGGTTCCATCCACCAGGATCTGGCCGGCCGTGGGTTCATCCAGCCGCAGGAGAAGATTGACGATGGTCGTCTTGCCGGCGCCGCTGGCGCCCACGATCGCAGTCGTGCGGCGGGCAGGAATATCGAAGTTCGCCCTGCAAAGCGCCAGGGGACCATCGTCCTCGTAGCGAAAGGAGACGTCACGAAACCGGATGGCGTGCTCCAGTCCCGAGAAGCAGATGCCTCCCGCTGGGCGCGAACGCTTCTCGGTTTCGACCAGGACCTTCGCCACCGAGTGCAGCGGCGCTTCCATCTCGGCGAGGCTCAACAGGGTGTTCTGCAACTCGCGCAGCGGCGACTGCAGCCGGTATACGATCGCGACGGCGGCCAGCGTGATCGGGAAGGGCGTGCGGAGGATCGACGCCAGTCCGACGATGCCGGCCAGCAGGATGATGTAGCCGAGTTCGGAGACGGGGGTCAGGGCGGCGTACATGATCTCGGTCCGCGCCGCCGCAAAGCGGGAGTCGGACGAGACCTCCTCGAATAGGGCCTGGTGCGCCGGCTCCTGGGCGAAGGCGCGGATGGCGCGCATCCCCTGAAGCGTTTGCAGCGTCCGCTTGGCCATCTGCTCGGCGACGTCCGCGCTGACGCGGCCCAGTCCGCGGGCTGGTCGCGCCAGCACGTTGACGCCGACCAGCAGCACCGCCGCTCCGACCGTAGCCACGGCCGTTAATGGCCAGGAGAGGAGCAGCAGCGAGGCGATCATCACCAGGATCATCGTGCCGCCGATCAGGATGCGACTTAGGGCGCGGTAGGTGTTGGCGACGGCCCAGGATTCTGTCGCCAGGACATTCAGCATTTCCCCCTGCTCGAGCCCGCGGATGTAGGGGTATTCGACCTCCAGGAAGCGCCGATGGATGTCGTTGCGGATGTCTTCGCCCAGGCGGTGCTGGATCACGCCGCCCAACATCGCGTGGCCGCCGGCGATCAGCGCCTTCAGAAGGATCATCGCCAGGAGCAAGGGAGCCAGTGCGGCAGGGTCGGGAAACCAGCGGCTGACATGAGCGAAGATGTGGCCGAGCGGGCCGCCCGCGGCGGACGCCTCGTGAATGCGACCCATCATCGTATACAGGTAGAGGATGACGAGGCTGACCCCGAAGGTCTCGGCGAAAGAGGACAGCACCCCAAGCAGGATGACGATCGGGAAGGCCCAGCCGTGCCGCCGGACGCGGACCAGCAACGCCCGAAGTTCGGCCGCGTTGAGCCGCTCCGGCGCGGGCGTCCCGCCGTCCTTGCGCTCGAGATCGTCGGGGTTCTCGCTCACGAGTCGGACTCCGGCGCCGGGGCGTCTGCGGTGAGGAACGGCGATGCATCCTGCTCGGCGCCGGGGCGCCCCGACAGTCGGCGCATCAGCCCACTGGCGAGGGAACGTGCGATGGAGAGGCCGACCATGGGGCTGCGGCGAGCGGCAAACCAGGCGAGCGCGCCGGCGTCCGCCAGCTTTCCGGCCTCACGCGCCTTCCCGAAGAGCCAGTTCGCGACGTAGGCCTCGCCAAGGCGGGTTTCGCCAGCGTACTGAGGATATTTCGACCGCATCTCCTGAGCCACCAGCCGGAACGAACGCAGCATCTGATGCAGATCGCCGGACATGGTCTCCGGGAGCTGCCGGTAACCGATCAGGTACTCGGGGGTCAGGCCGAAGTCGTATCGCTCGGCGATGTGGAAGTAGAGCAGTAGATCCTCGCAGCCCTGGGCGTCCCTGTCCCTGAGCGTGGCGTCGTAGCCGCCGCACTCCAGGATCGCCCGCTTGCGGATCAGCGGCGAGCTGCCGTTGCCGATGAAGTTGCCGCGGCAAATGTGGCTCAGAACCTGCCCTTGGTACGGCGGGGTCGCACCCCAACGGATGACGCGGCTTCGCGCGTCGAGGGAGGCGCACCAGGCATAGGCCAGGCCCATGCGCTCGCCCCCCGCCCAAAGGACGCGCAACTGCTTTTCGATCTTCGTCGGCGCCCACAGATCGTCGGCGTCGATGGGCGCGATCAGCTCGGCCTTGGCCTCTGCGACGCCGCGGTTGCGGGCCGCCGCGACGCCGGCGTTCGCCTGCCGGATCAATCGGACGCGGGGATCCTCTGCCGCATGATGCTCGGCGATGACAGGGGTGCGATCGCACGAGCCGTCATCGACGACGATGATCTCCAGGGCTTGGTGAGTCTGGCCGCGCACACTCCGGAGGGTCTCGTCGAGGGTGCCTTCGGCATCGTGGGCAGGAATGACGACGCTGACGAGCGGCTCGGCTGGGTCCAGTCGCCACGACGGCGCCGCCTCCCTCTCGGCCTCGTCGAGGGCCCGTTCGAGGTCGTCCGCCGTCCAGTGACCAAGGACCTCGATGCGAGGCATTCTGTAGAGATGCCCCCGCACGTCGGCGAGGCCGTGGTCCGTGGTGAAGTTGATCCAGTACCCGGCCTTCTCGATCGCCCACAGAAAACGGGGGTCGAGCTCGCCATAGGGGGCGGCGATGGATCGGACCGGCCTCTGCAGCTGTCGCTGGAGGAGGACGCGCGAACGCACCGCCTCGGCCATCAGCGCGTCGGTGGAGAGTTCGCGGGCCCTGGCATGGCTGGCCATGTGGCTGCCGAACCGAACGCCCTGGGAGCTGAGGCGGCGCAGAGCGGACCAATCCATGAGGGCAGCCGGCGGCCCCATGGCCGCGTCCCACTCCGCCGCTCCGCCGACGTGGTCGGTGGGAACGAACACCTCCGCGCCGAAACCGCACCGCTGCAGGACCGGCCACGCGTGACGCTCGAAATCGGCGTACGCGTCGTCGAAGCTGATCAGGACGGGCTTGCCCGGAAGCGGCTCCCCGCGCGTTCGGTGACCCAGCAGGTCGTCGGATGTCACGGTGTGGTAGCCGAGCGACCGGAGCCGCCGCATCTGCGCTTTGAAGGTTTCGGGGCTGACCCGCCATCGATCGAGTCCGGTAGGACCATCCTCGCTGACGCGATGGTACATGAGCACCGGGGCCGCCCAGGCGGCCCGGGTGCGCTTCAGGTTGTTGCGCAGCGCCTTCGCGCCGCCCCAGACCACGCCGCGCTCGACAGAGGGATCGAGGGGCTCGCCATGCGCCGCCCGTTGGATCTTTGGGCTCAAGCAGTTCTCTTGGTCGCCGGCGCGCTGAAAGCAGTCGATCCGATAGAGCTCGGTGATCGTGGAGCGGGTCAGGCGTAGCCCGGCGGTCGCGGCCGTCGCGTCGTGGATCGCCCTCGCGCCGAAGTGATCCCAATCGAAGCCTGTCGAGGAGAGGTCGTCCGCGAGCAGGAAAGCGTGGGCCATCACCAGGCGCCCGCCAGGCGCCAAGGCGTCGCGCAGCTTGGCGATGACCCCAGGCAGGCTGGCGGAGCCGTCGAGATAGTAGAGGACCTCGGAGCAGACGATCAGGTCGATTCCACTCGGGAGGTCGTCGCTGATGAGGTCGATCCGCCGGAATTCGACGTTGGACAGGCCGGCGCATCGTTCTGCGGCGCGCGTCAGGGCGCGGCTGGAGATATCCGCGGCGATCAGATGCTCCGCCCGCTCGGCCAGTTTGACCGTGAAATGCCCCTCGGCGCAGCCCAGCTCGAGCGCCTCGGCGACTTGGGCCGAGCCGATGAGGTCGAGGGTCTGCTGATATTTGGTTTGTTCGTAGACGGAGCCGTAGTTCCAAGGATCGGCTTCCCTGAAGACACCTTCCCAGTAAGCCGCCCGCCCGATCCCCTCTGACATCCCGGCGCTTGGCCCTTGGCGCGTCTCCGCAGGTGTTTCACCAAGAGCCGAAAGATGCGCCGCCAACCGCGACGCATGCGGGCTGGTGGGACCGCCATAGGCGACCAGCGTCGCACGCAGCTTCGCCCGGTCGCGGACGCCCTCGAGCAACCGCCGCGCGCCGCGCTGCCCGCGTCGGACAGCCCTGACGTTCGCCGCCGCCTCGGCCAACAGGCTTCGCCCCAGGCGAAACCAATCAGGCGGAGCGCGCGCCGATTTGAGGCTTTGCAGGAACGCCGCCTCGCCGACACTCGACAGAGCGACATTGGCGACATCGCGCGCCGAGAGCGCGCCCAGGACGGGGATCTCGTGGCGCGCGATCAGCGTCCCGTCCGCCATGAAATCGAGCTGAAGGACCTCCACGCCCTCGGCGAGGTCCACAGCGGCGAGACGCGCCAGCGGCACGCAAATCCTCGCGCATAGAGTGAGCGCGAGCGACTCTCCCAAAGGCAGGCGCGCCAACAGCAGGCGCTCGACCTCCTCGATCCGCGCCCGACGCTCGGCGGGAGGCAGAGCAGCGGCCAGCGACTGCAGCAGTCGCCGTAGCGGCTCTTGCAATGCCGAAAGCCTTCGGCCGACGTCCGACTGGGCGACCTGGGCGCCAACGGC
>JAFANN010000229.1 GCA_019232665.1 Caulobacteraceae bacterium | reverse complement strand
TCGCCCGGCGTGCGCCACGTCGCCGGCTGCTGCGAGAAGGCCCGCACGAGGATCGCGGCTGCGGCCTCGCGCTGGGCGGGGGAAAGCTGGTCGATGGGGGCGATCTGGATCAACGGACTCAACATTTTCCGCAGCGGCCGAATTCGCAGGGTGGATTGTACCCAAGCCACCGACCATCATTCCTTCTGACCACCGGCGCCAGGAGGACGCGATGCGAGGACGTCTCGAAAACGGTCACGGCCGCCGCAGCTTCCTCGCGGGGGTGGTCGTGGCGGCAAGCGAGATGCTCATCGCCGCCGCTCCGGCGCCGGTGGTCCTACGCGGCGTGGGGTCTACGTTCGCCGCTCCGATCCTGTCGAAATGGGTGTCCGGCTACATGGCCACCTATCATCCGGGCGGCGGCGTCAAGGTCGTCTACCAGGCCGTCGGTTCCGGAGCCGGCATCGACGCGATCAAGGCCGGAAAGGCGGACTTCGCCGCGTCCGACAAGCCGCTGCCGCCAGGTGAGCTGGCGAGGGCCGGTCTTGGACAGTTTCCGCTGGTCATCGGCGGGATCGTGCCTGTGGTGAACGTTCCCGGCGTAGGACCGGGGAAACTGCGCTTCACCGGCGCGCTGTTGGCCGACATCTACCTCGGCAAGATCACGCACTGGAACGACCGCGCGATCGCGGCCCTGAACCCTGGGGTCGTCTTGCCGGCCACCCCCATCGCCGTCGTCCACCGATCGGACGGCTCCGGCACCACCTTCAACTGGGCGGACTATCTCGCAAAGAGCAGTCCCGAGTGGAAGGCCAGAGTAGGGGAGGGAACGTCGGTCGCATGGCCCGTGGGCGCCGGCGCTCCTGGCAACGATGGCGTCTCCGTCCTGGTCCGCAAGACCGCCGGCGCCATCGGCTACGTGGAGTGGGCCTACGTCATCCGCGACCGTCTTGCGTGGGCCTACGTCCGCAACCGGGCCGGGCAGTATGTGCGGCCAGGATCCGCCAGCTTCGCCGCAGCCGCACAAGACGTGAACTGGGACGCGGCGAAGGACTTCTATCTTGTCCTCACCGATGCTCCGGGGCCCCGGGCCTACCCGATCACCGCCACCACCTTCGTTCTCGCCCGCAAGCACGCGACGACGCTCTCAGCCGAGCAATCGCGCGCGCTCCGACAACTCTTCGAATGGGCGTTCTTCAACGGACAAAGTGAAGCGACGGCCCTCGGCTACGTCCCGCTCCCGCGCAATCTGACCACCCGGATCGAAGCCTACTGGATCGACGAGTTTCCCAGGTGAGCCCGCTGTCGGATCCTCCCCATGGAGCGCAGCGAATGGGGGAGGATCCGAGCCGACGGTCCCGCAGGCTCACTCACCGATGATGCGAGCGTCCCGTACATAGCCAAAGTCGCCTGCTCCGGACCAGGATCGGCCATCGGGGTATCGCAGCTCGATCCCGGCGAGGTCGCTCTCGTCCGCCAGCCACATATTCGTGGCGCCGCACTTCTGGCAGAAGCGGATCTGCGAATTGGGCTCGGCTTTGTCTTCCCGGCTATATCCGTGCGTCGCTCCCCCGACAGCTACCTCCGAGGGATGGAAGTAGCCCCATCGCGCTCCAGATTTGCCGCAGAGCGTGCAGTTGCACTCATTGATATACTGCGGTTTCTTGTCGATCTCGATGTTGACCTGGCCGCAGATGCAGGAAAGCTTCAGCATCCTAAAGTCAGAGCATGGACAGTCCCGTCCGTGCATCCTGTCGCTCCGTGGCCCGCCGCGTCGAACGTCGGAATAGTCGGCGGACCGAAGTCGATTTCCGACAAGCTCGTTCGTCGTCCGGATGGGAGGCCGAAACGGACCGCCTCAAACGCGATCCAACCTGCAGCCTTCACAGTGCGCGTCGAGCATGATGACAAAGGGAAAAAGGGATTTCTTGGCATGAACGTGCAAGAGCAAATCGACAAATATATCGCCGATCAATTACAGCCAAAGCGCGAAGAGCTTCAGGATTTGCACCGACGCATAACCGGGTTGGCGCCTCACTGCAAACTGTGGTTCCTGGATGGTAGAAATAGTGAAGGGAAGATAGTTTCAAATCCGAATATTGGATATGGGTCAAGGTTAATCAAATATGCCAACGGGGAACAGAAGGAGTTCTATCAAGTTGGTCTGAGCGCCAATACTGTTGGAATATCGGTTTATATAATGGGTCTCGACGACAAGAGATATCTGTCGAAAACCTATGGGAACAGGCTCGGCAAAGCGAAGATTACCGGGTACTGTATTAAGTTCAAGTCCGTGAAAGACGTAGATATCGGCACGCTCGAAGAGGTCATTGCCAACGCCATGAACGCGCGAAACGGCCGGTAACGCCCTCATACCCGCCCGAATTCGTCGAGTTATTCCTCAACAGCATCGCTCAAGACGGCAGAGAGGCGCCAAGGAACAACTGACGTGCCGAAGCAGATGGGGGTCGACACCGCCGATCCGCTGCGGAGGTAGGAAGTAGGTCACCCGCGCGGCGCGAGCCGCTGCGCCCTCACGACGGCGGCGTCGAGCGCTTGCAGGAATTTGGAGCGATCGGCTGACGCAAACGGGGGTGGCCCGCGTGTCGTCTCGCCCATGGACCGCAGATGCTCGCCAACGGCGCGTCCGGCGATGGCGGCGCCGATGTTGTTGGGCGTGAACTGACGTCCGGCGGGATGCAGGGCTTGCGCGCCGCCCTTCAACACGCGCTCCGCCAACGGAATGTCCGCTGTGATCACGATATCTCCCGCCGTCGCGCGCTCGGCGATCCAGTCGTCTGCGACGTCGGGCCCCTGATCAACGACGACGAGCTGGATCCGGGGATGGGCGGGGGTCCGGATCCAGCTGTTGCTGACAACAAACACACTCACGCCGTAGCGCTGCGCCACGCGATACGCCTCGTCCTTCACAGGGCATGCATCCGCGTCGATGTAGAAAACCGTCATCTGCTCAGCTTACGACAGAAGAATGCCAGCGCCCTCACGCTTTGCCGGCCTGAGTCCCGCCCGCTCCTCGTGCACGGGTTCGACCCGATAGCTTCATCAGGAACGACAACGCACCGTGTCGGGGAACTGCGCGCCTTGGCCCCCGCCGAGGTCGCCCTTGAGGCCTTTGACATGCGTTCGTCCATTCAACGGTATGCCGCGCCGATCGCCGCCGCGGTCCTGATGGCCTTGCCTGGTCTGGCGCTGGCCCAGACCGAGATTCAGGGAAACATCATTTCCAACGACGGCTCCAAGATGGTGGTGCGCTCCAACGCCGGGGTCGAGACCACGGTGACGCTGACCCCGAACACAAAGGTCCAGGCGATCATCGGCCTGGTTGGCGCGAGACGCGGAGATCGCACGCAGGCCGACCTCATCAAAGGCCTGCTGGTCACGGTCGAAACGGTGCAGAACGGCGCCGAGCTCGACGCGGACACCGTCACCTACAACCCCAAAGACCTGAGGACGGCCCAGGCGGTCCAGGCGGGCGTTGAACAGGGTCGCCAACAGATCATCGCCGCCCAACAGGAAAACATCAGGCGGCAGAATGAAAACGCCAGGCGCATAGCCCTCTCCGGTCAATACAGTGAGAAGGCGAGCGCCCGGGTGTTCTTCGCCACCGGCAGCACGACGATCAACGCCCAGGGCAAGGCCGACCTGGCGGCCCTCATGCAGAAGGCGCAGGCCATCCCCGGCTACGCTTTGCGGGTCGTGGGCCACGCCGATACGGTCGGCAATCCGGCGACCAACCAGCGCCTCAGCGATCAGAGGGCCACGGCCGTGACGGCCTATCTCGTGCGCCAGCTGGGCGTCCCACCCACGAAGATGTTGGCGCCGGCCGCCATGGGCGACGTGTCCCTCAACGACGAGGACATGGCCCCGGGCCCCAACGCCCAGGCCCGCCGCGTGACCGTCTTCGTGGTGGTCAGTAAGGCAGCCGAGGAGCCAATGCCGACATCCGACACATCGACGCCGCCATCAGCCTCGCCGACCCCGACATCAGGGCCGGCGACGCCTCAATCGCCGTAAGCCCTCGCCCGATCTGCCGAAGCCTTAGCTGTGCGGCTCGACGGCCTTCTGTGCGCCGTGTTCGACGTGGCGGGCGGTTTTAGCCGTCCCATGGCCAACGGTGCGCCCGGTCTTGGCGACGGTGTGACCCGCGGAGCTCCCGGCTTTGGCGGCGGTGTGGCCAGCGGAGCTGCCAGCGTGGGCGACGTCGTGGCCGG
>JAFANN010000183.1 GCA_019232665.1 Caulobacteraceae bacterium | reverse complement strand
ACTTTGATCTCCTCGACCGGGTCCGCGGCCAGGGAGACGCGGATCGTGTCGCCGATGCCGGCCCACAGCAGACTCCCCATGCCGATCGAGGATTTGATCGTCCCCGTCCGCAGCGGGCCCGCCTCGGTGATGCCCAGGTGCAGCGGGCAATCGACGGCTTCGGCGAGCTGCTGGTAGGCGGCCACGGTCATGAACAGGTCCGAGGCCTTCACGCTGATCTTGAACTCGTGGAAGTCGTGGTCCTGGAGGATGCGCGCGTGGTTGAGCGCGCTCTCGACCATGGCGTCCGGGCACGGCTCGCCGTAGCGCTCGAGAAGTTCGCGCTCGAGCGAACCGGCGTTCACCCCGATGCGCATCGAACATCCGTGGTCGCGGGCGGCCTGAATGACCTCCTTCACCCGCGCCGGCGATCCGATATTGCCCGGATTGATCCGCAGGCACGCCGCTCCGGCCTGCGCCGCCTCGATCCCGCGCTTGTAGTGGAAGTGGATGTCCGCCACGAGCGGAACGCGCGCGGCCTTGGCGATGGTCTTGAACGCCGCCGTGGCGTCCTCGTCGGGGCAGGAGACGCGGACGATGTCGGCGCCGGCTTCCTCGAGCTGTCGGATCTGGTCGATCGTGGCCTTGGCGTCGCCTGTGACGGTGTTCGTCATCGACTGCACCGTGATCGGAGCGTCGCCGCCCACGGGCACCGAGCCGACGTGGATCTGACGGGACTTGCGGCGGTCGATCGCCCGCCAGGGACGGACGTGAGTATGATCTTGGGCGGTCATGACACCCCTAGGATAGGGAAGATCGGCGCTTCGCCCAAGCCGGGAGGGTGGATTTTCTCAACCCGCCAGCAGCTTTGAGACAGGCGCCCGCGATTGCGCAAGCACTCCGCGAAGAGCGCCGCCGACGAACACCTCGATGGCCGAGGGCGTATCGGCGTCGACAGTCAGACCGTCCATCGCCGGCGCCCGCCAAGCCTCGCCTGCCGCAAGCTGACGGGCGAAATAGACTGCGCCGTCCGGGCCGTGCACGATCAAGGTCGTCGGCGTGCGCGCCTCGAGGACGAGGCCCTGGTTGGAGCCGGGTGCGCCATAGACGGCGCCCGTCGCCTTGAAAGGTGCGCCAGGCTGGGCGGCCGGCGTCAACAATCCCTGCGCTGATGCGGTTTTCGCGGGCGGGCTCGCCGCCGATCCATCCGGGTCTGGCAGACCGGGAGTCTCGTAGTGCGGCGGCGTGCTCGCCTCTGGCGGGGTGGGCGGCGGCGCTCCCACGGCGACCGGTCCTGGCGCGGCGCTCACGGCGACGGGCGGCGGCGGCAGACTGCGCAGCGGCTGAGCCTCGGCATGCCGCCATATGTTCCAGGCGACCACCGCGGTGACGACCATGCACGCAGCGAAGCCGATGATTCGGGGCGCCACTGGGATGGGCCGCTCGACGCCGACAGGCGCCCTCAGATCGTCCGCCACCGCAGGCGCCTCGGCGCGGAACCGCGCCACCACCGCATCGGCGTCCAGGCCGAGGGCCATAGCGTAGGCGCGGACATAGCCGATGACGAACGGACGCGCCGGCAGAGCTTTGAAATCGAACTCCTCGATGGCGACGATGTACCTGGAGCTCACCCGCGTCGCCGACGCGACGTCCTCGACGGCAAGATCGAGGGAGAGACGCGCCGCTGCGAGCGCAGAGCCAATCGGAAGCTTCTCGTCGAACTGGACCGGAGTTGGACGAAGAGACACCAAACCGTCGTCCGCGAGGCGGGCGTGGTTACCGACTTCGACGTCCCCCGTATCCAGCGGCATGCGGATCGTCTCCCGTCGCTCCCGCGACGTGTCTGCAGTCGTTTTTTGGGCCTTGGGACTCGCTCCCGTCCCGTGTCGGTCCGTAACAGTGGATGCCCACACAATCAACGTCCTAGAAGGAAACTGCGATCTTTCGCCCCAACGCCTCGATCTCTCCGCGGATTGAACTGGCGCCGCTCGCAAGAAGCCCTGTCAGGCCCCGTCGCGCCGCCTCGCGATCGGTAGAAAGAACCATTTGTTTGACCGGCCCAAGGCCGCTCGGCGGCATGGACAGGCCGTCGTACCCGAGGGCGATCAAGGCGAACGCCTCCAGCGGCCGTCCGGCGATCTCGCCGCAGACGGACACCGGCGTGCCGCTCTGCGCACAGGCTTCGCGGATGTCGCGCAGGACGCGAAGAAACGGAGGGGACAGGGGATCGTACCGATCCGACACCCTTGGATTGCTGCGATCTGCCGCAAACAGGTACTGCAGCAGGTCATTGGTTCCCACCGAGACGAAGTCGGCGAGCGGCAGCAGAGCGTCGAGGTGGAAGACGATCGCCGGCGCCTCGATCATCGCCCCCACCTCCAGTCGCGAGGGCGCCGCGCGCCCGCGGCGGATCGCCCAGGCGACCTCGCGATCGACCAGCGCGCGGGCGGCGCGGAACTCGTCGACGCTCGTCACCAGGGGGAACATCACTCGAAGCGCCCTGCCATTGGAGGCGGCAATGAGGGCCCGTAGCTGCAAGCGAAGCAGCGCCGGCCGATCCAGGCCCATCCTCACCGCTCGCCAGCCGAGAGCCGGATTGTCCTCGCGCTCCGCCTGCAGGTACGGCAGCACCTTGTCGCCGCCCAGGTCCAGCGTCCGGAAGGTCACGCTGAGGCCGCCGGCGGCGTCGAGGACGCGCGAATAGAGATCGGTTTGGGCGGAGAACCCTGGCAGGTCATCCGAGACCATGAATTGGAACTCCGTCCGGAAGAGGCCGATTCCTTCGGCGCCCGTCTCCGGCAGGATGTCGAGGTCGACCGCCAGGCCCGCGTTCATCAGCAGCGTGACCTT
>JAFANN010000358.1 GCA_019232665.1 Caulobacteraceae bacterium | reverse complement strand
AGCTGGGCGACCAGGATCTTGATCCGCGCCTTTTGGATATTGTCGCGCCGTCCGTAGCGGTTGTATGTCCGCAGGATCGCCTGCAGGTACGAGATGAGGTGTCGCGCGGGCACCCCGCGGCGGATCATCGGGCCAAGATAGGGCGTGCGACCCAGCCCGCCGCCGACGCTGACGTCGAAGCCGAGCTCGCCTTCCGCGTCGCGATGCAGGCGAAGGCCGATGTCGTAGATCTGGGTCGCCGCGCGGTCGGCCTCCGTGGCCGTCACCGCGATCTTGAACTTGCGTGGCAGGTAGCTGAACTCGGGATGGAACGTCGACCACTGACGGATCGCCTCGGCCCACACCCGAGGGTCGTCCGCCTCGCCGGCGACGGCGCCGGCGTAGGGATCGGCGGTGACGTTGCGGATGCAGTTGCCGGACGTCTGGATCGAATGCAGGCCCACCTCGGCCAGCTGGTCCAGAATGTCCGGCGCGTCCTTCAGCTTGATCCAGTGCAGCTGGAGGTTGGTGCGGGTCGTGAAGTGTCCGTAGCCGCGGTCGTAGGTGCGGGCGATGTGCGCGAGCCTGCGCATGCGCGCGCTCGACAGCGTCCCGTACGGGATGGCAATGCGCAGCATGTAGGCGTGCAGCTGCAGGTAGAGACCGTTCATCAGGCGGAGCGGCTTGAACTGGTCCTCGGTCAGTTCGCCCGCCAGCCGCCGCTCGCACTGGGCGCGGAATTGCGCCGCGCGGTCCGCCAGCATCTCCTCGTCGATCTCGTCGTAGCGATACACGGACGTCTCCTACTTGCGACGGATCAGGTCGACGCGGCCCTTCGACCGCGCCGCGCCCTGAGCGTGGGCAAGAATCTCGATATCGGCGCCGCCAAGCGCCTGCTTTCCGTGGTCGGGCTTGTTGGACGGCCCGAGCGCCCGAATGCGTTCACGATAGCTGACCGGAGCGTAGCCACCGTCCACACTCGACACCTCGATCAGGTAGGGATCGACGAGCTCGGTGTTTCGGGTCTTGGCGTGCGCCTCGGCTGCTTCGGCGGCCTGCTCATCATCGAAGAACCGCGCCTGACCGAAGCGCCCGATCCAGCGCTCGCCGGACCAGAACACCACCTCGCCATCGGCCAGCCGGTTGGCTGTCAGCGCCTTGAGCATCAGCCAATCTCCTTCATGGCGGGCGCCGGCGCGTCCTGCGCGCCGCGCCCGTGTCCCGGCTGCGCCAGGGCCATGGCCTCTCCCACCATCAGCAGGGCCGGGCCTTCGAGGCCCGCAGCCGCTTCCGCCAGGCTCCCGAGAGTCGACGCGATGCGCCGCTCTATTGGCAGGCTCGCGTTCTCGACGATCAGTGCAGGCGTGGATGGCGCGCGCCCTGCGCTCATCAGCCGGCAGGCGATGGACGCGGCGGTTGCGACGCCCATGTAGATCACGACGGTCTGGTTGGCCCGGGCGAGCGCCGGCCAATCGAGGCCAGGCGCCTCGCCCGCCTTCGCATGACCGGTGACGAAGGTGACGGCCTGGGCCGCTCCCCGGTGCGTGAGCGGGGCTCCGGCGGACGCGCCGGCGGCGAGCGCAGCGGTCACGCCCGGCACGACATGGCAGGTGACGCCCGCTTCCCGGCAGGCCTCGAGCTCCTCGCCGCCGCGGCCGAAGATGAACGGGTCCCCGCCCTTCAGGCGAACGACATTGAGGCCCTCGCGCGCGAACGCGACCAGCATCCGGCAGATTTCCTCCTGCGCGTAGCTGTGCCGGGAACGCCGCTTGGCGACGCTGATCCGCCGGGCCCTGCGCGGAGCGAGAGCGAGGATCTCATCGCTCACGAGGCCGTCGTGCACCACGACATCTGCGCCGGCGAGCGCCTTGAGCGCCTTGACGGTGAGGAGGTCCGGATCGCCGGGTCCCGCGCCCACGAGCCACACCGCGCCGGGGGCGGCGGCTACGGGACCCCCGCTCAGGGCGACCAGCCGGTGAGGTCTCGCTCCTGGACTGGTGGATGCCACGACGCGCCTCTATTAGAGAGTCTAACAGGCGCCGACTGTGGACGCCTTCGCCTCGGCTTGCCAAATGGAACCCGGCGTCCCATTTCGCAACGCGAGGACTTCTGCCGGGGGCTATAGTAAATCTCATGGAGACGCGTCGGCGCCTTCCCCCCCTTAACGCTCTTCGAGCGTTCGAGTCGGCCGCCCGCCACCTGAACTTCAGCCGGGCCGCCGAAGAGCTGTCGGTCACGCCCGGCGCGGTTTCCCAGCAGATTCAGAACCTCGAGGACTATGTCGGGGCCGCGCTGTTCAAGCGTACGCCGCGGGGCCTGCTTCTCACCGACTCCGCTCAGACCGCCCTGCCCGCCCTGCGCGAGGCTTTCGACCGGCTGGCCGAGGCCGCGTCCCTGCTGACCGCCGCCGTGGACGGCCGGCGCCTCACGCTCACCGCTCCGCCGTCCTTCGCCGCAAAGTGGCTGGTGCCGCGACTGGGCCGCTTCGAGTCCTCCCACCCCCAGGTGGACGTCTGGCTTTCGGCCGACATGGAGCTCGTCGATTTCGCCGCCAGCGATGTCGATCTCGCCATCCGTTACGGACCAGGGCCCTACCCCGGCCTGGAGGCGATCCGACTGCTGAACGAGACGGTGATCCCGGTGATGAGCCCGGATCTGGCGACGGCGAACCCGGTGCGCGCGCCCGCCGACCTCGCCCGTCACGTCCTGCTCCATGACGGCTCGTCCAACGCCGACGAGAGCTGCCCAGACTGGCAGATGTGGCTGGCCGCCCGTGGGGTTCGAGGCGTCGACGCCACCCGCGGTCCGCGCTTCAACCAGTCGAGCCTGGTCATCGAGGCCGCCGTCAGCGGCCGGGGCGTGGCCCTTGCCAAGCGGACCCTGGCGCAGGACGACCTGGACGCCGGCCGCCTGGTCGCGCCAATGCCGATCTCGACCCTGATCGATTTCGCCTATTTCCTTGTCCACCCCAAGGCGAAGGGCCGCTTGCCGCAAGTGAAGTCCTTCGTCGGCTGGATTCGAGGCGAAGCCGAGGCCCACGAGCGCGCCTTGGCCACGATCGACAACGGCGCAGGCATCTAATTTAGCCTGCCGGACGCCCCCGAATGGGGTTCAGGGATGATCCCGGCCGCGCTGCTCCGGGTCGACCCCGCCGGCGGGCGTGGCGTCGTTCTCCACGTCGCCTTCGCGTGTGTTCTCGCCGGCGTCGGCGTGCGGGTCTTCGCCAGAAATCGTCGTGCCGACCGATGATCCGATCCCGGGATCGCACTCGAGGTCGTTGGCAGGCAGCGTGGTCGGCGTATGGCCTGAGGGCGGATGCTTGCCCATAGGTTTGTCTCCTGACCGATGATCGGGCGAGGGCAACGGCCTCCGGCGCCAGGAGTTGCTCTATCGGGGGC
>JAFANN010000068.1 GCA_019232665.1 Caulobacteraceae bacterium | reverse complement strand
CGCCACGGCCGTTGGGGTGGGGGGTGGGGCCATCGCGGGTACGGTCGCCACTGGCGTTGACGAGGTGAGATGAAGGCGTTCATCGCGGCCGCCCTGGCGCTCACAAGCACCTCGGCGGCCGCGTCCGCGATCGCCGCCTGTCAGGATCCCTATATCGAGCTTCCCGTGACCATGCGGGGAACGCGGCCGATGATCTCCGCGTCCATCGATGGCCATCCGATCGACCTGGTCGTCGACACCGGCGCCTCGTTCAGCATGCTCACATCGCCGGCCGCCGACGAGCTGAAGCTGCCGCTTTCCCCGGCCCCTTACAATTTTTGGGTCGCTGGCGTGGGCGGCGACGTTCGGCCTTCCATCACCACGGCGCGCCAGTTCACCCTCGCCGACGGCAAGCTGGCGCAGCTCAACGTGCAGTTCCTCGTTGGCGGCGGCTCGGCGGGCGTGGAAGCGGCTGGTCTCCTGGGTCAGAACCTCTGGGC
Source organism: Caulobacteraceae bacterium (assembly GCA_019232665.1). GTDB lineage: Bacteria > Pseudomonadota > Alphaproteobacteria > Caulobacterales > Caulobacteraceae > Acaudatibacter. The sequence goes on along the minus strand of JAFANN010000068.1, from coordinate 32,473 downwards.
CCATTTCGACGACGAGTACGATCTCGCCAACGGGACGATCCGCATCTCGAGACCGAAAGACTGCGCCCATGTTCCGATGGCGTACTGGGACCGCACGCGGACCTATGCGGTGATGAACTTGGTGTCGTTCGCCCAGCTCGGCCGAATGACGAGCGGCTATGGCAAGGTGAACGGGCATCGGATCCGCATCACTTTCGACAGCGGCGCCGCCACCTCCGCCCTCAGCTTCGACGCTGCGCGGCGGGCGGGGATCGATCCCTACGGCCCGGGCTCGCAGTCGGGCGGCGCCTTCTATGGCGTCGGCAGACGCAGCGTCGAGAGCCGGATAGTCCCCGTCGACGTGCTCGAGCTAGGCGGCGAGAAGATCGAGCACACGCAAATCCGGCTCGCCGACGTCGGTTTCAGCAGTTCGGACATGCTGCTGGGCGCCGACTTCTTCCTGTCGCACCGTATCTTCGTCGCCAATTCGCAGAACAAGATCTACTTCACCTACAACGGCGGCCCTGTGTTCAACCTCCGGCCCCAGTTTGCTGCGTCTGGCCCACCGACGGCTTCGCCCAATCTATCCGCGCCGCAGGCGGCAGCCGCGAGCGCAGGCGCCGCAGAGGACGCGCCGAAGGACGCATCGGCCTATGCGCGCCGCGGCGCCGCCTCGTTGGGCCGCGGCGAGCTTGCCGACGCGATCGCGGACCTGACAAGGGCGCACGAGTTGGCGCCTGACTCCGCCGCCTATCTCTTCCGGCGGGGCGTCGCCTACCGGATGAACCGCCAGCCGTCCCTCGCCATGGCCGACCTGGACGCTGCCGTGAAGCTCGATCCGGCCAACGTCGACGCGCGCATCGCGCGGGCCGAACTGCGACTCGAGGGAAAGCAGATGGACGGAGCGGCGACCGATCTGGAGGCTGCGGACAAGCTGGCTTCGAAGGAGTCGGACGCGCGGCTGATCCTGGCCGGGCTTTATATCCGAGTCGGGGCGTACGATCAGGCGGCGTCCAACTTCGACGCGTGGATCCGCACGCACGGGGACGACGCCCGCCTCGAACGCGCCCTCGCCGGCCGATGCTGGGCCGGCGCGATGAGCGGCGATGATCTCGATCGGGCGACCAGCGCATGCGACAGCGCCCTGCGTCGCGACACCCATGATCCGCAGGCCCGGGAGGGCCGTGGTCTCGTGCGACTTCGAAAATCCGAGGACGCCAGGGCGATCACAGACTTCGATGCGGCCCTCGCGGCGCAACCGAAGCTGGCCTGGGCGCTGTACGGTAGGGCTCTGGCCGAGCAAAGGACCGGCGGTAGCGAGGCAGCCAAGGCCGATTTCGCGGCAGCCAACTCGATACGGCCGAAAATCGCTGACGACGCTAGGTTGAGGGGCTTAAGTCACTGAAATTACGCCAAGGGTGAACGAAGGTGTCGACGACGACCGGCCTCCAGTCGCGAACCTGAAAGGGGTAGCCGTCATGCATCCCGAACACGCCAAGCTGCTGACGCAGATCCAGGCGATGGGGCGACCGCCACGCGAGGGACCTCCTCTGCGGGACTCGTACGGCGGAAGCGGACATCCCTTCTATAGCGTCGGCGTGCCCGAGCGGCGGGCGATCGCCCGGGCCTGGATTGCGGAACGGCGCGGCGGGCAACCGTCGGACGCCCTCGCCGTGCTCGACAGCCTGTTCGCCGGAGACTCGCATGAGGAGAAGACCCTGCCGAGCTTCATCCTCGCGGTCGATCGGGCGGCGCGGCGAGCCGTCCAACCGTCGGACGTCGAACGGTGGCTGGGCGAGCTGAACGGCTGGGCGGAGATCGACTGCCTTTGCCAGAGCGTTTTCACGGCCGAGGATCTCGCCACCGACTGGCCGGCATGGAAGTCGCTCATCGAGCGCCTGGCCGCGGATGAGAACATCAACAAGCGCCGCGCGGCTATGGTGTTGCTCAACGCACCGGTCCGAGCCTCGGACGATCGGCGGTTCCGCGATCTGGCTCTGGAGGTGGTCGACCTCCTGAAAGGCGAGCGCGACATCCTCATCACAAAGGCGGTGTCCTGGCTGCTGCGGACGATGACAATTCGCCACCGGCTCGAAATCGAACATTTCCTTGCGCGCGAGGCCGACCGCCTGCCTAAGGTCGCGGTAAGGGAGACGCGTCTCAAGCTCGCCACGGGAACCAAGTCCGGTCGAGCACGGACGATCAGGGAGCCCGGATGACGACGACTTACGTCCAGGACGGCCGCGATGCGCGGCAAACCTATCTCTACTTTGGCGCCCTGACGTTTCTGCTCTACCTCGCGACGCCGTCCGGATACCTGGTCGACATCTCGACCTCCTACATGCTGAAGAACCACCTGCACGCCAGCGCCGCGCAGGTCTCGGTCTTCCGGCTGCTGACCGCAGTTCCGACCTACTTCGCTTTCATCTTCGGGTTCCTGCGCGACACGTGGAATCCGCTCGGCCTTAGGGATCGCGGCTATTTCCTGATCTTCGCGCCGCTGACGGCCGTAGTGTTCCTCTGGATGGCGTTGTCGCCGATCAGCTACCCTGCCCTCTTCGGCGGCATGTTCCTGGTGATGCTCGCGTCGCGGCTCATCGGCGCCGCCTATAGCGGGCTCATGGCCCTGACGGGCCAGGAGAAACTCATGTCGGGGCGCCTGACGGTGCTCTGGCAGATCGTCGCCTACATCCCCGTCCTCGCCGGCGCCGCCGCGTCGGGATATCTGACCGAGCACGTCAGCGCCTCGACGATCTTTCTCTGCCTCGCCGTCCTCACGGTCGGGATCGGTGCGATGGGCCTATGGAAGCCGCGGGCGGTCTTCGCCGGCGCCTATGACGCGCCCCAGGCGCGCGGAACGTCGATCGTCGGGGACCTGAAGCGCCTCGTGAAGCACAAGGCGATCTACCCGGCGGCCCTGCTGATGTTCCTGTTCTCCTTCGCGCCCGGGGGTCAGACGCCCCTGCAATATTACCTGACGAACCATCTTCACGCCTCGGACGCGATCTACGGAGATTTCCAGGCGATCTTCGTCGCCTCCTTCATTCCGGTCTTCCTGATCTACGGCTGGCTGTGCAAGCGCGTGCGTCTCGGGAAGTTGCTGGTGTGGGGGATCATCATCTCAATCCCGCAGATGATCCCGCTGGCCTTCATCCATACGCCGACCGAGGCCCTGATCCTCGCCGCGCCCATCGGCGCGATGGGCGGCATCGTCACCGGCGCCATGTGGGACCTGGCCATGCGCTCATGTCCGCCAGGACTGCAGGGGACACTGATGATGCTCATCGAGGCGGCCTTCGCCCTTTCGACACGTGGCAGCGACCTGCTCGGTTCGGTGATCTACGCCAGCAGTCCCACCTACGGCTTCACCTACTGCGTGATCGCCATCACCATCGTCTACGCCCTGATGCTGCCGGTGGTCATGCTGATCCCCAAGCACCTCCTGGCGACCACCGACGGGCAAGCCAGTCCGGAGGCCGAGGCCGAGGTCCTCCGGGAGATTGCCGAGACTCCGGCTACCGCCTGACGCGGAGCGCCACGCCTACTCGCAGCACCCCAGGGCGACGCCTTCGCGACGGGGGTCCGCGCCGCCCTGCAGACTGCCGTTGCGAACGATGACCCCGTGGAGACCGGAGTCCTCGACCCCAGCGCCGCCCTCGAGGGTGATCCCCTTGGCGGCCAGCGCGTCGACGACGCCGGGAGCGAATTTTTCCGGTTCGGAGATGAAGCGGTTGCCGATCGCCACTAGGTTGGGCAGCGCCACGGCGTCCTGCATCGACAGCTTCCAGTCGAGCGCGCCCACGATCCCCTTGAGGACGAAGGCCGGGATCGCCAAGCCGCCGGGGGAGCCGATGGCGGCGACGAACCGACCCTGGCGATCCAGGATAATGGTAGGCGACATCGACGAGCGCGGCTTCTTGCGCCCCGCCACCGCGTTCGCGGCCGGCGTGCCGTCTGGGTTGTCCGGATTGAAGGAGAAGTCGGTCAACTGGTTATTGAGGAAGAAGCCGTCGACCATCCGGCCGTCGCCGAAGATGCTTTCCACCGTCGTGGTCATGGCCACGACATTTCCCCAGCGGTCGACGACGACGAAGGACGAGGTGCCGCCCGGTTCGCGCGTGGCGTCCGGACCATGCGATGGCGCGCCGGCGGGATGGCCCGGCTTCGGTGGCGGCCCCGCCGTGTCCCCGATGAGGCGCGCACGATCGGCCAGGTAGTCGCGATCCAGCAGGCCCGCCACCGGAACCGTCACGAAAGCCGGATCGGCGTTGTAGTACAGGTCGTCGGCGTAGCTCAGCCGCTCGGCCTGGGCCAGTTCGAACCAGGCCTGCGGATCTGTGGGACCGCGCGAGGCGATGTCGGTGTGTTCGAGGATGCCGAGCGCCTCGAGGGTGTCGAGGCCACCCGAGGGTGGGTCCGGCACGCAGACCAGCCAGATCCGATAGGGACGGCACAGTCCTTCGCTCCGCTCGGGTTTGTAGGCAGCAAGGTCCGCCATGGTCATGGTGCTGGGCAGGGGATCCTGCTTGAGGCGGCCGACGATGTCCGAGGCGATGCGTCCTTTGAGGATGGCGTCGGGGCCCTGGGAGGCGATCAGCCGTAGCGTGGCGGCGTAGGCGGGATTCTTCAGCCGTTCCCCGGCCCGGACCGGAAGCCCGTCAGGGCCCTTGAAATATGCGATGACGTCGGGAGCCTTGGTCTGCGGAGCCCTGCTCACGACCATGCCCTGCATGCGCGGCCCGACCAGGAAGCCTTCCTCGGCGAGCTTTTCGCTGTCCGTGAACAGGTTTGCCCAGGGCAGCTTCCCGCGCTCCTTGTGCGCCATGTAGAGAGCGGCGACCGCGCCGGGGACCCCGGCCGAGCGGCCGGAGAGCACGGCCTCGGCATAGGACATTGGGTGTCCGTCAGGCCTGAGGAACAGGTCCTTGGTCGCGCCGGCGGGCGCGAACTCACGGCCGTCGTAGGCCGTCACCTTGCCCGTGTGCGGATCGTAGAGGACGATGAAGGCGCCGCCGCCGATTCCGGAGCTCTGGGGCTCGACGAGGCCGAGCGTCGCCTGCACGGCCACCGCGGCGTCGATGGCGTTGCCACCTCGGCGAAGGATCGCAAGACCGGCCTCCACAGCCTGCGGATTGGCCGCCGCGATCATGGCCCTGGGCCCATGCAGCGGAGTCGGCGAAGGCTGCGCGTGCGCCAAGCCCGCGAAGAGCGCGCAAAGGATCAGCGAGACGACCGGGAGGCGCAGGCTCATGGAATCCCCTTCGGCTTAGGCGTGCCGCAATGTCCGAAAAGTTCTTAGAGACCTTCGGCATGCGGCGAAACCAGCGCGTCACAGAACGATGAAGCGCGCTGAGGGTCGGGGATAGTGAGCATAGCCGTCGGGGCTCGGATAGATCACCGCCCGCGCGGCCGAGCAGAAGCCGCCCCACCAAGAGAATGACGAGTTGCTGAGGACAAGCGCCCGCGCCCGGACCATCACGGCGAGATCCGACCAGGCGTCGGGCTGATCGAGCTCGATGATCGGGCGGCCCAGATCGCCCAACCGCCGGCGGGCGAGGCCGACGTCGTCCGAGATCAAGGCCACCTCCGACACCGGTCCCGTCTTCGCTTCGATCTGGTCGAGGGCGTCGGCGAAGAAGCGCCCAGGCGGCGTTCGGCGTGCGCGGCGGCGCCGTTCCTCCTGATAGGTGCGGTAGTGGATCACAACGAGACCGGCGGGAGCATGGCGGCCGCGGGTCTCGAACAGGCGGCGGGTCTGAAGACGCAACCGCTCGACCTCGAGCATATAGGCCTCGTCCTGCCAGTAGCCGCTGAAGAAGTCGCCTTTTCCGACCAGGGCTCGCAGCGCCGCTTCATCGGCGGGCCGTTTGCGTTCGGCAACGAAGCCGGGGGTCGGCATGAAGCGCGCCGCAATGTGCGCAAGGGGCGAGCCCGCCAAGGGTCGATGACTTGGGACGAAGGCCCCGAGGTTGCGCGAAAACTCAGCCAGTTCGAAGCCGCGCCCGTAGCGGTCGCGCTCGTAGGAAGAGAGGTCCAGCGCCACGGGCCGCTGGCTCACGATGGCCACGGAGCGCGCGAAAGCCAGGCCGAAGAGCTGGTTCCCAAGTCCGCCCTGGATCTTGACCGTCTTCAAGCCGCTGACTCCGCGGCCGTGCGAGAGGGGACGAGGCAGCCGCAGGCGTAGGCGAACAGGCAGGCCAGGGTCTCGGTGCGGAGCGGATAGTCGACGGCCGAGGCCGCCATCAGCAGGCCTGCGCTCACGCTCGATGCGCGGGCGAGTCGGCTCCCGGACGGGCTCCAGGCGCGGGCGACGCGCAGGCCGAACCAGACGAGAAAGGCGGCGAGGACAAGAGCGCCGACGAGGCCGGTCTCGATCCAGACTTCCAGATAGTCGTTGTGCGCATGGTTGAGGAAGGTCGGCCCTACGAGGCCGAGGGGCTCGGCGGCGCGAAACACGCGATCGAAGCTTCCGACTCCAGACCCCAAGGGCATGACCCCGCGTCCTGCGTCGACCACCGCCGGCCAGGTCTCCGCGCGGGCTTCGAGCCTTGGCTGGTCGGCGAAGCGGTCGAGCACGGGCCCGCTTGCGAAGGCGGCGACCGCCGCGCCGGCGATGAGCGGGGCGATGGCCAGGATCGCGAGCGTCCGGCGGGGAAGGCGGCTTCCCGCCAATACGGCCAGCGCGCCAACGGCCGCGGGGGCCGCCAGCAGGACGCCGGCCCTGGACCGGACTGCGGCGAGCGCGACGATGGCGAGGATGGGGGCGAGTGCGCCGATCGCGATTGCCGCGGCGCGCTTCCGAGAATCCGACGCGAGGAGTTCAGGCGCGGCCAGGCCGGCGGAGATGGGGATGAGAGCCAGCAGCCAGGCAGCCTGGTGATTGCGGTTGGCGAACAGTCCCACCAGGGAGCCCGGATTGGTCGGGACGTAGAGGTACGCCCATCCCCCATCCGGCTGCGAGAGCTGAACCATGCCCAGGACGAGGCCCGCGGACGCCGAAGCCAGCCAAAGCCCGGCGAGTCTCCGCCGTCCTCGGGATGTCAGCTGCGTTGTGGCGAGGAAGATGGCGGCCGGGGCGATCAGGGCCAGCAGGCAATCGAGCGTGGCGGCGGGGAAGAGGCTGAGCGGCGCCCACCCAAGGGCGACCCCCGCAGCGGCGAGCGCGTCACTCCGCTCGGCGCTGGCGGCGAGATGTCGCCAGACGGACGGTGGAAGCAGGACGAGCTGGAGGAGCGGCGTCCCCACGATCAGCGTCAGGACGCCTACGCCCCAGTCAACTCTCCGGTCCCGGGCCGCGCCCAGGAGAGCCAGTGTCAGGGCAGGAAGGGCGCAAAGTTCGACGACGGCGAGGCGAAGCGGCGCACCGGCGCTGGCGCCGCCGAAAGCGACAGCCGCCAGGCATAGGAAGGCCGATGCGGCCAGGAGCGGCCGCTCGGAGCCGTTGTCGGCCATCCCCCTTCCAGACATCCCAGCACCCGTCGGCTCGCGGCGGGAGCGCTTACCAGTCCCCTCGCGCGAGCCAAAGGGACGGCGTGCCGCAGGGTGGGACGCGGAACCGTCGCCTTGAGGGCGGCGTTGCACGGCCCAATGGGACCGACCACTGTCGGGGTCGCTTTTCCCCCACGAGGAGGCGTCATGGGCAGGTCGTTGCGGATCGCCGGTATCGTCGGCCTCGTCCTGCTACTCGCCGCCTGCGCCGCGGGCAGCCCGGACGCCCGCCAGGCGGCAGGGGGCGGACCGCTAACCCTTCTCGTCCTCGGCTTCTGGCATGGACTGATCGCCCCGGTGACCCTGATCATCGAAGTGATCCAGCGGTTCTTCCCGGGCGTGCTGCCGATCCCGCAGCCCTGGCACCTCTACGAGACCAGCGCCGCCAGCGTCCCTTACGACGTCGGCTTCTACTTCGGCCTCGCCGGCGGCCCGACCTTCGCCTACTCCCGGTGGCGTTGAGGCACGTCGGGGCGAGTAAATTTTTGAACCCAATTAATTCTTCGTCATGGCCGGGCGTTAGTCCCGGCCACCCATCGGTCGACTTGGCGAGATGTCGGCAATGACCGCGAATGAGCGCGGCCACGTACGGCGGAGAGGCATTGCGAGACTTGTCTCTGTCATCCGCAGATAGAACGGTGACGCTATGGAGCGTCGCCCGTTCATCGCGGTCTACATGATGGCAAACCGGCCCTACGGAGCGCTCTACATCGGCGTCACGTCCAATCTCGAGACACGAGTCGACCAACATCAGGCGGGCCAGTTCGAGGGTTTCACGAAGAAGTACGGCCTTCATCGGCTGGTCTGGTTCGAGGAGCACGAGTCCGTCGTGCTCGCGATACGGCGGGAGAAGTCACTTAAGAAATACAAGCGGGATTGGAAGATCAATTTGATCGAGCGCGAGAATCCACACCGGGAGGATTTGAGCAAAACGTGGCGCGGGTCAATCGGCTGGCCTGAGGGTCTGGGTGAGAAGGTGTAACCCTGCCGGCCGAACTTGGCCGCGCCAAGAACGCGGCCACGGCCAACGCTCGCTCAGTCGAGCGATGGGTGGCCGGGACTGACGCCCGGCCATGACGAAGTTTATTATAAGCCCGTGGATTAGGTAGGACGCCGCGACACTAACCCCCTCACGCCACCGCCTCCGCCGCCACGCTCTTGCCGTCCGCCCGCGCAATGGCCCGTCGCTCGAGGATCATCGGCAGGCCGTGCTGGAACTGCAGGGTGATGTTGGCCTTGGGCGCCACATCGGCGCCGGGCGCGAGGCGGGCCGAGTAGCGCTGGCCGAGGGCCGCCAGGGCGAGGATGGACTCGTTCATCGCCAGGACCTGGCCGATGCACACGCGAGGGCCGCCGCCGAACGGCAGGTAGGCGAAGCGCGGACGGTCGGCCGAACGCTCCGGAGCGAAGCGATCGGGATCGAAGGTCTCGGGGTCCTCCCACAGTTGCTCGTGTCGATGGATGATCCAGGGAAGGACGTTGACCGACGTCCCCTTGGGAATTCTCACGCCGGCAAGCTCGTCGTCCGCGACCGCGCGTCGGCTCGAGAGGCCAGGCGCGGCGGGGTAGAGCCGCATCGCCTCCTCCACCACGCGCCGGACATAGGGGAGGCGCGCCAGGTCGCCGGGTTCGGGGGCTCGGCCGCCAAGCTCCGCGTCCAGCTCCGCCTGAAGGCGGGCGAGGGGCTCGGGGCGCTGCGAGAGAACGTACCAGGTCCACGACAGGGTGCTGGCGGTGGTCTCGTGGCCCGCGACGTAGATGGTGACGATCTCGTCGCGGATCTCCTTGGCGGTCAGCCGACCGCCAGTCTCGGCGTCTCGGGCGGCCATCAGCCGGTCGATCAGGTCCTTCGGACCCTCGTGTCCGCGCGATTCCCGTTCGGCCAGCAGTTTTTCGATGGCCGCATCCAAAGGCCGTGACGCCTCGGCCAGCTCCCGTTTACGGCGTCTCATTCGCCAGGGACCGATCACGGGCGCCAGGTCCAGGAGATTTGCAGCTGCCGAAGTCTCGGCTCCGCGCAGAAGCACGTCTCGCACGAGCGAGCCCATCTCGCCGCTGTCGGCCGAGAACACCGTGCGCGAGATGACTTCCAAGGTGAGGGCGGTCATCTCCTCGGACATGTCGATAGGAGCTTCGTCCGGGAGCGCGTCCCAGCGGGCGAGGAACGACTGGATCGTGGAGGCCATCGCCGGGCCGTAGGAGGCCACGGTGCGCGGATCGAAGGCCGGAGCCATAATCCGCCGATGCAGGCGCCAGTCCTCGCCGTCCAGGCCCAGCAGGCCTCCGCCAAAGATGGCGTTGAAGAACTCGATGTCCATCTTCGTCTTCGGGTAGTTCGCCCACTGCTCGACCAGCACGCGGCGCACGGCCGCCGGATCGCTGACCACCGCCCAGCGCCCGAAGATGCTGCGGCCCACGAAGACAGGCTCCTGGTAGGCCTTGTCGGGGATGGCGCCGAAGAACCCTTCTTGACGACGACGGCGCTCGCGCCGCGGCCGCGCACGCATCGCCTCCTTGCTGCCGGCGAGAGGGGGGGTCTCACTGGTTTCCAGGGCATGGTCGGACATTGTCGGACACCCTCGCGTTCGGGCCGCCCGAGAGCGACCTCAGAGAAATTGGCTAATCACGACGTCATACATTAGAAATATCAACTTCGGCTTCAACAAAGTCAATATCTCGGACCGACTGGGAGGTTACGGAGGCTCCGGAGGTCGTCTCCCGCGCGTCGAGCGCCTGGCGGATTTCGTGCTGACGCTTCGCGTCCAGTCGCCAGCCGACCACGCAGGCGCCTCCGAGCATCACAAAGAAGATGGGACCTGCGATGAAGGCCCACGTCAGGTTGACGATGGCCTGTGGCGTGTTGATCGCGCCCTCGGCGGCGTTGAACCCGAGCAGGGTCACCAGGGGGAAGCTGAGGCCGATGGCAAGCGCCCCGGCGACCTTCGCCGCCAGTCCATTCAGGGCGTAGACGAGACTGATCCTCTCCTTGCCCTGCTCCAGGCGGACCTCGTCGCCGACGTCCGCGAGCATGGCCTGGATCATCAGGCCGAAACTCGACGCCATCGCGCCGCACCAGATCATCGTGACCAGGCCAAGCGGCATGCTCCCCTTCGCCGGGATCAGAACGGTGAACAGGCCCAGCGAATAGGCGGTCGTGGACACCATCAGGGCGCGGTGCTTGCCGATCCGCTTGGCGACGGCCGCCGCGCCAAGCGCCCCCGGAACCCCGGCCAAGATGTAGACCGCAAGCAGGAGTGAGGCCTGCTGCACGGTGTAACCGCGCCCCTGGGTGAAGAAGAAGATGTAGAGGCCGCTCATCCAGCCCGGACCTAGGGTGAGGGAAGTCTGGGCCAGGAACAGTCGCAGCAGGTCGGGCTTGGAGAGGACCGCCCAGACCTCGCGCCAGTCCACGCCGTGGCTGGCGACGAAGTCTTTTGGAACCCTTTCCGGGGTGAAGATCGCGGTGATCGCGACCGTGATCGGCACGGACGCGGCCATCGCCCAGCCCATCGCCTGCACGCTGGCGGCGTCGTCGGCTTGAAATCCCTGTCCCAGGACCGGGATCAGGAGGATGCCCACCGCGCCGAAGACGCCAACGGCGGTCTGCCAGCCGAACAGGCGCGAGCGCTCATGGTAGAGCGTCGCCAGGGTCCCGCCCCACGCGCTGGTGCTCAGGTTGGCGATCGACATCGCCAGGTAGAGCACCAGCAGCCAGACGGTGAGGAACTCCCAGCCGAACCCCTTCGGCGCCATGTAGAGCTTGTAGAGAGACAGGCTGAGCAGCGGCGCGCCGAGGATCAGCCAGAATCTGTATCGACCCACCACCGTGTGGGTGCGGTCCATCAGCATCGCCAGGCCGACGTCCACGGGGATGTCCAAGAGCCGGACGCCCATCCAGACCCCGCCGACAATCGCCGTGGGGACGGCAAGATGTCCGGCGAAGTAGGGGGGCAGGTAGACAAATACGGCGACGCCGAGCGCCGCGATAGGGAGGTTGGCCGCAGAGAAGGCGAGGATGGTGGCCAACGGCAGCCGCCCGCTCGGCGTCACGCGCCCTACCTGCATACGTCTTCTCCCCTGGGCGCGCCCGATTTCGCACTCTCAGCGTCGACAAACCAATTGCAAGTTAACGAACGGACAGACAGGCGCGCCGGCGCCCCCAGAGCACCTGCTGTTCAGGCGGAATCGCCTGAACAGGATCAACATGCTCTAGATTCAAAAGCTTGAGCGGGTTCTCATCGCAAAACCGGTTCCCAGTTTTGCGGAATGCGCTCCAGGTGGTCGCGGCTACGCGGGGAGCAGGGAGCGCCCTGTGATCCGTTCAAGGACGCGCGCCGGGGCCGCGGCCGGCGCCGCCATCGCCTCGAGCGGAAGATAGAACGTCTGCTCAAGGGCGAAGCGGCCCGCGATGGCCGCATGGACGACGCTGTCGGTGTAGACGATCCAGGCGGCGCCCGACGGGAAGACCATCTCGCGCGCCGGCGCCCCGGCCTGATACGCCTCGTCCAGCTTGGCCTGGTCATGCAGCTGCAACATCAGCTGGTCGTAAAGCGTGCGCCGCGACCGCGTGACGCCCAGCGTCTTCAGCGCCCACGACTCGCCTGGCGCGAGCCGGCGGGCCGACGGGACGAAGCGCCGGGCGTGCGCCTCGAAATCCTCGCCGACGCGCCAGACCCGCCCCTCGCCAGAGGGATTGATGTTGACGAACACCCGCAGGATCCGCCGGCCCTGAGTCGGTTGAGAGGCGAAGGCGTCGACGTGGAGGCGCCGGTCATCCTTGCGCGGGCTCGCGGCCCCGTCGGCCACTTCGCGAGTCCGGAAGCTCGTGCGGCCGATCTCGAGCCAGGAACGATAACGCGGCGCGAGGTCGCACAGGGTGTCGCGGGACCAGTCACGGTAGCGCTCCATCAGTGCGCGGAGACGATCGAGATCCGGGTCGGCTTCGGCGGCGCCACGAACGCCCCCCGCACCGAGGCTGATGTTCTTGGCGCGCCCGTCGCCGTGGCTGGGGTCGAGCAGATCCGCTTCGGCGGACGTCAGGGAGAAGCTTCGCCCCTCGAGGAGAACGAGACCCTCGGTCTCCAGTCTCACCGCGAAGGCGTCGGCGGCGCCCGAAGGGTCGACGTCGGGAGCAGAAGTATTGGCGCGCATCGTACATGACGCATACACCCCATCGACCCCACTGTGGATCGAAAGGCGAGCGATGGCTGATGTGAAGACCGACGACCCGCCTGCGCACACGCATGTCGTACACGAGGTCGTAGGCCCAGAGTTCAGCCCTCTCGAAGCCGCATCCGCGCTGACCGTAGGAGTCAATTCCCTGCTCGTGCTCGGCGTGCTGCCGGCCCTGCTCGGCGCCCTCGCCGACGAGCATCGATTGACGGAGAGCCAGATCGGCCTGTCGGCGATGCTCGAACTGCTCTCCATGGGGGTGTCGACCGGTCTCTGCGGTCTGGCCCACCGGCCTGCGCGGCTCCGGCTCATCGGGGTGGCCGCTTCCCTGACACTGGCCGCCGTGGATGTCGCCGGGATGGGCGCGCATGGCGCAGGCCTCCTGGCCCTACGGGGCGTCGCCGGCGCCATCGAGGGTGTCCTACTGTGGATCACCATCGGCTTCATCGTGCGCACCTCGACACCCGAGCGCTGGGGAGGGGTCTTCTTCACCATCCAGACGGCGGCGCAACTGGCGCTGGCGTTCGTCCTGGCTATTTACGTCCTTCCCCAATTCGGGGCCGACGGCGCCTTTGTCGCCCTGGCCCTGGTGAGCCTCGCCGGCGTCATTCCCGCCCTGACGAACCCTCGGGCGTACGAGCCCCTACCGACACAGCCGGGCGAGCACGGCGCCCCGCCGCCCCGGGGATGGGCCGCCCTGGCGGCCACGGTGGTCTTCGTCGCCGGCGGCGGGGCGGTCGGCGTCTACCTTCAGCCGCTGGCGCACGCCGCCGGCCTGGACGCTGGGGTCGCGCGTACGGCGCTCTGGATGTCCCTCGTCGGACAGGTGGCTGGGGGAGCCTTGGCGACGGTGATGGCCGGGCGCGTCCGCTATCTGCTCGTATTCATTGTCGGCACGGCCTTGACCCTGGTGATCTGGACGATCATGGGCCTCGACGTCCCCCCCTGGCTCTTCGTCGCCGACAACGTCTTCTCGGGGGTGGTGAGTCTCGTTCTGGCGCCCTTCATCGCCCCAATGACCATCGCCGCAGACAGAAGCAGACGGGCCGCCGTTCAGACCGGCGCCGCGCAACTGCTAGGAGGAGCCGTCGGCCCGCTTCTGTCTTCGCTGATCATCGGCGACGGCCCTGTCCGCGGAGTCCTGTGGCTCGGCTCCGGCCTGGTTCTTGCCGGTCTGGCCATGATCGTCTGGCTTCGTTTCACGGGCGCGGACGACGCCCTCTGAGGCCTACCAGTTGGGGATGTACTTGGGCGGAATCGCCTTCACCTGCTCGGGGGTCAGCTTGACCATCGAGGTGGCGACCAGGCCCTCCTGGATATTGGGAGGCACGCGGACGTCCAACTGAAGATCACGAGCCGAGCAGATGCTCGACGGCGCCGAAGTCCGGAAGATGACGCGGGCGAGAGGATCGTTCAGCTGTCGGTAGTTGCTGTCGAGCGTCACCTCATACACCTGCTTGTAGTTCACGCCGAGGTAGAGCGTATGCTCGTTGGGCCAGGTCACGCCCTGCCATTGTCTCAGGAGGAAGCATGGCGCGTTGTCGGGGCCAGTCTGATGGGGACCGGCGGCGGCGCCTCCGGCGGCAGCGACAGCGGCCAAGGCCAGGAGCGCGGTGGGAAGGGTTGTACTCATGACGTCATCTCGCGAAAGCCGGTCGTCCCTTCGGGAAAGGATGTGGGGTGCGAGAGACTGCGCTTGAAGGGGTGTTCTCCTCGGCCCGGCGCAAAGGAGAACTGAGGCGCGTTAGTAAGGCAGGTATTTCTTCGGGATCGCCTTCACCTGCTCCGGCGTGAGTTTGACCAGCGACCTAACGATCAGGGGTTCTTGGACCCCATACGGCGTCTGGGAAATGGTGAGCTGGAGGTCCACCGGATTGCAGACTGTTTCCGGCCCCCGGGTCACCGAGACGATCCGCGAGGTTGTGTCCTGAAGGAGGGGGGAGCTGCCGGTGATCTGGACTTCGTAGACGTCGCGAAAGTTCACGCCGAGATAGATCGTGTGATCGTTGGGCGCTTTCCAGCCTCGCCACTGGGTAATGTAGAAGCATGGCGTAGTTTCACGGGCCGTCTTCGCGTGATCGGCAGGAACGTCCTGGGCGGCGACGGCGCTGGCGGCGGTGATTGCGGCTAGGGCGACGGCAGTCGTCTGAAGCAAGTTCTTCATCGTGCGGTCTCGCAGTTCGAAGCGCGTTCGTCCCTTCAACATGGAATGTGGGTTGCGCTCGTCGCCCAGAGAAGAGGTCCAGATCTCAGGCTATGTCGAAGACCGCGCGCGCCACCCAGCTGATCACGGTGATCACGATGGAGGCGAGGATCGCCGGCCACAGGCCGTCGACGTCGACGCCCTTGAGGAAGGCGGCCGTGATCCAGACCGTTATGCCGTTCACGACAAAGAGGAACAGCCCCAGAGTGAGCAAGGTCAAGGGGATCGTCAGCAGGATCAGGATCGGCCGCACGAGGACGTTGATGACGCCAAGGATCACGCCGGCCGCCACAAGGCTGCCAAGGCCTCGGGCGTGAACGCCGGGCACGATTCGCGAGGCGACCCAGAAGCCGATCGCCGCAGCGAGAGCCTGGACGATGAAGCGCACCTACAGTTCTCCCTGCTTTCTGGGCTCGAATCTAGCTCTGCCAGGGAAGAACGAAAAGACGCCCCGCCATGCCCCGCCGGACTCAGGACGCGTTATAAATTTCGCATCGGGGCGCGTTGACGTTTACGTCAGCCGAGCGTAACGTTTCAGGACCGACAAAACGTGGCAATCATGACCGCGCGGTCCGGCTCTCAAGCCGGTGGGAGGAGAAAGGGAGACGACATGGCTGCGGAGCTTAGACGCCCCGAGCGGACCTTCACAATTCGACAATTGTGCCTCGAATTCAAATGCACCCCGCGAGCCCTCAGATTCTATGAAGACAAGGGCTTGCTCTCGCCGGCGCGTCAGGGCCTGAACCGAATCTATTCCTACAAGGACCGCGCGCGACTGCAATTGATCCTGCGCGGAAAGCGAGTGGGCCTCTCCCTGGCGGAGATCCGGGAGATCCTCCAACTCTATGGCAAGGGCGACGGCGGAGCCGCCCAGAACGCCAAGGCGCTGCGCAAATTCCGCGAGCGGATCGTCGCGTTCGAACAGCAGAGGGCGGATATCGACGAGCATCTCGCCGAGCTTCGACAAGCCTGCGCCAGGCTCGAGGCCTTCCTCGAGAAATCCGCCCCCGATCTGCTCGTTTCGGCTGCGGAGATGGCGCCTCCCCCGCCCTCCGGCCGCTCGTCCACGGATCGAAGGCTGGCAAGTCCCCGCCATGCGTGACGGCGCCGACCGCCCGGTGCTCGATGTCGAGCGTCCTGCGTTCCTCGCGGAGGAGGATCTCAACATCTTCGCCGCGGCGGTCGACCGCTTTTTCGACGAACACGCGCCGCCGGAGACCGTGGCCCGCTGGCGGGAGAACGGCATTGTCGATCGCGAGATGTGGTTGCGCGCCGGAGAGGCCGGGCTCCTCGGTCTGAGCGTTCCGGAGGCGTACGGCGGCGCTGGAGGCGACTATCGCCATGAGGTCATCCTCATGGAGGCGCTGGCGGCCAAGGGCGTCGACGGTTTCGGTATCTCCCTGCACAACGCCATCGTCGCCCCGTACATCGTCCACTACGGTACGCCCGAGCAGAAGGACCGGTGGCTGCCGGGCATCTGCACGGGCCAGTACGTCACCGCCATCGCGATGACCGAACCGGGGGCAGGCTCCGATCTTCAAGGCGTCCGCACGGTCGCTCGCAAAGACGGCGGCGACTATGTCATCAGCGGCCAGAAGACCTTCATCACCAACGGCCAGACCGCCAACCTGATCTGCGTCGTGGCCAAGACCGACCCCTCGCAGGGTGCGCGGGGCGTCTCGCTGATCGTCGTCGAGACAGAGAAGACCCCCGGCTTCTCGCGCGGGCGCAACCTCCACAAGCTCGGCCTGGAGGCGCAGGACACCTCCGAACTGTTCTTCGACGAGGCGCGCGTTCCGGCCGAGAACCTGCTCGGCGGCGACGAGGGCCAGGGCTTCTTCCAGCTGATGAACCAGTTGCCGCAGGAGCGACTGAACATCGCCGTCCAGGGCATGGGGGCGATCGAGCGGGCGCTGGCCCTCACCATCGACCACGTCAAGCAGCGCGAAGCCTTCGGCAAACGCCTGATCGATTTCCAGAACACCCAGTTCAAGCTCGCCGAGTGCAAGACCGAGGCGACCGTGGCCAAGGTCTTCGTTTACTGGCTGATCGAGCAGCACCTGCAGGGCAAGCTCGATGCGACCAAGGCCTCCATGGCCAAGTACTGGGTCAGCGACCTGGAGAACAAGATCATCGACGAATGCCTCCAGCTCTTCGGCGGCTGGGGCTACATGGACGAGTATCCGATCTCGCGCATGTACCGGGACAGCCGGGTGCAACGGATCTACGGCGGGGCGAACGAGATCATGAAGGTCCTGATCGCGCGCACCCTGTGAGCGAGCACCGCGCACGGGTGGTCTGGCGCCTCGCGGAGGACGCGAAGGCCTTTGTTGCGGGCCGATACAGCCGCGCCCACACGCTGGGATTTGAGGACGGTCTGGAGGTTCCTGGAACGCCCTCGCCTTTGATCGTGCCCGCGCCCTGGTCGCGCACCGCCGCCGTCGATCCAGAAGCTGCGTTCACCGCCGCCCTGTCCGCCTGCCACATGCTCTGGTTCCTGGACCTGGCGAAGCAGGCTGGCTTCGCCGTGGCGTCCTACGAGGATGACGCTGTCGGCACTCTGGCGCGCGTGGGGCGCGGCCGCCTGGCGATGACCCGCGTCGTCCTAGGCCCGAGGATCGTGTTCGCCGGCGACAAGACGCCGACCGCCGAGGAGCTCGCCAACCTGCACCACCGCGCGCACGAGCTATGCTTCATCGCCAACTCGGTGACGACCGAAGTGATGGTGGAACCGCGGGAGGGTTGAGCCGGGCGCTCCGGGCCGGCCTAGCCGTGCGCTTCGTCCAGCGTAGCGAACGCTGGGGCGTGGCGGAGGTCGCCAATGAGTTGGGGCAATGGCCCCTGCAGGGCCAGGGCCATGAAGTGGGGGCCGGCGTAGGGTGAGGTGAACCCGCCCGCGAGGGCGAGGTCGAAGCCGAAACGCGTGTAATAGGCCGGCGCGCCGAGGACGAAGATCGCCAACCACCCAGCCTTGCGGGCGCGGTCGATGGCCTCGCGCACGAGGGCGGAGCCGACGCCGCGCCCCTGATGCGCGGGTGCGACCGATACCGGAGCGAGGGCGAGCGAGCGGAACGGCGCCCGCATCCGCGAGAGGAGCACGTGACCGACCACTCGACCCTCCGACTGCGCGACAAGGGAGATCTCGTCGTCCCCTGCGGTGATGAGGCCTGCGACGAGCTCCGCCTCGGCGCGCGCGCCGAATGCGGCTTCGACGACCGCAAGGACAGATTCGGCGTCGCTGGGTCGGCCCGCACGCAGGATCATGGGGTCGTCCTCATGGAAGTCGCATGGTAGCGCACAGGCCGCCGAGCGGGGAGCGCCCGAGAAAGATGTCGCCACCGTGTCCGCGGGCGACGTCGCGGGCGATGGCGAGGCCAAGGCCAACGCCCTTGGCGTTGTTCAGGTTGCGCGCCTCGTCCAGGCGCGAGAAGGGCGTAAACGCTTCCTCGAAACGCTCCGGCGGTATTCCTGGACCATCGTCCTCGACGAGGATCTCCACCCCCCCGTTAGGCAGGGGCCGCGCCGTCACTTCCACCTGCGCGCCGTGCATGGCGGCATTCATGATGAGGTTGGAAAGCGCGCGCCGGATCGCGCCAGGGCGCGCCAGCACGCGCAGGTCGGGGTCCGCGTTGAGGTTCACCTCAGCGCCTGCGCGCGCGGCGTCGTCGCCCACCGAGCGGATCAGTTCGGCCAGGCAGACGCTCTCCACGCCCTCCTGTCCCTCGCCACGGGCGAAGGCCAGGTACTCGTCGATCATGTGCTCCATCTCGGCGACGTCGGTCTTCATCGCCTCGGTGCGCGCGTTTTTGCCCGCAAGGGCCAACTGGAGCTTCAGCCGGGTCAGCGGGGTGCGCAAATCATGGCTGACCGAGGCCAGCAGCACGGTCCGCTGCTCCACGTGCCGCTGGATGCGCGCCTTCATGGAGAGGAAGGCCCTCGCCGCGAGCCGCACCTCGCGCGCGCCGTGCGGCCGGAAGGCGACGTCCACGCCCCGCCCAAACGCGTCCGCCGCGGCGGCGAGCCGCTCGATCGCCCGCACCTGATTGCGGATGAAGAGGATGGAGACGCCGGTCAGCAGGACGGTGGCCACGGTGAGCCAGAGCACGAAGATCTGGCCGCGCGTGGCGAAGACGCGGTCCTTGGGCGCGATCATCCGCAGCACGCCGCCCGGCACTTTCACGCGGACATCGACATAGGCGGGATAGCGGCCAGTATCGAACCAGAAGGGCTCGTCGACCCGTTCGGCCAGCGCCCGCTGCAACGAGCGGTCGACGGTGATGAAGAGGCTCGGGCGCTTTCCGTGCGGCAGGATCGCCTCGGGTTCGAACTGGATCGACAGGTCCAGGTTCTCCTGCGCCCGCCGGACGATCTTGGCGAAGTTGGCGGGAGAGGGGTCCTCTTCGTAGCTCTGCAGGACGTAGGCGACGTCGCCGGCGAGGCCCTCGGCGAGATGGCTGTTCACCGTCTGCCAATGGGCGTCGAAGAAGATCCAGGTGACGACGATCTGCATCAGAGCCACCGGCAGGACGATGATCAGCAGGCTTCGGCCGAACAGGGAGGTTGGCGTCAGGCGCTTGACTCGCCGCC
Organism: Caulobacteraceae bacterium; assembly: GCA_019232665.1. Taxonomy (GTDB): domain Bacteria; phylum Pseudomonadota; class Alphaproteobacteria; order Caulobacterales; family Caulobacteraceae; genus Acaudatibacter. The sequence continues at coordinate 13,044 of JAFANN010000068.1, read as the reverse complement.
ACAGGAACCTGGGCCAGGGCTTTGGAAGCCGCATCAGTCGGGGGTGAGCATATAGCCGCGGCCGCGCACCGTACGCAGGTACCGCGGATTGGCCGGATCGGCCTCGATTTTGCGCCTGAGGCGCGTGACCTGGATGTCGATCGCCCGGCCGCTAGGATCGCCCGATCCGCCGGCTAGCTCGAAACGGTCCACGGCTCCATGGGCGGAACGGGCTAGCGCGCGCAGCAGATTGGTCTCGCTTTCGGTGAGCCGGATGGCCTCGCCATCGGCGGTCAGTTCGCCCCGAGTCACGTCGAAGAGACAGCGTCCCAGACGCACCGGCCCGTCCACCGACGCCGGCGCTGACCGCCGCAGGATCGCTCCGATCCGAAGCACGAGCTCCTCGGGCTCGAACGGCTTGGCCAGGTAATCGTCGGCGCCGTGACGCAGGCCCTCGATGCGGGCCTCAGGATCACCCCGTGCGGTGAGGATGAGAACGGGCGCGGTCCCCGCCGCCCCGGCGCGACCGCGAAGCCAGCGCGTGAGGGAAAGGCCGTCCTCTCCGGGCATCATCACGTCCAGGACGAGCAGGTCGAAGCGGAGCGCCTCGATCAGTCGTCGGGCGGCGGCCGCATCGCGCGCGGTGCTGACCCGAAAGCCACGGTCCGACAGGAATTCCTTGAGCAGGTCGCGCAGACGGTCATCGTCGTCGACCACCAGCAGGTGTCGCGGCTCGCCGCTCGGAGCGCGGGCCATTTCGTTTGACGGACTGGAACCCTGGGCGTCTAAGGCTCGTCTTTCTGTGAAGGGCGGCTCGCCCAAGGACCCCGCCAGAGGCTTATTCCGCAATGGCTCTAATTCCCTACGACGATCGAGATGGCTGGATCTGGTTCGACGGGCGCTTCGTCCCGTGGCGCGAGGCCAAGATCCATGTCCTCACGCATGGTCTGCACTACGCTTCGGCCGTATTCGAGGGCGAGCGGATGTACGCTGGGGAGATCTATCGCTTGGGCGAACATACCCGCCGGCTGTTCCAGTCCGCCGAGATCCTGGACTTCGAGATCCCCTACACGCTCGCAGAGATCGATCAGGCGTGCAAGCAGACCTGCGAGCGCAACGGCCTGGAGGATTGCTACATCCGGCCGATCGCCTGGCGCGGCTCCGAGGTAATGGGCGTGGCGGCCCACGATTCCAAGATCCACGTCGCGATCGCCGTCTGGGAATGGCCGAGCTATTTCGATCCGCAACAGAAGGCCAAGGGCGTCCGTCTGACCTGGGCCAAATACCGTCGTCCTTCGCCGGAGACCGCCCCGACGGCGTCGAAGGCCGCGGGGCTGTACATGATCTGCACGATCTCCAAGCACGCCGCCGAACGAGAAGGCTTCGCCGACGCTCTCATGCTCGACTGGCGCGGCTACGTCGCCGAGGCGACCGGGGCCAACGTCTTTTTCGTGCGCGACGGCGTCCTGCACACGCCCACTCCCGACTGCTTCCTGGACGGGATCACACGTCGTTCCGTGATGGAGATTGCGCGTGGGCGCGGTTTCGAGATCCAGGAGCGCCATATTCGTCCCGAGGAACTGGCAACCTTCTCAGAGTGCTTCATTGTCGGAACGGCGGCGGAGGTGACTCCCGTGGCGCAGGTGGGCGAACACCGCTTCACGCCCGGCAACATCTCGCTGTCGCTGATGGACGACTACGCGGGACTGGTGCGCCGCCAGCGACAGACGGCTTGAGCAGGGCCAGCGCGAGGGTGGAACCCGCCCTCGCGCGCCTCCGCGGAGGTGAAGGGAATTCCCCGATGAGCAGCAAGCGGGACCAGGACAAGGCGACGGACGATCGCGCAAGCTCGCCGCAGTCGCATGCGGATCGCGCAGCCGAGTGCGCCCCGGGAGATTTGAAGCCTGGCGAAGACCTGTCCGAGCGGCAGGAGAAGTTGATCGACGAGGCGGTGCAGGAAACCTTCCCCGCCAGCGATCCGATCTCGCCCAAGCGGATCACCTGAGCCGTCCACCGTCAGCTCATCGCTTGGCGGGCTTGTCCTTGGCCGGTGGTGCGAACTCATGGAGTAGCATGGCCAATTCCGGCTCGACGACGGCCCGGGCGGCCTCATCCGGCGTAAACCAGCCGGTCGTCCGCTGGGCCTGTTCGGGCCACCGCTTGCGCTGCCGTTCCACCGCCAGGGGATAGACGACCACCTTGCAGGTCACGAGGCCGCCGTCGGACAGGCGCTTGTCATAGTGGAATTCGCCGATTGGCCGCTTGCATATCCGGCCGACGATCCCCGCCTCCTCGAGCGCCTCGCGCTTGGCGGCTGCGCGGGGCGATTTCCCGGCCATGGGCCAGCCCTTCGGCAGGACCCACCTTCCAGTCTCGCGGGAGGTGAGCAGCAGCACCTCCACCCGATCTTTCATGCGATACGGCAAGGCCGCGTACTGCACCCCCGTCGCGCAACTCCCTTCCCCACCGATGCGTCTTGATGCCCGCATCTCCACGCCTGTCAGTCCCCCAGTTGCATTATAAGTGCCATGAGTCGGCGCTCGTTCCAGCAAATATCACAGCGTTTTGATCCGATGACGGATTAATGACAGGTGCGCGCGCGAGCCGCAGCCAGCTTCGCCTTAGAGGCCGAACGGGTAGGTCTCTTCCTCTCCTGGCCGCACCGAAGTCGTCAGTGGCGCTATGGCTAAGGTGCGGTCGAACCAGACGAATCCGTCGAACTGGTCGGGGAGCGAGCAACGCCCATAGTGGCTGAGCAGCTCGGTCGCCGGCCGATAGATCACGCCGATGAAACGTTCGAGCTTCGGCTCGCGAAGCTCGCGCCGCAGGGTTTCGTTCTGGCCGTGGCGCAGGTCCACGAGGAAGCGATCGATCCCAGTCTCGTGGCAAAGGGCCTCGTAGCTATCCGCCCGCGCGGGCGTCAGGTTCATCACCCGTCCCGGCTCGTCCCACTCGTCGGCGGCGAAGACCGTACCGGAGTCGCCGGCAAATCCGATCAGGGCGGCCTGGTCGCCATAGGCCTCGCGGCATAGCTGGCCCAGGTTCAACTCGCCGCGCTCTGCGCCCATGTCGGTGAAGCGGGCGTCGCCGATGTGGGAGTTGTGCGCCCACACCACCGCGCGCGACGCGGGTCCACGGGCCTGCAGGATCCGCTGCAGGGTCTCGAACATGTGCCGGTCGCGCAAATTCCAGGACTCGCGCGAACCGAAGTACATCGCGCGGTAGTAGCGTTCCGCGTCGGCGACGAGCCGGGCGTTCTCGGTGGCGTCGAACAGCAGTTCGCCGTCATGACCTGCGTGCTCGAGCCCGCGCGAAGCCATTTCCCGCAGCGTGGCCGCGACACCGTGTTCGCACAGGGCGATTCCCCGTCGCAGGGCGTCCATCCCGTACGCCGCCGGTTCGGCCGCCCATGGCGAGAGGCAGGCGTAGCGCTCGCGCGCCTGAGCGGCGGCTTCCGGATCCGCCTTGTCGAGGTACTCGAGCACGGCGGCCATGGCGCCGCGCATGTTGTAGAGGTCGAGGCCGTAGAACGCCGCGCGGCCCTCGCTGGGAACGCCGGCGTTGCGGGTCCTGAGCCGGCTGATGAACGGGTCCACCTCCGCGTTGCGCCACATCCAGGTGGGGAACCGGCTGAACGGCTTCGTCTCCATCTGTCGGTGCGGCTTGAGCCGGACATGTCGGTCGATCGCCGCGGCGTCCGGCCAATCCGCCTCGACCGCCACGACGCGGAATCCGTGCTGCGTGATCAGGCGCTCGGTGATGGCCGCGCGAGCTCGGTAGAACTCGCTGGTCCCGTGGGTCGCTTCGCCCAGGAGGATGATGCGTCGGTCTGCGTAACGGTCAAAAGCGGCGGCGAACGCGGGATCGTCGATTTCGGGGAGGTGTTCGGCCGCGACTTCCATCCGTTCTACCATTCCCGTCTTCGACGGTGTCGCTTGCCCCCACCGGGAGGACTTAGCCTCCGCTGTCGACGAAGCGGCGCGCAGACAGCTGAGCGTCTCCTCGTCGGTGAGCTGGTGGAAGTCGTCGTAGAACGCTCCCACGCCCCGGAACCGCTCCACGGGCGCCAGGCACACCACGTCGTCGGCTTCGGCGCGCATGGCGGCCAGTGTCTCGACGGGCGCAACAGGCGTCGCCAGAACGGTTCGGGCCGCTCCCTGGGAGCGCAGCGCCCGAAGAGCGGCCTTGGCCGTCGCGCCGGTCGCCAGACCGTCGTCCACAACCACCGCCGCGCGACCGCGCGGGCTCACTGGCGCGCGCCCGCCAAGCCATTCGGTTCGACGCCGGCGGATCTCCTGCAACTCTCGCTGGCGCGCGGCCTCCAGGAACTCGGGGCTGGCTCCGGTGATCTCACGGATGTCGTCGTTGACGATGAGCTGGGGCGAATCTCCGTCGACCACGGCTCCGAGGGCAAGTTCCGGCGCCCCGGGAGCGCCGATCTTCCGCGCCAGAAGCAGGTCGAGGGGCGCGTCGAGCGCCCGGGCCACTTCCGCGGCCACCGGCGCCCCGCCGCGCGGCAGGGCGTAGACCACAGGCGATATCAGGCCGAGGGCGGCGACCTTGGGGGCGAGGCGCCGCCCGGCGTCGGCGCGATCCCGAAACAGCGTCGAATATCCGACCATGGCGCCTTGTCCTGCAAAGCGGGAACGCGGGCCTTGATCGGAAGCAACGCGCGGGCCGGCCCACCGGCGCCCGAGGCCTTTTGGGGGATCGGCCGCGAGCGCTGGATGACGTGGCGCAAGGACGATAGGAGGCGTCCATGTCCTCGCCTCCGCACATCCTTGTCACCGGTTCGTCCCGCGGCATCGGTCGCGCGGTCTTCGACTCGCTGAGCGCCCGCGGGGCGCAGGTCGTTGGTCATGCGCGCCACGATGGTCCGGATGTAATCGGAGCGGACCTCGAGGACTCCGGCGCGGCCGACGCCCTGTGGGATCGCGCGCTCGAGCGGCTGGACGGCCAGATCGACGTCCTGATCAACAATGCCGGCGTGTTCGAGCCCATCGCGCCGGAATCTCCCCTCGACGCCTGGCAGGGCGCCTGGGGGCGGACGATGCAGATCAACCTGCAGGCCTCCGCGGATCTCTGCCGGCGGGCCGTTCTCCACTGGCGCGCGCGGAAGTCGGGCGGCCGGATCGTGAACGTCGCCAGCCGCGCGGCCTATCGCGGGGATTCGCCGGCGCATTGGCACTACGCGGCGTCAAAGGCGGGCATGGTGGGCATGACCAAGTCGATCGCCCGCGGCTATGCAGGCGAGGGGATCCTGGCCTTCGCCGTCTGCCCGGGCTTCGTGATGACGGGGATGGCGGAGGACTACGTGGCCTCACGCGGCGGGGAGAAACTGCTGGCGGACATTCCACTGGGCCGAGTGGCGCAGCCCGAGGAGGTGGCGAGCGTCGCCACCTATCTGGCGCTCGACGCCCCGGCCTCCATGACCGGCGCAGTGCTGGACGTGAACGGGGCCAGTTTCGTGCGCTGAAGGCGATCTGACCTGACGAAACCCGCAAAGCGCGGATGCGTCGGAAAGTCGTTGCGGAGAATTTATTTTAAAATTTGAATATTAACTTTAGTCAGATTCGCGCCAAGGCGACTGATTCGCTTAGGCAAGATTGCTGAGAAAGGGTTAACTACCTCCAAGACGTAGGCAGGGGCAACCTGATGCAACGCTATAGAGTGTACTTGTCCGATCAGCCAAGCGGCGTGACGGACCTTGAGGAGGTGTGGTGCGCCACGGCTGACGAGGCCATCGCCTCCATGCTCGATCTTGCGGGACGGAACGCCGGCGAAGTCTGGCGTGGACCCGACCGCATCTTCGCCGCGCCGCGCGCCTCGAGTTTTGGCGTGGTGATGGATGAGGACGCCGCTCCCGACGCGCCCCCGCCTGGGTTCTACGGGCCAGGATCCTCGCGACTTCACTAAAGCCGCGCCCTCCCGCGGTCGATTCCTCGCAAGCCGATCGTTCGGCGCCGCCTCTCCGCGGCTTCGAGGGGACTCGCGTGCGTCGGTTAGCGGGACGATTTCGCCGTGTTCAGGGCCACTGCAGCGCGGATCAGGGCGGTGAGCGCCGCCTCGTCGATCTTGTCGCCCTCGCGAAAGTCGATCGCGCGCCGCGTATTGCCCTCGAGGCTGGAGTTGAACAGCCCGGAAGGATCCTCAAGCGCCGCACCCTTGGCGAAGGTCATCTTCACCACGGCCTTGTAGGTCTCGCCCGTGCAGATGATGCCGGCGTGCGACCACACCGGTACGCCTCTCCACTTCCACTCCTCGACCACGCCGGGATCGGCTTGCCTGATCAGGGCGCGGAGGCGGCCAAGCGTTTCCCCCCGCCAGTCGTGGAGTTCCGCGATCCTCGCGTCGATGAGTTGGGAGGGAGTCCTGGCCTCGGCCGCGCCGCTCGTGGTCATACTGGTCCCTCTCGCTTGGTCGCCGCGCGCTTCGACACAAGCCGTCGGAGCAGGTGGCCTTTCCACATCCAAAGACCCGAAAGCAGCATGGCCGGCAGGAAGACGAACCGGGTAGCCGGGGCGTAGTCCGGGATCACCTCAAACGGGCTATAGATGTAGCCGATGATCGGCACGGCGAGGGCGATGTGAAGCCATCGGACAATAGACCGGCTCGTCATGTCCCTCGTTGCCCGCTGCCGCTGAATGCCGGGGTTCTGAAGCTCAATCTAGCTTGGCCAAGACCTTCTCGAGGCTGTCCAGGAAACGCGGCCAGCCGGCTCGGGCCCCGTGGTAGGCCTGTGGCATGTCCGCCGGGAAGCCGGCCTGCTCCATCCGCAGATGCGTGCCCGTGCTCGTCGGCGAGAGGGTCCAGGTCACTACGCTCCCCAACCCGAACGCGCCCCAGGTGTAGGACAAGGTCCTGTTCGGTTCGACCGCAAGGACCTGGCAATCGACCGAGCCCCAGTCTGCGCTGAACCTGAAACGGTGACCCACAACGGGGCTGAAGTCGTTCTTCATCAGCCACCCCTCGAGCAGGTGCGGCTGGGTGAGCGCCCGCCAGATCTTCTCGGGCGGGAAAGGAACCTCCCGCTCGACGACCACCGACAGTTTCTCGGTCGTGGAGTTGGTCATTGGTCCATCCTCTTGAGCAGATCTTCGAGATCGTCGAACCGGTCCTGCCAGAAGCCGCTCATCCGGCCTGTCCAATCGACCAGCGGAGCCAGGGCGCCGATTTGAGCGCGGTAGTGTGTCTGACGGCCCTCGTGTCGGTCCAGGACGAGGCCCGCATGCTTCAACACGCCCAGATGCTTCGACACCGCCGGCTGGGACACTCCGGCGAGAGCTGTCAGCGCGCCGACCGTCTGTTCTCCTTCCCGGCACAGCCGCTCGAAGATCGCCCGACGCGTCGGATCGGCCAGGGTTCGGAAAAGCACGTCGTGAGCGTCGGGCACGTGAAATCGATAACCTCTCGGCTATGGGTAAATTCATAACCAGACAGATATGTATCGGTCAATAGGCGCGGGGGACGACCTCAGAGGGGCTCAGCCCCGCTGGAAGAGTGCAGCGCGACCGAGGATCTCGGCGTCGCGGGGATCCACCATCTGGATGGGCCTCGAACCGGAGAAGGCGTAGGCGCGGCCTGTCGCCGGCCCGACGACCCTGATCGGCGCCGACTGCAGGTAGCGCAGGGTCGCCAGGCCCACGAGAGGCGCGGCCGGGTCTGGGGCTGGCCCGGGAGGCGGATCAGCGGCGGCGCGCGGGGCGTGGGTCCGCATCGGGGGCGGACGGAGCGTCGCGCGTCTCGAACCGCAGCACATCGGCCTCTCCTTCCAGGGGTTGGGCGAACGGGTCCACAAGCGGGGAAGCCTGGCCCAGTCTTTCGAGCAGACAGGCGGCGCCCGAGAGGGCCAGCCATGCGACGACCCAGACGAGCGGCTGCTGCGATACGAAGAACGCAGCCGGGGCGGCCACGAACAGGCTCAGGCAGTTGAAGCAGTCCGCAAGGTCGCCGAGCCAGCCCGAGCCGAGTGTCCGCCGAAGGCGGAAGATGACCGCGCCTGGGCCGTCTTCCGCCGCGAGGAGATGGGTCACTCGCCAGATCGCCAGCGCCGCCAGGATGAACCGGATAGCGAATTCGCCGGGCTGCGCCATGGCCTCTCCCGTTTCCGCTCAGGGCCCGCAGATGCAGAAGGTGAGCGAATTGGGCCACGCCGAGCGGTTGACGATGCCGGTGGTGAGAAGCGGGACCGTCGTCTGGGTGACTGTATAGGAACATGCCGAGAATGTGCTGGTATCCAACGGGATCGATCCAAAGCCTCCGCGCGGGCCCGTCGTGACCGTCGGAATCGGTGAGGCAGGCCACAGGGTGATCGGCGAAGACAGGGCGCAGCTCGTGACGACGATCGAAAACGATCCCATCTCCTCGTGATCCGCGTCGAAGAGGACGTTCAGTTCCGAAGAGATCGGCGTGCAGCAGCCATCCGGGCCGAAGAACTGCTGGAAATACAGCTCGTTGACCTCGGTGTTGTTGTTCACGCGAATGAGCACGGGCGCCTGCTGGTAGTCGGGCGGTGACGGGGTGGTGGTGCGGCTGGCCTCGAACGTCAGCACCACGTTGGACCCGTTGAGGGTGGCGCTCGCTGGGATCGCGCTGCCGATATCCGCGAGAGGGTAGCCGACGTTCGGGTTCTGGGCGGCGACAATGGTCTCGCTCTCGAGGTCCATGAAGCCGGTGTAGAATCCCGCATAAGTGTTCTGGAACACCAGCGTCCAGCCGGTCGCGGCGTCCGGCCAGACAAAGACCTGCGGCGGATACCACGGGTTGCCCGGCGCGGGCGGCGGACGGACCGCCGGCGGGGTGGTGACCGGAAACGGCACGTCTCCGCTGTTGGACACGAACACCGCGCCGCCCGGCGTCAGGGTGCTGGTCGAGGTGGCGTTGCCCGCGCCATCCTTTTCCGGCCAGAGCTGCGTGGGCAGGCCCGCCACCTGGAATGGGTTGTGATCCAGCATGCCGTCGACGACCGGCGTCGTCGGTCCGCCATTCAGGGAATACAGGAACCGGTACATCATCGGCGCGCCGGGGACGATGTTGGATGTCGCCGAAATGAAGCCGGTCAGCTGCAGGCTGTCGAAGAAGGCGTAGCCGACACCCCCCGCGCCACTGCGTGAGGTGGTCGTCTTGCCTGTGGCGTCGATGTCGGAATCGACAAGGATGTAGCCGATGTTGGTCCACTCGGGCGGCTGCACCTGCGGATTGGGGCAGACGCACAGGCAGAATTCGAAGCAGATCAGCGAGCCGACCCAGCTGCAGACCTGCCAGCAGTACGGCTCGAAGCCGATGCGCGCGATCAAGGCGCCGTAGGCCTGGGCGTCATTGCGGGCGACGGCGTCGACCAGGGATGCGGCCACGCGCGGCTGGGCGGAGAGGGCGCGGGAGGCGAGGGCGAATTCCCGCGCCTCCTCGGTCGCCAGCACCCCTGTCAGGATAATGGGCGGGCGACGGCAGAGCTCGCGGCACACCCAGGTAATCCGCCAGACGCAGATGAGGCGGCAGATGATCTCGCACTCTCCCTGGAAGCCGCCGTCGTTGATCGCGCTCTGGGCCTCCTCGCACAGGAGGCCGATGACGGCCTCGGAGAGGCGCGCGAGGGTGTCGCCGGAGACGAGCTTCTCCAGACTCCGCGCCTCGGCGACCGCGGCCGCCGCCGGGTCGATCAGCGGCTCGGGGATCGGGATGCAGACCAGCCGACATATCCGCTCGTAACGGACCGAGCAGATCCACCGGCAGAAGAGGTGACAGAACCGCTCGAGGCCATGCTCCCGCAACAGGGCGTGGTAGGCCTCCGAGGCGCCGCAATCCACCGCATCGACGAGGTCGCGCAGCAGCGTGTCGTGGCGGCCGAGCTGGGCGAGTTCGCGCGCGAAGTCGGGAAGACTTGGGAGCTCATCCTCGATCCGCGGCGGCCCGCAGATCTCGATGCAGCGCAGAACGCAGAGCTTGATGCGCAGCCACTCGCAAATGAGCTCGCAGAATGGGAAGAGCTCGAGACGGTCGAGGATCCAACGGACGGCCTCGCCATCCTCGGCCTCGAAGGCGGCGACTGTGGCGGCGAACGCGCCGCTGTCCTTCGCCAGACGGGCGACGGCGTCCGATTGCGCCGCAAGACGGGCGGCTGCGGCTTGAGTGGAATTGGGATCGAGCACAGGAAAGCCTCACTCTTACTTGAGGCCGCTGGCCAAGCGCGTCCGCACACCACGAGTACGCCCCGCGGCTGGTAGGTATCGGTCAGGCGGTCTCTCGCACCCGGGCGGGTTTTCGGTCCGTCAAGGCGCCTCTCGATCCAGGGAAACCCCACCCCGAGCCCCCGCCGGAAGTGTGCGATAGTGAACCTTTGGTTGTTTACGAGTCCAGCCGATTCTTTAAATTTTGTTTCAACATCATTGTGATCGTCCGATGGTCCGGCGGTCGGCGGGCGCTGAAGGAAAACGTCAGACGACGGCAGGCGCCGCAAAAGTCGGGCCTGATCCCATCCGCGTCCATCGCCACCGCGGCGAGAGCGACGCCCCTGTGGGCGGCCACGGCCTTGAGCCCGGGATAGGTCACCGCCATCTTTCGCCGCGGCGCAGCAGGTGCGACGCCCGCAGGGCTCTACCGGGAACGGGCGGCGAGGCGCACGGCGCACGCATCAGAATGCGTCCGGCGCGATGGCTTGCGATTGGGGGAAGGGAGTTCTAGCCCCGCCCTCCGGGGGAGGGGGCGGGGCCGAACGCTGGGCCGGTACTCAAAAAACAACTTGGCCCGGCCGCATTTGCCCGTAACCGCACGTTCGCTGCAACGCGACAAGTTGCGTCCACTAACGCGCGTATTTGAACGATGTTTTGTCGAAACCGCACAGAATTACTCTGTCAGGCGAATACCCAGCGTAGGATCCAATTGGGTCGACATCCTTGCCGGATCGTCCGGACAGGCGACTTCGCCTCGTGAGACTTCACGCGGAGGCCATCAAAATGGGGGAAGGGTTGGACTGCGACTCGGGAATCCTTGCGCGAGGAGCTGGCCTTTCGCGGTGTTCTCGATCGGGTTCCACGGAACGCCGGGGGCCGGTCAAATTCGGAGAGCCGGCCGATCCTATTTGATGAAGGCCATCCCGACGATCAGCCAGAACCCGGCGACGGAGGCGATCACGGCGCAGTTCTCCCACCGGGGGCGCAGCAGCGAAACACGCTGGAAGTTGTGGCGCGAGCGCCGGCCCGTCCGCATCGGACGGGCCGCCTGGGCCTTCTCGATTGCGGCGCTCAGATCATACGGCACGGACATAGTGGACTTGTCCCGATTGGCTTTCGCCATACTTCAGCCGCATCTGGACCTTGGCTGTCAAAAGCTATCGGTTACGGCTTGCGGAAATTGAACTGCTATTTAACCGGGCAATTTCTTTGATGATTGCGAGTAATCGCCGAAAAATGGAAATAGCGGACCCAATCGTCTCTGCACAGGCGCCTGTTTTGGCGCGAGACGCGCCATTACCCCGTTGGAAGGACAGGTTCGGATATCGCCTCCGGCTGCCAGAGCTTCACAATCTTTTTCGTAGGTCGTGTGCGCCTCCCGTGCTGCGCGCCGCCGCGCGCCAGCGGGATCAGGGCCGACGCGGCTGTGACTCGGGCGGCGCCCCGACAATGACGGATGGGGGCCGCGCCGCGCCCGGTCCGACGCTGGAGGCCTTTGTCTCGGATGGGTTCCGATGCGTCGCCTCCCGGGCGACCCAGGCCGCGGCGAGCAGCGCGACGAAGATAATGAGGAGCCCCGGCGACCCTCTCGGCTGCTGTCCGACGATCATGGCGTGCCTCCTATCGACGCGAGCCTGAGGCGGCGTGACGAATATGGGAAGGGCGGCCTCGCGCGAAAGCGGCGCAATCCGCTCGCCGCCCATCGGCGGCGCCGATTGGCTCATCCTCCGTCACCGATGGCGCTCGGGCGCAAATCGTCTTTGGAACGGGGAAGCACTGGCTAGATTGTACGCTCGGCGCCCGAGCGCCGATGGAGGCGGGCATGGCCGCGACACGCGGGCCGCGAGGCGCTCATCGGATTGTCGTGGTCGGAGGCGGCGCGGGCGGCCTGGAGTTGGTGACACGCCTGGGTGACACCTTGGGCCGCTCCGGGGCGGCGCAAGTGACCCTGGTCGACTGCGAGCGCACCCATCTGTGGAAGCCGCTCCTGCATGAGGTCGCGGCGGGAAGTCTCCTGCGCTCGCACCACCAGCTCGACTATCTCGCGCAGGCGCAGTGGCACAAATTCCGATTCGTGCTCGGCCAGGTGACCGGTCTCGACCGGGAGAACCGCCGCCTGGCGGTGGGCGCGACCCACGACGAGGAGGGGCGCGAAATCACCCCGTCGCAGAGCGTTCCCTACGATACGCTGGTGATGGCGATCGGAAGCGTCACCAACGACTTCGGCACGCCTGGAGTCGCCGAATATGCGGTTCCGCTGGACACGCCCGACCAGGCGGAGCGGTTCCATCGGCGGCTGGTCAACGCCTGCCTGCGCGCGAACGCCCAGGCAGGGCCGATCCGCCCCGGCCAGCTGACTGTCGCCATCATCGGCGCGGGGGCGACCGGGAGCGAGCTGGCCGCCGAACTGCATCGGACGGTGCGGGCGATCGTCGGCTACGGTCTCGACCGGATCGACCCGGCCCGCGACGTGCGGATCGTGCTGATGGAGGCCGCCGACCGCATCCTGCCGGCGCTACCCGAACGGATGGCGGACGCCGCCCGCGATCGGCTGGCGGATCTCGGAATCGATGTCCGCGTGGGCGCTCGGGTTGCGGCCGTCCGCGCCGACGGCGTCGTGCTGGAGAGCGGTGAGGTCATTCCCTCGGAGCTCGTGGTGTGGGCCGCGGGGGTAAAGGGTCCCGCTATCCTGGCCGGTTTGGGCGGACTGGAGACGACGCGCGGAGGCCAGCTCATGGTCCTGCCGACCTTGCAGACAACGCGCGACCGCGATGTGTTCGCCATCGGCGATTGCGCGGCCTGCCCGATGCCGGGGACGGACGCCTTCGTTCCTCCGCGCGCCCAGGCGGCCCACCAGGAGGCCTCGCACATGGTCGGCCAGATCCGGCGGCGTCTC
>JAFANN010000013.1 GCA_019232665.1 Caulobacteraceae bacterium | reverse complement strand
ATGGGGCGCTAGCGGTACTCAGGCGCCGTATACGACGGTGATCGTCTCGGCGACGCAGGCGGGGCGGTCCTCGCCTTCAATCTCGATGGTGCACTGGTTCTTGAGCTGAAGGCCGCCAGCCTTGGGCTCGACGCCAATCAGCTTCTGACGCAGGCGCACGCGCTTGCCCACGCGGACCATGTTGGTGAAGCGGACCTTGTCGGAGCCGTAGTTGATGCCCCGCGTGACGCCCTTCACCGGCATCAGGCCTGCGGAGAGGAAGGGGATCAGGGAGAGCGTCAGATAGCCATGGGCGATCGGGCCGCCCATCTCGCGCGTGGCGCGCGCGACGTCGACGTGGATCCACTGGTGATCGCCGGTGGCGTCGGCGAACTGGTTCACCCGATCCTGGGTGATCTCAAGCCAGTCGGAGACGCCCGTCTCCTGCCCCACCAGACCTGGCAGGTCCTTCATCTCAACAGCGTCCACGCAATTCTCCCTTTCTTGGTCGGACCGGCGCCGGGCTCTCCCCCCGGTCACACGATCTTAGCGTCGGCCTTACCCCAATAGGCGTCGCGGATCAGCCGCTTGTAGAGCTTGCCGGTTTGGTGTCGCGGCAGCTCGGCCATGAAGTCGATCTTCCGCGGCGCCTTCACGTGCGAGAGGTTGGCCCGCGCGAAAGCCGAGAGCTCGGCAGCCAGCTCGTCGCCGGCGTCGCTCCAGCTCACCGGTTGGATCACCGCGACCACCTGCTCGCCCATCTCCTCGTGAGGCGCGCCCACGACCGCGACGTCGGCGACCTTGGGGTGTTGGATCAGCAGGTTTTCGATTTCCTGCGGATAGATGTTCACGCCGCCGGAGATGATCATGAAGCTCTTGCGGTCGGTGAGGAACAGGAAGCCGTCCTCGTCCAGCCAGCCAACGTCGCCCAGCGTGGTCCAGCCGTGCCGGTTGCGGCTCTCGGCCGTCTTCTCCGGCGAGTTGTGGTACTCGAACTCGCCGCCGCCGGAGAAATAGACGACGCCCTCCCGGCGGGGCGGGAGTTCATTGCCCTCCTCGTCGCAGATCTTCACCTGAGCGGTGAGGCCCTTCCCGACCGAGCCCTTCTTCTGCAGCCACTCATGAGCGGCGATGAAGCAGAAGCCGTTGCCTTCGGTGCCCGCGTAGTACTCGTGGATGATCGGGCCCCACCAGTCCATCATCGCCTCCTTCACCGGCACCGGGCACGGCGCGGCGGCGTGGAAGACGCTCTTGAGGGAAGTGACGTCGTACTTCGCCCGCGTTTCCGGCGGCAGCTTGAGCATGCGCACGAAGTGGGTCGGCACCCACTGGGCGGAGGTTACCTTGTACTTCTCGATCGCCTCGAGGGCCGCCTCGGGATCGAAGCGCTCCATCATCACCACCGTGCCGCCGATCGCCTGCACGGCCATCGACCAGCCCAGCGGCGCGGCGTGATAGAGGGGTGCGGGCGAGAGGTAGACCATGTCCTGCGAGAAGTTCAGCAGGGTCTGGCCGATCACCGAGAGGCCGTTTGGCTGATCGATCGGCTGCGGTCCGGTGACACCAGCCCGCTTGACGCCCTTGGGCCGGCCGGTGGTGCCGGAAGAGTAGAGCATGGCGCCGCCCGCGGACTCGTCGGCGATCGGCGTCGTCGGCATTGGGGACCGCGCGTCCTCGAAGCTCTCGAACGGCGGCTTGGCGCCGTCGACCATCCACAGCTTCACCCCGGGAATCAACGGCGCCGTCTGGACGGCCACGTCGGCGACCGCAACCGATGCGACGAAGGCTTTCGCGCCGCAGTCCTTGACGATGTACTCGACCTCGCCGGCCGTGAGCTTGCTGGAAATGCAGGTGAACCGGACGCCAGAACGCTGTGCGGCCCACAGCACTTCGTAGTAGCGCGGGCTGTTGTCCATGAAGATGGCGATCGCGTCGCCGGCCTGGATGCCGGACGAGCGGAACAGGTGCGCGCCCTGGTTGGAGCGGGCGTCGAGCTCGGCGTAGGTCACGGCCTCCCCGGAGGCGGCCATGATGTAGGCCGGCTTGTCCGGATGGGTCTTGGCGTGGTGCGTCGGATGCATCGATGCCTCTTGCTTATGCGGCCAGAGCGCCGGCGGGAGCCTTGCCGAGGATCATGTCGGCGGCCTTCTCGGCGATCATGATGGTGGGAGCGTTGGTGTTGCCGGAGACGAGCCTTGGCATCACCGAAGCGTCGACGACACGAAGGCCCTCGACGCCGCGCACGCGCAGCTGCGGATCGACGACCGCCTGCGGGCCGTGGCCCATCTGGCACGTCCCGACCGGGTGATAGATCGTCGTGCCGGCCATGCGGGCGTACATCAGCAGCGCCCGATCGTCCTTCACGTCCGGGCCCGGCATCATCTCGTGATCGATGAAGGGCGCGAGCGGCGCCTGCTCGGCGATCCTGCGGCCCCACTTGAGGCCAGCCACCGCGACTTCCTGATCCAGCGGGTCGGAGAGGTAGTTCGGCTCGATGGACGGGTAGACGGCGCCGTCGGGCGAGACGATGCGGATCCGACCGCGGCTCTCGGGGCGCACCTGGCAAGGGGCGATAGTGAGGCCAGGCTGGTTTTCGAGCTCCATCTTCTGCTCGTCCATCAGCTTCTGGGTGTCCATCGTCGCCGGCAGGATGTGGAACTGGATGTCCGGATGGGCGAGGTCCGGACGCGACTTGCAGAAGGCGGCGATGTGGGCGGCGGAGAGGGTCAGCAGGCCCTTGCGCTGGAAGACGTACTTGACCGTCTCGCCAAGGAACCTGGCTCCGCGCGTCAGTTCGTTGACGGAGACCACACCCGGTTTCAGCCGCCAGGTCTGGGTCATCACATAGTGGTCCTGGAGGTTCTCGCCGACGCCCGGCAGGTCGCTGACGACCGGGATGTCGAGCTTGGCGAGCAGCTCCGCCGGCCCGATCCCTGACAGCTGGAGCAGCTGCGGCGAGTTGATGGCGCCCCCGGCGAGGATCACTTCGCGCGCGGCCTTCAGGCGCTTCTTCACGCCGTTCTGGACGAACTCTACGCCCACCGCCCGCTTGCCCTCGAAAATGACCTTCGTGGCCAGGGCGTCGGTGGCGACCTTCAGGTTCCGCCGGCGCAGCACCGGATGCAGGTAGGCCACGGCGGCGGAGCAGCGTTGGCCGTTCTTCACGGTCAGCTGGTAGTAGGCGACCCCTTCCTGCTCTTCGCCGTTGACGTCGTCATTGCGCGGGATGCCCGCGGCAACACAGGCCTCGATCACCGCGTCCGAAACATCGTGCTTCTGGGTGACGTCGGAGACGTTCAGCGGACCGCCCACGGCGTGATTTTCGCAGGGACCCCGCTCCTGGTTCTGCGCGCGCAGAAAGTAAGGCTTCACGTCGTCCCAGCCCCAGCCCTCGCAACCGAGCTGACGCCAGCCGTCGTAGTCGGCGTGCTGGCCGCGGATGTAGAGCAGCCCGTTTATCGAAGAGGACCCGCCCAGGACCTTGCCGCGCGGCCAGACGTGGGTGCGCCCGCCCGTGCCGGGATCGGGCTGCGTGTTGTAGAGCCAGTTTACCTTCGGATCCTTGAGCGTCTGCGAATAGCCCACGGGCACGTGGATCATCAGGTTCGACAGGAACTGGCGCGGGTTCTTCGTCGGCCGGTCGTCGCCGCCGGCCTCGAGAAGGATCACACGGTTCGAAGGATCGGCTGAAAGCCGGTTGGCCAGAACGCAGCCAGCGGAACCGGCTCCCACGATGATGTAGTCGGCGTCGGGCGTCCCGGCCATTCGCATCCTCCATGACTTTCGCTTTTCTACCGGACGTCTTATGCCGCCCCCGTCGCGCTCGTAAAGGCGCACCACACGGCGCCCTAGGGTCAAGCCAGGACTTGGCCAGCGAGGCGCGCGGTCTGACGCAACAGTCTGGAGAGGATCCCCATGGCCGCCCCGACCTTCGAGACGCTGTTGTATTCGGTAGAGGACGGGATCGCGACGATCACTCTCAACCGGCCCGATCGGCTGAACGCCTTCACCAGTCGGATGATGGCGGACATGATCGCCGCATTCGACGCCACCGACGCGGACGACGCGGTGAAGGCCGTGATCGTAACCGGCGCCGGCCGCGGCTTCTGCGCCGGGGCGGACCTCGCTTCCGGCGGCGGCACGTTCGACTTCGCGCGCAGCGAGGATCCGCTGCGGATGGAGGCGCGTGTTAACGGCGTCCAGCGCGATGGGGGCGGGCGCCTCACCCTTCGCATCTTCGACAGCCTCAAGCCGGTGATCGCGGCCGTGAATGGACCGGCGGTCGGCGTCGGCGTGACCATGCAGCTGCCGATGGACATCCGCCTCGCCTCGACCAATGCGCGGTTCGGTTTCGTCTTCGCGCGCCGGGGGATCACGCCCGAAGCGGCCTCGTCCTGGTTCCTGCCCCGCCTCGTCGGCGTCCAGACGGCGCTGGAGTGGTGCTACACCGGCCGCGTTTTCTCGGCGCAGGAAGCACATGAGAAAGGTCTGGTCCGCTCGCTGCACGAGCCTGACGATCTTCTCCCCGCCGCGCGTGCGCTCGCCCGCGAGATCATCGACAATACTGCGCCCGTATCGGTGGCGCTGACGCGCCAACTGATCTGGCGCATGGCCGGCGCGGACCATCCGATGGAGGCTCACAAGGCGGACAGTCGCGCAATCCAAGCCCGCGGCGCCGCAGATGATGCCAAGGAGGGCGTGAACGCCTTCCTGGAAAAGAGGCCCGCCGCCTACCCCAATCGGGTGTCCAAGGACCTGCCGCAAATCTGGCCGAACTGGAAGACGCGAGTCTTCGAGTAACACAACGTCATAGACTCGCCGTAAATCGACGGGCAATGACACCAAATGACCATCGCCAAGCTGGCGATTTTGTGAGCAACGCGCCTTGTCTTGGGTTTCGAATGTCCATACAAGCCGCGGCGGTAACGAGGGTAGAAGGCAATCGACCTTCGGTGTTCAGGCAAAAGAGTGACTGCGATGGATGACAAGGCTGAAATTATCGAGATGACGGCGGAGATCGTCGCCGCCTATGTGGAGAACAATACCGTCGCGGCGGGCGAACTTCCCGGCCTGATCCAGAGCGTGCATCGCGCTCTCTCGGGCGTGACCGCGGGTCCCGAGGCCGTCGAGGCGCCTCCGAAGGAGCCGGCCGTGCCGGTGCGCCGGTCGATCACGCCGGACCACCTCGTCTGTCTGGAAGACGGACGTAAGTTCAAGTCCCTCAAGCGCCATTTGCGCACGAAGTACAACATGAGCCCGGAAGAGTACCGGACGAAGTGGGGCCTGCCGAAGGACTACCCGATGGTCGCGCCGAACTACGCGAAGGCGCGTTCGGAACTGGCCAAGCAGATGGGCCTCGGGCAGGGCGGCCGTCAGGCCGCGCGCACGGGCGCCAAGCGTCGGGGCTGAACGACCTGGGGCGGGCCAAGTCCCGCCCTTTCCCGCCGAAGCTTCAGCGGTCTTCCATCGCCTGGGCTTCGGCGCGGATCCTCTGGACCATCGAGGCGAGGCCATTGGCCCGCTGTTGCGAGAGGGCGCCTGTGAGCCCCAGGCGGGCGAACGCCGCAGGGGCGTCGAACGCCAGGATCTGGCGGGCCGAGCGCCGCGAATAGAGCCGCAGAAGAATGGCGATCAGTCCCCGCACGATGTGCGCGTCGGAATCGCCGCGGAAAACCATCGTCCCATCGTCGGTAGGATCGCGCACCAGCCAGACCTGACTGGCGCATCCGCGCACCTTGTGCGCGTCGGTCCTCTCGTCGTCGGAGAGCGGCGCAAGCTCGCGACCGAGCTCGATCACATAGCGGTACCGCTCTTCCCAGTCGCCGAGGACGTCGAACTCCTCCTCGAGCTCCTGCAGAGCCGAATCGATGGTGTCGGGAAAGGACGCAGGTGCGTTCATGATCGGCTATGTGGCGCGTTCGGCGTCGGCCGGCAACGACCTCACCTCGAAGTCTCTCGCCCGCCCGACTCTCGAAACGCGTCAGCCGGCGCGACGCACCGGTTCACCGAGCGCGTGTCAAGCGACAAACCGTTGCTGATGAAGCACTCGTCGAAGACCGAGCAGTAGCAGATCCGGAAACCCACACGCAGGGCGTTGCGGCGCAGGGGCTCGAACACCTGGTCGTTCAACGGCTCTCGCTTGAGGGTGATCATGTCCACCGTGTCCCCGGCGCGCACGACGGTGTTGGTCAGCAGGGAGAAGGCGTAGTTGAAGTGACCCGCCGGAGTGAGGCCGCAGCACTGCGCCAGGAGATCCTGGGTCGAACGCGCCGGCTTGCCGTCATAGGTCACCTGCACCCAGCGCACCTTCGCCGGCCCCACGCCCTCGTTGGCGACGCCCAGGACGATGGCGTTTTCGTTCACCGCCATGTGCGCGCCCATGAAAGGCCAGGAACTGGCTTTCACCAGACGCCCGTTTGCGTCGGCCATCTTCTCCATGATCCGACCATGACCGATGGCCACGGCCAGAGAGATCACCGACACCATCAGGGCCGAACCGGCTATGGTGAAGTCGACCCAGCGATGGCCGGTCCGACGCGGCTCAGGCGTCTCGACCTCGTAGTGCATGCGTGCGTTTCCCCTTGCGATCCGGCGGTCAAGGAGCCGCTCCTCAACCTGCGCCGGCAAGCCCATACTCGCACACCATGACCATCGCCCCCTCGACGTCAGGCCCAACCCCAAATCTGGCCGCGCTCGCGCACGAGCTGCGCACGCCCCTGGCGGCGATAGCAGGCCTTGCGGACGCGCTTCGCGTGCAGGCGCTGGGGCCTTTGCCGGAAGCTTACGTTGAGTACGGTCGGTTGATCCGCGAAACGGCGTTGCACGCGATCTCGGTGATCAGCGCCATGGCCGCGACCGGTCCGGCGGCGGACGAGCGCCACACACCTCTCTCTAAAGCCGCACAAGACGTCATCGAGGTCCTGCGCCCCCGCGCGGCCTCGCAATCGGTGAGCCTGTCCCTGGAAGACCGGCTCGGCGGACCGTTGGAGTTGCCGGCGCGGGCGACGTTCCAGATCCTCTTCAATCTGCTCGACAACGCGCTGAAGGCGACAGCGCCGGGAGGTTCGATCACGGTGCGGCTGGACGACGACGAAGGGCTCGCCCGCATCGAGGTCGCCGACACCGGCGGCGCGCGACTGGCGGAGGCGAGCGGAGGCGTCGGCTACGCCGTCATGCGCGCCCTGTGCGCCGCCCATGGCGGAGAGCTGCAACTGGAGACGTCGCCCCTGGGGGCGGTCGCCAGGGTCTGGCTGGCGCCGGCCGCGTCGTGAGGCTCTCGACAGACCTTTGGGTCTACGCCCTGGTGCGCCGGGCTCAGCTTGCGGGCGCCTTCGCCACCATCGTCCGCAAGGGTGATGCGCGAGGCGGGGCGGTGCTGATCAAGACGTTCGACCCCAAGACCCGCGAAGCCCGCCTCTACGCGCAGGCCCTGTCGCGCGACGGCGAGAGCGTCTGGATGCAGCCGATCTCCTCCACCGCCGAGAGCGACCTCGACGCCTACGCCGAGCGCGCCAGCGGGCGCGACCCGGACATCTGGATCGTCGAGATCGAGGACCCCGACGCGCGGCGGTTCTTGACCGAACCGCTGGAGGACGGCTGATCAGGCCGCCTCGAAGTGCGCCTTCATCGCAGCCAGCCCCTGCCGCATGGCCGGCTCGAATATTTCTGCAAGCGCCGCCGGAAGGACGTCGGCGGTCCACTCGACCCGGCAGCCGCCGTCGACGCCTTCGATGCGCAGGGCGCCGTTGTGATGGCGGACCGTCTCGCCGCGGATAGACCAGACCACGCGCCGGTGCTCGTCATCCACCGTGACCATGGTCTCGCGCGCGATGGCGCCGCTGCCGAACCGAACGATCCGGACCGGGGTCCCTTCTTCGGACACCACCTCCGTTGCGATCACGAACCCCGGCACGAGCCGGGTATGCAAGGCGCCGTAGTCGCGCGCTGCGTCCCAGACGCGCTCCGGCGTTGTCTCGATGAAGGTCTCCGCGACCACTGTCGCCATCTTGGTTCTCCGTCATTGCGTTCGCAGAGGAGATCTCTCAGGGCGCGCCGCGTCTGGCGGATTCCGGACTACGTCATTGAAATCGCAACGCCTGTCGAAGCGACAAGCGTCTACGCGGATTGGTCCGGAGCAATCAGGGCCAGCTTGGGGAAATAGGTCCGGTAGCGCGCCGGATCCCGAGTCACGAGGAGGTGTCCAGCAACGGCGGCATGGGCGCCTATCAAGAAATCGGGAAGCGGCGACCGCCTTGAACCGCCCCGCCGCCGATACGCCACGAAGGCTTTGCCCGCCAGGAAGGCGGCTTCGTAGGGGATGGCTTCACGGTCCAACATCGTTTTGGGAAGGGCGGCGTCGAGATCTTCGATGCGTGAATATCGAATAGAGACCTCGGCATAGATGACCGGATTGATGACGAGCCGGTGGCGATCGGCGGCGCGCTCCAGGGCCTGAGCCGACCAGGCAAACCAGCGCGCGTCCTCCGTCATTAGGTCGAGAAGGACGTTGCTGTCGACCAGTACCGCCGTCATTCAGTCATCGCGGGTGAGCGCCATGATCTCATCGGTGCTCATCGCAACATCGCCGCGTCCCCGTAAGTGGGCGACAAGGCGGGCCCCGCGCCCCTCCTTCTTGCGGGCTCTGGTAGGAACGATGCGCACGACTTTACCGTCGAACTCGAATTCAACTTCGGTTTGCGGCAACAGGCCTGCCCGCTCGCGGATGTCGGCCGGAATGGTCACCTGCCCCTTGGACGTGATACGCACCCTCAAGCCTCCTTACTCTTACATGTAAGAGTAATGATTTGCCCCCGATCTGCAAGTTTGATCCGGGCGGGCCGGACAAGCGGTTTGTTTGATCCGCGGGCCCGCGCGCGCTAAGCGCCCACGATGTCTAATTCTCCCGCCGCCGAGGCCGCGCGCCGGCGGACCTTCGCCATCATCAGCCACCCCGACGCCGGCAAGACCACCTTGACGGAGAACCTGCTGCTGGCCGGCGGCGCGATCCGCGCGGCCGGGGCCGTGCGCGCGCGCGGCGAACAAAGGCGCACCCGCTCGGACTGGATGAAGATCGAGCGCGAGCGCGGCATCTCCGTCAGCGCCAGCGCGATGACCTTCGACCATGCCGGGCTGATGTTCAATCTGCTCGATACGCCCGGTCACGAGGACTTCTCCGAGGACACCTATCGCACGCTCACGGCGGCCGACGCGGCGATCATGGTGCTGGACGCCGCCCGCGGGATCGAGCCGCAGACGCTGAAGCTGTTCGAGGTCTGCCGGCTGCGGGACATCCCGATCATCACCTTCATCAACAAGATGGACCGCGAGGCCCAGGACCCGTTCGCCCTCCTGGACGAGATCTCCGCCAAGCTCGCGCTGGATCCGGCGCCGCTCTACTGGCCCGCCGGATCGGGCAATCGATTCAAAGGTATGCTGGACCTGCGCCACGACCGCTTCCTGCCCTTCCAGAGGCCCATCGCAGGCGGACTTCCCGAGCGCGTCGCGCCGATCCCGCTGAAATCCAACGCCCTCGTCACCGTGCTGGATGAGGCCGAGCAGGAGGAGATGGAGGAAGGCGGAATGCTGGTGAAGGAGGCGTCCAAGCCCTTCGATCCCCAGAGCTTTCTCGAAGGCCACATGACGCCCGTGCTGTTCGGCTCGGCCCTTCGCCACTTCGGCGTCGATGAGCTCCTCGATGGCATCGGGACGTTCGCGCCCGCGCCGAAGATGGTCGAGGCGCGCCGTGGGGCCGCGGAGACGCACGTTGCTCCCGGCGACGACGAGGTCAGCGGCTTCGTGTTCAAGATCCAGGCGAACATGGATCCCAACCACCGCGACCGGATCGCCTTCATGCGGCTGACGTCGGGGCGGTTCACCCGCGGGATGAAGCTGAAGGTGGAGAACACTGGGCGCCAGCTCAGCGTCAACTCGCCAATCCTGTTCTTCGCCTCCGACCGCGAACTGGCCGAGGAGGCCTTCGCAGGCGACGTGATCGGCATTCCCAACCACGGCGTGCTGCGCGTGGGCGACAGCCTCTCGCAGACCGGGACCCTGCGCTTTGCCGGCCTGCCGAACTTCGCTCCGGAGATCCTGCAGCGGGTGCGGGTGAAGGATCCGCTCAAGGCCAAGCACCTGAAGAAGGCGCTGGAGGGCCTCGCCGAGGAAGGCGTCACCCAGCTCTTCCGCCCGCTGATCGGCTCCGATTTCATTGTCGGCGCCGTCGGCCAGTTGCAGTTCGAGGTGATGGCGGACCGTCTTTCGGGCGAATACGCCCTGGACGTGGTCTTCGAACCGTCGCCTTACGCAGAGGCGCGCTGGCTGGCCGGGACCAAGGCGGATCTCGACGACTTCGGCGGCAAGCACCGCACGGCGATGGCGGAGGACATCGACGCCGCGCCCGTCTTCCTCGGCAAGTCGGCGTGGGAGATCAACTACCTGACCGAGCGGTTCCCCAAGGTCTCGTTCCTGCGGACGCGGGAACGGGGGTGAGCGAGGCGGTCTACGGGACGCCTCCGCTCGAGCTCGCGACGCCGGGCAAGGACGCCGTCCAGGTCTCGCCGGTGGTCCTTGGCGCCGCGACGCTCGAAAAGCTCGGCGGCGAGTCACTGGAGCGGATGATCATCGCCGCTCCGCCGGGCGTGCTGGAGCGGCGTTACGCACTCGCTCACGCCCTGCGCGCGCTCAAGCCCGGCGGTGAACTGGTCGCACTCGCGCCCAAAAACCGCGGCGGCGCGCGCTTGGGCCAGGAGCTTCGCGACTTCGGGTGCGATGTCGCC
>JAFANN010000359.1 GCA_019232665.1 Caulobacteraceae bacterium | reverse complement strand
TCGGCTCACCGACGACGAATCTGCTTCCTTTTTCTTCGCCGGCCGCTTGAGCGCGATCTCACTCATTTGTACCGCCCCTCCCACACGGCAACCATAGTCTGACGTCGGGCGCCGCGGGATCGGGTCCACACCGGACGCCTCGATCGGGAGAGCGCCTTACGCCTCGAAAAAGCTAGACGACGCACGAACGCCCGCCGTCCATCTCTAGGGTTTGGCCCGATTGGCCGTAGCAACCAACGCTCGCAATCTGCCTTGACGCTGTCGTGAGGTGACGAAAGATGAACCGACGGCATTTTACCGCCGTCGCCTTAGCAGTCGCGCTTGTAGCGCGGACCGCCTGGGCGGACGAACCCCCCACGACCTGGGATGGCATGGTCCGCGTTCCTTCGAAGAAGCTGAAGTTTGTCTACCTGGCGCCGGACGCAGATTTTCGGCCGTACACGAAAGTCATGATCGATCCGACCGAAGTCGCCTTCGATCAGAAGTGGCTGCGCAACTACAACGACACGGCCGCAATGGAAGGGCAGCTTACGGCCAACGATATCCGCGAGGCGGTCACCGAAGGGGTGAAGCGCGCGAGCGATATCTTCGACAAGGCGTTCACTGATGGCGGTTATCCAGTTGTGACGGCGCCGGGTCCTGATGTCCTGCGCGTGCGCACGGCGATTTTGAATATCCAGGTTTCCGCGCCAGATGTTATGATCCGGGGACGCACGTTTTCCAGAAATCAGGCAGCAGGCGCCGCCACTTTCGTGGTCGAGGCTCGGGACTCGATGTCCAACGCCCTGCTCGGCCGTGCGGTGGATCCGCGGCTCGCCGGCGACGACGGCATGCTCAATCGAAACAGGGTCACCAACTGGGCGGATTTTCGCGAGTTGGCCAAGGTCTGGGCCAAGATCAGCGTTGGCGGCCTGCACGAACTCCAGACACTCTCCCTCACCTCCAGCGCGAGTGCCGCCCAGGCCCATTGATCGCCCTGGCGGTCCTTGCGCCAGTCGGCTTCAGTTCATCCGGACGAGGCCTCTGCGGACCGCCGTGGCGACAACGTCGGTGCGGCTCGTCGCGCCGAGCTTGTCGAACAGGTGGGCGACGTGGACCTTGACGGTGCCCTCGGAAATCCGCAGCCGCTCGCCGATGGCGCGGTTGTTCAGCCCCTCGGCGACGAGGCGCAGGACCGACAGCTCGCGTACTGTTAGCTGGGCCTGGGTGAAGCGTTCGGCGAGCTTCGCCGCGATCTCGGGCGCCACCCGTGTCTTTCCGGCATGCACGTCGCGGATGCAGCGGACGAGGTCGGTCCCGGTCGCGTCCTTCAGGAGATAGGCCTTGGCGCCGGCGCCCAGGACACGGTTGATGTCCTCGTCCGTGTCGTAGGTCGTCAGCATGACGACCTTGGCCGCGGGATCCATGTGGCGGATCCGAAGCATGGCCTCGAAACCGTCGAGACGAGGCATCAGCAGATCGAGCAGCATCACGTCGGGCCGATGCTTGCGATAGCAGGCGACCGCCTCCTCTCCGTCGCTGGCTTCAGCGACCACCTCGAGGCCATTCTCACGCTCGAGCACCGAGACGACGCCACGTCGGAAGAGGGCGTGGTCGTCCGCCACCGCAATCCGACAAACGTTCGGCCCGCTGTCACTGGTCATGAAGGCGTCTCGCGTCCTCCGGTCCCCGTCGCGACCGCAAGGAGCCCACGGCGGATCGGCGCCCGGCGTTTCGCCGATGCTACGACTTTCGATATAGGCGCGCCAGTCGCAGCCCGGCGCGCCTTTAGGCTCATTTCGCGAACGGCGTCGCCGCCACGCCTCACGCCCGCCGCAACCGACGCCACGCCCCCGGGCTGACCCCGATGAGGCGCGTGAACACCTTGGTGAAGTGGCTCTGCTCGGTAAAACCACACTCGAGCGCGATCTCGGCAAGCGACCGGGCGGTGTCGCCGAGCAGGCCCTTCGCACGGTCGATCCGGCGGGTCTGGAGCCACCGGTAGGGCGGCGCGCCGAACGTCTTGTGGAAGCTGCGCGAGAAGTGGGCGGCCGAAAGCTCGCAAGCCGTCGCGACGTCGGAGAGGCGAAGATCCTCGGCGAGGTTCTTCAGCATCAGTTCCTCGGCCCGGCGCGCCTGCCAGGGCGCAAGTCCGCCCGACCATTTCTCGCAGCTCGGCGAGAAGGGCGAGTGGCGCCGGAGCAGCTCAAGGGCGAAGAGGTGCGTCCGCGCATTCATCTCGAACTTGGTGGGACGGTCCCGTTCGTCGAGAGCGCGCTCCACAAGCGAGGTGGCGTCCGCACACAGGCGATCGTCGGAACAGAAGACCACCCGGCCGCCGAACGGACGTATCGCGTCGCACTCGGTGAACAGGGACGCGCACAGCTGACGCGTCAGGTCGACCGGGAGACAGATGTCGGCGAAGCGGACGGGATTGGCTCCGGACAGGCCACTGGCCATCTCCGCCGGGCGAACGACGAGAGCCGCCCCAAGGGGCTTCGGTCGCCAGGCTCCGCCGGCGTCGAGGAACGACAGTCCGCGCGAGCCGCTCAGGCGCACGGTCAAGGTATGGTAGCCCCGCGGCGGATTGCGCGCCTCGAACGGCTTCTCGGACGACCAGACCAGGATCGGAGCGTCCCAACCCTCCTCCGCTCCGCGCGACGCGTCCATCCTGAGGTCGTCGACTCGCGGCGCCAGATCCTCTCGGGGTCTTACGACGGCGTACTTCAGTCCCACTTTGCGATCTCCGAACGAGGTTGATCCGCAGTGGAAAGATGCTCCTCTTTGCCGGCCCGCCGCGTCTCCCGAACGGCGAGTGCGGGATCGCCCTTAGTGAGGCTCGATGCATACGCCGGAGGGGCGTCGACCTACGCCTTTGGTGATAGGCATCATCAGCCCGCGGTCGCAGGCGGCTTCAAGGCGTGGGGCGCGCCATTGCGCCGCCGGGCGTGGCCGCCGGAGGCCCCACCGCGTACGGCAACGCATAGTCGACAAGAGAAATCAGGAACTTGCCCGGCTCCTCCGACTCCGGCTCGTGCGCGGAGTTCTCGAACCAGACGAAGCGCTTGCCAGGCGCCGAGAGCTTCTGGAACCAGGCGTAGGCGAGATCGGAGTTGGTCGTCTCGTCGTGGCGGCCTTCGAGCAGGATCATGGGGCAGTCGACCCGGGTCACTCCGGTGAAATCGAAGCTCATGGTCGCGGACAACAGGTACTTTTCGGAGAAGTCATTGCCGTCGAAGATGTGAGGCGCCTGCGCGTCGGAGTAGTCCGGCGACAGGCGGCCGGCGTGGCTCTCCTCTTCCTGGTCATGGCGATAGGCCATGACCCCGCCGTACCAGTCCGACCATCGGTGGACGATCATGATGTCGTGCACGGCCGGCGGAGCGCCAGGCTTCGGATAGGGCTTGATGGACTGCAGTTCGGCGACGGCCTTCGCATTGTGATCGGCGCGGGCGGAGTCGAGGGCGAAGACATAGGCGCGCCGCTCGCTCTGCGGCGCATTCACGATCTGGCCGGTGGCGATATAGGCGTAGAGCCAGTCCGGATGCCGTCGCGCCAGCTCCAGGCCCATGTAGCTGCCCCAGGAGTGGGCCCAGACGAAGATCTTGCGCCTGTGGAAGGTCTGGCGGAGCCACGCCGCCATCTCCTCGGCGTCGGCGACCATCCGAGCAGGCGTCATGGTGGGAGCCACCACCTTGGGATCATTGATCAGATAGGTCTTGCCGGCGCCTCGCTGGTCCCACTGGACGACGGTGAAGTATTCCTCCCAGCCGCGCGCGTACCACCAGCTCAGCGGCGTCTCGACGTAGCCGGGACCGCCGTGGATCACGAGCAGGATCGGGTTGTCGACGTTGTCGCCGCGGATGGTGATCGCCTGCAGAATGCCGCCGATCATCACCGTCGTGTCTCGCTCGATCCCATGAGGGGTCGCGATGCGGCGAAGGCCGCGCACCACATCCACGGCCTCGGCCCGGTTGCGCGGCTTGGGGCCCTGGTCCTGGGCCAACGCAGCGCTGGTCGTCATCGGAACAATGACGGCCAGCAGGGCGATGTTCGAGAAGATCGGAGTCGTCATTGCGCCGGCGCTTCGAAGATCCGTTGTCGGGTTCGCCTTCGCTCAAAGACGTCCCGGCGGAGGCGATCCTCAGTCGTCCGCCAGACCTCAAGCCTCCGGCGCAACCCCGCTGCGCATAAACCTCGCCAGCGCCTCGCGGCTGTCCCTCCGGGCCTGGTGAGCGACGCCCGCGTCTGGCGCCATGTCGAAGGCGTGGAAGGCGCCAGGATAGACGTGCAGCTCGGTCGGCACGCCCGCCCGCATCAGGCGACGCGCGTATTCGAGGTCTTCCTCCAGGAACAGGTCGAGCGCGCCCGTGCTGATGAAAGTGGGGGGTAGGCCCGAGAGGTCCTCGGCGCGCGCTGGCGCGGCGTAGGGCGAGACCTCCTTGCGACCCGGCTCGTGGCCGAGCAGGCTGGACCAGCCGAAACGGTTGTTGTGGGCGTGCCAGAT
>JAFANN010000243.1 GCA_019232665.1 Caulobacteraceae bacterium | reverse complement strand
GAAGGTCATGTCGCGCTGGATGCATTCCTCGACGTCGTACTTCGGCTCCTCGAATTCGTAGGAGACGTATTCGAGCATCGCGCGCTCGTTGAAATCACGGATCGGAAAGACGGATTTGAACACCGCCTCGATCCCCTCGTCCCGGCGCTGGCCAGGGCGGACTTCGCGTTGTAGAAATTGTTCGTAAGAGGACCTTTGAACCTCGATGAGGTTCGGCATTTGCACCGCTTCGGGGATACGCCCGAAGGACATGCGGATACGCTTTTTGCCGGTGAAGGTCTGCGCCATGACGGCTCCCTGCCAGGCGTCGCGCGCAGCTGCGGGCGCGCGGACGCGTCATTGATGTCCACGCGTCCACCCTCGGATCGGCTGGCGCGAAACGCCTGCCGCCGGACGCTGGAGTTGGCCCGCCGGACACTCTGGGAGGTGCGGCGGAGGCCCCTTCGCGTGGTCGGAGGGCGATGGACCACGCCTCGGGGCCTGGAATAGAAACGCGCCCGTCCTTTGCGGACGTGCGCGTGGGTTCGATTCTGTATGAGCGAGCCGTCCATTTAGCGCCCGATTTCCCCTGACGCAAGTGGCGCCGGAGGGGAAAATGCAACCGAACGCACGGACCAGGGCGAAGGTTGCCCAAATCCGCTTTGGAGGCCTGCAGAGGACCGGCCGACGCTGCGCGCCGACCGGCCCCCGAAAGATACGTGCGCCCGAGGGGCGCGCGGCTTACTTGACGGTGACGGTCGCGCCGGCGGCTTCGAGCTTCGTCTTGATGTCCGCCGCTTCCTGCTTGGAGATGTTCTCCTTCACGTTCTGCGGGGCGCCTTCGACGAGGTCTTTGGCCTCCTTCAGGCCGAGGTCCGGACGAACGCCGCGGACTTCCTTGATCACGTTGATCTTCTTGTCGCCAGCGGCGGTCAGCACGACGGTGAACTCGGTCTGCTCTTCTTCGGCCGCGGCCGGAGCGGCGCCGGCGCCGCCGGCAGCCGGGGCGGCGGCCATCGCCACCGGAGCGGCGGCGGAGACGCCCCACTTCTCTTCGAGCAGCTTGGAGAGCTCGGCGGCTTCCAGGACGGTCAGGGAGGAGAGGTCTTCGACGAGTTGTTCGAGCTTGGCCATGGGATGATCCTTGAGGAGGGTTGGCGGGTCTAGAGGTTCAGGGGGCGGCGGTCAGGCCGCGTCCTTGGTGGCGTAGGCGTTGATGACGCGGGCGAGCTGGCCGCCCGGCGCCTGCAGCACGCCGGCGATGCGCGTGGCCGGCGTCTTGATCATGCCGATCAGCTTGGCGCGCAGTTCGTCGAGCGACGGCAGCTTGGCCAGGGCGTCGACGCCCTTGGCGTCGAGCACCTGGTCGCCCATCAGGGCGCCAATGACGATGAACTTGTCGTTTTCCTTGGCGTACTGGGTCGAGACTTTGGCCGCGGAGACCGGGTCCTTCGCGTAGGCGATGCCGACGGGACCCTTGAACAGGTCGTGAGCGCCGTTCGAAGCGCCGTTCAGCGCCTTCTGGGCCAGGGTGTTCTTGACCACTTGGAACTTCGCGCCCTCGCCGCGCAGGCGGCCGCGAAGATCGGTGAGCTGAGCCACGGTCAGGCCCATGTAGTGGGTTACGACGACCGCCCCCGCGTCGGCGAAGACGCCCCGCAGGGACTCGATCGTTTCCGACTTCTGCGCGCGATCCATGACGCTCTCCAAGACGTTTGCAGGCGCAACGGGCGAGCCCGGGGCGCCGATGAAATTCACAGGTCTGTCCGAAGGAAGGCCCGGTCACCGCGCGCTTCGCGCGGATCTCCACCAGGCGTCCCGTCTCCCCGCGGTGGGATTATTAAGCCTTGCGGCCCGCAGTTCTTGGACAGGTTGGCGCAGGCTTCCCCGCACCGGAGCGGGGCGCATACAGGAACCCGGGACGAGAATCAACCTCGCGAGAGGCCAAGGACCAGATCGATCTCGTCGCGGATCGGAATCCCATAGTCGCCCAGCGGCGGAATCGTCGGCTTGAGCTTTCGGGTCGCGTCCACGGCCCCTGGCCGCAGGACCGCCAGCCGAAAACCCCGGCGCTGGTAGAACCTGAGGGCGTCGAGATTGTCGTTCGTCGTCGTCAGCCGAAACGTCTCGAAACCTTGCAGGCTCTCGACCGCAGCCCGGATCAAAGCGGTTCCGATCCCCCTCCCCCGCTCGAACGCGTTGATCGCCACAAGTTCGGCGATCGGGCGGTCCCGCAGACTGACAGCGGCTAATCCTTCGAAATCGCCGGCAATGAAGATCTCACACTCGGAGAACGCGTATGTCTCGCCCCGCACCCGTACCGGATCGCCCCACTCGGCCGTCAACCGGGCGATCGCCGCATCGCGGTCCGCGGATGAGACGCGACGGATGTCTGGGGCGCTGCTCACGTAGTGGGGCCGTCGGGGGGTGAGGAGACGCCAGACGAACCCGACAATTCCGGCATCAGAGCGCGCAGGTCCACGCTGCCCGTCCACACCTCTGCCCGCCAGCCGCAAGCCTGCGCGGCTTCCACGTTGGCTGGCTTGTCGTCGATGAAGGCGAGGTCGACGGGCCCGAACCCTGTCCGGGCCTCAATCGCCCTGAAGAACCCGGGCGCGGGCTTGGCCCATCCAAGATCGGCGGCATAGTGAATGGCATCGAACCGCTCGCTCCAGCGCATGGTGCTCCAGAGGTATTTGGCCCGCTCGTGCTCCTGCACGGTCGCCAGATGCACTTGGACGCCGCCGCCCCGCACCTCGGCCAGTTGAGACAGCAGACGCTCCTGGGGATGGAAGTCCTGCTCGAACCAATAGGTCAGCAGGTCTTCGACGCTCAGATCGGGCGCAAGGTCTGCGAGCACCGGCTCGAGACGTTCGCGCAGGGCAGCGCGACCGTGGACGATGTCTTCGAAGTGCGGAATGAAGAAAGCGTCCTGCAGCGCCTTGGCCGAGATCCCGAGGTCACGTTCCAGGTTGGCCGACCAGCCGCCGGGGTGCGGATGGACGAGCAACACGCCGTCCACGTCGACCATCAAGGCTTTGATCGGCATTGCGGCCTCCCCTGCTCCTCCTAGCGCAGCCATGGCGGCGGCAGAAGGTCCTGACCCTCGGTTGACGCCTCCTTTGGACAGGCGCAGCGTGCGCCAAAACGCTCGCTCCAGGAGGACGGGATGGGCGCAGAGCTGAATCACACCATCG
>JAFANN010000221.1 GCA_019232665.1 Caulobacteraceae bacterium | reverse complement strand
CATCGGCGCCGCGCGCGCAGCGTTCTTCCCGTCGATCAGCCTGACCGGGTCCGGCGGAACCGCCAGCGCCTCCCTCGCGAATCTCTTCGCGCCCCAGACGATGATCTGGCAGTTCGCCCCGACGATCACGCTGCCGATCTTCACCGGCGGCTTGAACCGCGCCAACCTCGCCTACGCCAAGGCCGAGGACCGAGTGGCCGTCGACCAATACGAGAAGGCGATCCAGACGGCGTTCCGCGAGGTGTCCGACGCCCTGGCGGTTCAGGGTCGGATCGACGAACGGATCACCGCCCAGCAGGGGCTGGTCGCCGCTGCCGCCGACAGCCTGCGTCTTTCGACGGCGCTCTATGAGCGGGGTGAGGACACCTATCTCGATGTGCTCAATGCTCAGCGAACGCTGTTCGTGGCGCAGGAGGCGCTGGTCTCGCTTCAGCTCCTGGCCAAGACCAATATCGTCACGCTTTACCAGGTGCTCGGCGGCGGCTTCGCTTGATCGAATGTTCGCACGGGGGCTACGCTCCCGGCATGACGGACGCCGCCTTCACCGTCTCACGCCTTCCCGCCGCCTTCGGCGCGACAGTGACCGGTTTGCGTCTGGCGGATCTGTCGGAGCCCGTTTTCCAGGCTCTGTATCGGACCTGGCTCGAATACGGACTGCTGATCTTTCCGGAACAGCATCTGACGCGTACGGAGCAAATCGCCTTCGCCCGCCGCTTCGGCCCGGCGGAATTCGAGTTCGCCCCGATCAGCAATGTCCGCGCCGACGGCTCCGTCCGCCCCGACGACGAGGGGGACGACGTCCTCAAGATCCTCAAGGGCAACATGGGCTGGCACTGCGATTCCACCTACATGGCGGTGCAGGCCAAGGGTGCGGTTTTCTCCGCCCAAGTGGTTCCGTCCGCAGGCGGAGAAACCCAGTGGGCGGACATGAGCGCCGCTTGGGACGCACTAGAACCCGAGATGCAGTCCCGCCTCGAAGGTCTTAGCGCCAGGCATTCCCTCGCCTACAGCCAGGGCAAGCTCGGCCACGCTCATCGCGAGGGCAGCGCCTACAGCGGCTATGGCCTCACAGAGGCCCACCCCCGCCTGCGCCCGCTGGTGAAGATCCATCCCGAAACAGGACGCAAGGCGCTGATGATCGGGCGTCACGCCTTCGCGGTCACCGGCATGACCCAGGCGGAGGGAGACCGGCTGCTGACGGAACTCTGCGATT
Organism: Caulobacteraceae bacterium; assembly: GCA_019232665.1. GTDB lineage: Bacteria > Pseudomonadota > Alphaproteobacteria > Caulobacterales > Caulobacteraceae > Acaudatibacter. The sequence goes on along the minus strand of JAFANN010000221.1, from coordinate 16,926 downwards.
TCGCCTGCCAACCGCCGCGCGTGTGGTCGCACCGCTGGTCCCCCGGCGACGCTGTGGTGTGGGACAATCGCCGACTCATGCACCGGGCCATGCCATGGGACATGCGCCAGCCCAGGGTGATGTGGCACTCGCGCATCGCCGGCGACCCGGCGACAGAAGGCGCCCCCGAAGCCGCCTGACTCTCTGGCCTCCGAAAGACGTGTGTCGGCGCGAGTGTTTGAGTTTAGCCACGGACCTCATGGACCACACGGACGCTTGTTCGCCTCGCTCCGAGTACGATGAGAATAATCGCCCCGAAGGCGCAAAGAATCTTGTCTGCGACGTCCGTGAGGTCCGTGGCCGTCGGCCCCTCGTTCGACCCGCTTCGCGGGCCACCTTCTCGCGCGAGGGGAGAAAGTAGCCCGCGACCGCCCCTCTCTTTTGCCAAGGAGATCTAGATCGTCTCTTTCGACTTCGGCTGACCGGCTATGGTCGATCCTGCCGTAGTGGTGGTGGTGGCGCCCGCGGGGCTCGAAGCCGAGGCGCCGGTCGTCACCGCTCCCGTCTGGGTCTGCGAAGTCGCCGAGGTGGCGAGGCCATGCGATGTCGTCTTGCAGCGTAGGTTGTTCTGGACGTGATGAACGCCTGACACTCGCTCGGCCAGATCCTCAGCGTGATGCTTGTCGTGACGATCGTGCACCGTGCCGTTGAGCGTCACCTCACCATCATGGACGTGGACGTCGATGTTGGAAGCGTCCAACCAGGAGTCGTCGCTGAGGCGGTCATTGACGTCTTCCCGGATCCGCTCGTCCGAGCGGCGATATCCGGTTGGCCCTCGGCCGCGATGCTCGCCTTCGCGCATGCGGTCCTGCTGGCGCCGGCGCTCGGCGTCACGGTCGCCGAACCAGGACTGGACCTCGTCGCCGGCCTTGTCGAACCAATTGCGGTCGTCGTCAGCCCGGGACCCGCCCTGATCCCTGCGGCCGTAGTCGCCGCGGTAGTCCCGGTTTCCGCCCAAGCCGCTCCGCTCGTCACGGCCGTAGCCGTAGTTCATGCCCGAGCCGTAGCTCGACCCGAATGCGCCGGAACCGTATCCATAAGCGCCGGAACCGTAGCTCCCGCCATAATCACGCTCTGAGCGAGAACCACCGTAGCCGCGTCCATAGTCGCGGTCCTCACGCGCGTTCCCCTCGCCGCGCCAATAGTTGGCGTTGTCGGAACCGCCGCCGCGATAGTCGCGTCGGTAGTCGTAGTCGGACGCGTAGTTGGGCCAGTCGCCACTCCCCGAGGATTGGCTTGCGCCCCACGACTCGCGGCCGAAGCGTCCAGGATTGCCGGCGTCGTAGTCCATCCGGCCACCCATGCGACGGCCCTGATCATTCTCGCTGTAACGCTCGCCTCCGCCGTAGCGGCCGAAGCTGCGCTCATCCTGGCGCCAGCGCTCGCCATAGTCGTTGCGGTCGCGATCATTCCGCCAGTCGCGGTCTCGATCGCCCCATCGCCGTTCATCGGACATAAGCGTGACCTTTCATACTGAAGACGGGCTGTGCCGCCCACCCTGAGGGTCACAACTTGAGCTGAAAGCACCGGTTCCGGTTTAGTCGAATTGGTTTAACTTGACCTTGAACAAAAAAACGAGAGCGTCGATTCTGCCTCTACAGAGCGGGCGAGTCTGCTTCTGCTTAGTCTAATTGCGGACGAGGCTTCACAACACTTTCTGCGAAGGCCACAGGCGCAGCTTGCGACGCAAGGCGGGAGCCGATGCGCCCGCCTTGGCCAGGTCCCACGTTACAGCAGGTCCCCGCCGGCCATCGACGCGGTGGTGCCATGCTGCTCGAAGGCGCGGATGACATTGCGGCCGACCGTCCAGCGATGGACCTCGTCCGGGCCATCGACGAGACGTTGCGAGCGGATGTGGGTGTACCAAGCGGCCAGCGGCGTATCGCGGCTGTAGCCGAGCGCCCCATGCAGCTGGATCGCCGTGTCCACCACGTGATGGACCATGTGCGCCAGATACACCTTGGCCATGGAGTTCTCCTGCCGCAGGTCCATGCCGTGCTCGGCCTTGTAGGCGATATGCAGGAGCATCAGGCGCGAGATGTAGAGCTGGGTCGCGCACTCGGCCATCATGAACTGGACCGCCTGCCGCTTGGAGAGCTTCTCCCCGAAGGTCGAGCGCTTGGTGATGTGCTCGGCGGCCATGTCGAGCGCCCGCTGGGCCATGGCGATGTTGTGCATGCCGTGGCGCAAGCGGCCGTAGGCCAGGCGGTGCTGGCCCATGTTGAAGCCGTTGCCTTCGCCGCCGAGCAGGTTCTCCGCCGGCACGACCAGATCCTTGATCTCAATCTCGGAGTGGCCGCCGCCCATGATATGGCTGAGCGGACCCTCGAGGGCCATAGTCGGGATGTCTCGCTTGATCTTGTAGCCGGGGTTCGGGAGCTCGACGATGAAGGTGGAGTAGCGCTGGTGGCGGGGCGCCTCGGGATCGGTCATCGCCATGACAAGGGCGAGGTCCGCTGCGCTCGCGGCCGATGAGAACCACTTCTCGCCGTTGAGAACGTAGTTTTCGTTGCCTTGCCTCTCGGCCCGCGTCTGCATGCCGGTCGCGTCGGCGCCGGCGGCCTTTTCCGTCATCGAGTAGCAGACGCGCTTCTCGCCATTGAGCAGCGGCTTGAGGAACTTCTCTTTCTGGTAGTCGGTGCCGTGCGCCAGCAAGGTGAGGATGGTGGCGTCGTCTGGACCCTGGCTGTTCATCGACAGGGCGCCCAGGTGGCTCTCGCCCAGCTCCATCTGCACCAGGGCGTTGGCGAGCGGCCCCAGGCCCATCCCGCCATATTCCTTGGGCACGAAGGGCATCCAGAGCCCCTGGGCCCGCGCTTTGGTCCGCAGCTCCGCCAAGACCGACTTGTACGAGTCCTTGTCATGCACGCGCTTCTCGGCGGGGATGCACTCGTCGTGCACCCACTGGCGCACGCGCTCGCGGATCTTCTTGGCGTCTTCCGGGATGTCGAAGTCGATGGCCATGGCGCTTCCTCGCGTTTGTCGTTTCGCGAGGACCGATAGCGCCGTTCAAAAGCAGGGTCGATGACTGCCGCGGCGGCAGGCCGACGCTTAGTCCGCGTATTTCACCGAGCAGCCGTAGGATTTGGTCAGGGCCGGCGCCGGCGCGCGCCCGGCCTTCACCGCCTCGAGGGCGGCGACGACGTAGTTGTGCGCGGTCTGTGCGTCAGACGGATTGGTGGAGACCTTGTTGTCGATCGCTCCGTCGTAGGCCACGCGGCCGTTGCGGTCGATGACGACCATGTCCGGCGTGGTCCGCGCATCGTAGGCATGGCCAAGGCTACCCGTGGGGTCCAGCACGACATAGGCAGGCTCGGCGCGCTCATGGGCCTTCCAGGCGCGCACGCCCGCACTGTCGAGGTAGCCCTGCTGGCCCGGCGCCGAGGAGATCACGGTGACCCAGACGATCCCATCGCGCGCCGCGTCCCGCTGAAGCCGCTGCATCACGCCGCTCGAATACATGTGGCCGACGAAGGGGCAGCCTTTGTTCGTCCACTCGAGCACGACCGTCTTGCCCTTGAACTGGGCCAGATCGACGGTCCGGCCTTCGTAGTCCTTGCCCTGGAATGCAGGAGCCTGTTGGCCCGGCTGGGGCGCCGCCAGACCGAGAGACGGGGCGACGAGCGCGCCGACCACAGCAAGAGGAAAGAGTCTCATCCTGGCCTCCTCGCTCCCGCGCTCTTAGCATGGGTCGCGCGGCGACGCCGAATGGCTACGGGAGGGCGGAGACAGGCGATGACGTTCGATCCTGCTGCGCCACCTCGGCCGGACTGGCCGATTGGGTGTCGGTCCGGACCCGAGACAGCGGGACGGCGGCGAGAAGGGCCGCCGCGATCAAGGCCGGGCCTGCAAGCTGCCGGGTGCTCACGCATGTCTCCCAAGCGAAATGCGGCCTCTGTTTCGGCTGCATAATCTGAAGCTAGGGAATTCGCCGGCGTTCCGCTTGAACGAACCAGGGTACGTTTGCCGATTGTGCTATCGATCCGCGTGGCTCGCCCAACCGATCTCCGCGGGCGGCGAGCCGCCCGCGGAGACGAGGTCAGACGACCGCCAGACGCCGCCGGCTGCGCAGCGTCGCCCCGGCGAGAGCGACCCCGGCGAGCATCAGCGACCAGCTGGCCGGCTCTGGGACACTGCTGATGGTGAAGACCTGACCGGATCCGTCCGTCGACTGGAAGAGATTCACCAGGTTCGAACCGGTGTCTGAAGGCTTCGAGCCGATGGTGAGGCCGCCGCCCACGCTGTTCGTATACAGCGTCAGATAAGGATAGGCAGAGCCGTCCCAACTATAGGACGTGAGACTGGACACGTTGTAGACGGGGCTATTCCCGAACACCAACTGGTCGGGCGTCGAATTGTTAGGGACCGAGAAGGTCTCGCTGTCGCCGCCGCTGAGAGCAAAGTCGGCGGTTCCCCCGGTAACGGAAACCACCAACGTGTCCGTCGGAGCGCCGAGCCTGCTGTTCGAGAGGTAGTACGTTCCGGGAACGAAAGTCACGACAGCGCTTGCACTGGCCGCGCTCGCGCCGAGAACCGCCGCCGCGGCGCAAGCTGCGGCTGCAATTGTCTTTTTCATCCTGAGCTCCCCTTATTATTGGTCTTCGAGCCCTACCATTAAAAAGTCGCATTTGCATCAAATTGCACGATTTCGTCCTGATTCGGACTAAGCTGAGCCAATGCTGAATCGATGACCCCCCGTGGCGCTGGCCGCGCCCGGCATTCGCCGCGCCCGGGCAAAGCTTTCGGCAGCCTGGAGCACGAGCGTCGTTGCCTCAGCCGGCTGTCTCGACGCGGCGGCCGGGTTGGTTCTCGATGCGGCTGAGCCAATAGTCCGCGTCGAAGCGATCATCACCGCTCAGATACCGCCAGAAGCGGATGCGGTTGATCAGCTCCAGCCGGCCGGTGTCGGCCTCGTACCAGGGCTGGTGCTCGAGAAGGATGCTCGCCAGGTCGTCGTTCGCCTGCGGCGTCGTGATGTGGAAGATCGGTTGCTGGGGCCCGTGGCGTGCATCGAGATCGCGCGTGTCCCACAACCGGACCTGAGGCGCGCGCGGATTGAGGCGGAGCTTGAACATATAGCGGTCGGCCTCGCCTCGATTGGCGCCTCCGCCGTGCCAGAGACCGTGGTGCAGGGCGAGGACCGTCCCGGCCGGACAGACGACGTGCCTTTGGCCGGCGATGTTCTGGTAGCGCCCGATCGCCGCCTCGCTGACGATCCGCAGGTGGCTGCCAGGGAGGTACCGCGTCCCGCCCATCTCGCGCGTGACGTCGTGTGGGTACCACATCAGCTGGATGTCGAAGGCCTGGCGAGTGTCGATGGTCGAGTCCTGGTGCCAGTGTTGGCTGTCCTGCGGGCGGGAGAAGCCGCGGGCTTTCATCGTCGCCGGACTATAGGCAACGTGGCTGAAGTGGTGGTCGACCAGGGGGTCCTCTCCCACCAGGCTTCGAATGACGCCCTGGATCTGCGGCGCTTCGACGAACGCCCGGATCGGTGATTCCTCGGAGTAGGCGCAGCTCAGCCGAGTCCCGGCGGGAACGGCGGGCGTGCCCTCGTCCTCGAGCAGGTCCAGATAGGCGGCGTTTATGTTGGCCGGGACGATCGCGGGGAATTCCAGGACCCCTCGCGCCGCGAACTGCGCCATCTGCGTCGTCGTCAGCAGATGATCGCTGTCGGCCATGGTCATCCTTCCGGGACTTCGACCAGCTTCTCGAACCAGAACTCGTACTTCAAGTAGGACGTCTGGGTCTCCGCCCCGGGATAATGTGGGGCGAGCGGCGAGACCTGGAATAGTCTCCAACCGTCGCGCAGGGCCATCACGCCATTTGCGTATGGCGCCTGCTCCTCGTCGCCGGCGATGTGCCGCCGCTCGCCGGTCCCGTCCCACTGCGACCACGCGACGACGCCCGAGTCGAGGGCGGAGTCGGCGAGCCAGAGGACGAGCACCTTCTGGCGCGTCACGCCCGGGCCTCCTCGCGCATCATCCGCGCCGCCTTCTCCGCGATCATCATCGTCGGCGAATTGGTGTTGCCGGAGGTGATCGTCGGCATCACCGAGGCGTCGGCAATGCGCAGGCGCTCGACGCCGAACACCCTCAGCCGCGCGTCGACCACCGCCCCGGGATCGGAGGCGAGGCCCATCTTCGCCGTTCCCACCGGGTGGAAGATGGTGGTGGCAAGGCGCCGGGCGGACTCCAGTATGGCCTCGTCCGACACGACGTTCTCGCCGGGCTTCAATTCCTTCGGCCGGAACTTCTGCAAAGGCGCCTGAGCCACGATCCGGCGCACCAGGCGCAGGGCGTCGACTGCGACGCCCTCGTCCTCTGGCGTCGAAAGGTAGTTCGGCTGGATCGTCGGCGGAGCGGCGTGATCGGGGCTGGCCGCGTGGATCGAGCCCCGGCTCGTGGGACGAAGGTTGCACACGCTGATGGTGATCGCCGGATACGGGTGCAGGGCCTCACCGAACGCCTCGAGGCTGAGCGGCTGCACGTGGAACTGCAGGTTCGGCGTCTCGTAGACGTCAGAGGACCTGGCGAAGGCCCCCATCTGGGATGGCGCCATGGTGAGGGGGCCCCGGCGCAGAGCGGCGTACTCGAGCGCCATCAGGGGACGGCGCCAGACCTGGGCGTAGAGGGCGTTGAGGGTCGGAACCCCGCTGACGGCGTAGATCGGGCGGATCTGCAGATGGTCCTGCAGGTTCTCGCCCACGCCCGGGGCATGGCGCACGACATCGATTCCCAGAGCTGACAGCCGATCGCCGTCGCCGATCCCCGACAGTTCCAGCAGCTTGGGCGTGCCGACTGCGCCAGCGGCGAGCACGACCTCGGCCGACGCGCGCGCGACCTTCACGCCTACAGGCGTCTCGTACTCCACCCCGACGGCGCGGCCCTCCTCGACCAGGATGCGGCGCACGATTACCCCGGTGACGAGCTTCAGGTTCGGCCGTCGCAACGCCGGCGCCAGGAAGCCTCTCGCCGCGCTCCAACGGCGGCCTGCCCTCTGGTTCACCTGGAAATAGCCCGCGCCGAAATTGTCGCCGCCGTTGAAGTCGGGGACGGGTGGGATCCCCGCGGCCTCGGCGGCGCGCGCGAAGGCGTCGAGGATCGCCCAGCGCATCCGGGGGTACTCGACCCGCCATTCTCCGCCACTGCGATGGCGTTCGCTGGGAGGCGAGACATGGTCCTCCTGCGCCAGGAACAGGGGTAGGACGTCGTCCCATCCCCAGCCTTCCAGGCCCATCTGCCGCCAGCGGTCGTAGTCCGTCGACTGGCCGCGCATGTAGATCATCGCATTGATGGCCGAGCAGCCGCCGATGACCTTTCCGCGCGGATAGTTCAGCGCCCGTCCGCCGAGGCCGGGGATAGCCTCTGTCCTGAACATCCAGTCGGCGCGCGGATTGCCGATCGCAAAGAGATAGCCGACCGGGATGTGGAACCAGATCCAGTCGTCCCGCCCGCCGGCTTCAAGGACCAGCACGCGCCGGCCGGGATCGGCGGAGAGACGATTGGCGAGCACGCACCCCGAGGAGCCTGCGCCGATTACGATGACGTCGGCTTCCTCGTGCGGGATCGGCGCCGGCGACAGAGGGTTCAAAGCGCCTCGAGGTGACGTGCGAAGGCGAGGGGTGTGCGATCCTCCAGCCGGGGCCCGATGATCTGGATCCCGATCGGCAGGCCTTCGCTATTGCGCCCGACCGGAACCGCCGTCGCCGGAAGTTGCGGGAAGGTCACCAGCCCCGCCCAGGCGATCTGTTCAGCGAAGGGTCGCTGCTGGCCGTCGATCGTGATGCTGCGCGACGCCCACTCGCCTTCCATGTGTGGGAAGGCGACCGTCCCCGCCGTGGGAGCGACCACCACGTCGAACGACTGGAACAGCGCGTCCCAGCGTCGGCGGACGGCCAGCTGGGCGTTGAGCAGATCCATGTAGCCATGCGCCGTCGGCAGCTCAGGCGAAGGCGGTCCCCCATAGCTCATCACCGCCAGCAGCAGGCGCATGTAGGCGGCGTGGGCGTTGGCGAGATCGGGCAGCAGATCGGTCCGATCGGCCACCTTCACGCCCGCCTTTCGTAGTTCGTCGGCCAGGCGGGCGATCGCCGCGCGGATCTCGCCGTCGACGGGAGCAAGAGGGTGAGAATCGAGCACCAGCACCCGGTAGTCGGCAAGGCGCTCATGGCGCGGCGGGCAAAGGTCGAGGACGTAGGCCGTCCCGTCGTCGTCCTCTGGCCCGGCGGTGACGTCCAGGGCCAGCTCGAGGTCGCGCACCTCGCGCGCCAGCGGGCCGACGACGTTGAGCGGCGGCGAGACGCCGTCCGTGCCTGGCGGCGCGTGACCGCGCGTAGGAACGAGGCCGTAGCTGGGCTTGTGTCCGACGACGCCGCAGAAAGCCGCCGGCACCCGGATCGAACCGCCGATGTCCGACCCGTATTCCAGGGGCACCATGCCGGCGGCAAGAGCCGCCGCGCTGCCGCCCGATGATCCTCCCGGCGAGCGGCTGTGATCGTGCGGGTTGACCGTTCGGCCATAGGCCGGATTCACGCTCGGCCAGTCGGCGAGATTGAGGGCGACATTGGTCTTGCCGAGGATCACCGCGCCGGCGGCTTTGAGACGCGCGACGACGACCGAGTCCGTCGGAGCGATCCAGGACTTCTTGCCCTCGTTCCCCCAGGTGGTCGGGAGGCCGGCCACGTTGAAGGCCTCCTTCACCGTCATCGGCACGCCCAGCAAGGGCCGGTGCTCGCCGCGCGCGAGAGCGGCGTCCGACGCCGCGGCTGCTTCGCGAGCCCGGTCGAAGTCACGCACGACAACGGCGTTGATCGCCGGATCGAGGCGCTCGATGCGATCGACAGCGGCGTCGAACAGCTCCCGCGCGCTCACCTTGCGCTCCGCCAGCGCCCGCGCGAGCTCGGCTGCGCCGGCGCGCTCGTAGTCCTGGATGCCGTCAAAGGCCATGGCGCCGTCCTCCGCGCTTCTTGGCAGGAAGCCTAGACCGTCCCCCGGCGCCGGAGAAGGCGCAGCCGCCTCGTCAGGGCAGGAGAGCGGACCAGGCGGGATCGGTGGCGCCGAGGTTGTACGGCGCAGCCTTGAGGATCCGGCCGGAGATGTCGGCCATCCACAGGTGCGGCCCGTAGCCCGTGTCCCGCGAGAACAGGATCATGTGGCTGTTGGGCGCCCAGCTCGGCCCCTCGTCCATGTAGCTGGAGGTGAGGAGCCGTTCGCCCGAGCCGTCCGGCCGCATCACTCCGATATGGAAGACGTTGCCGGTCTGCTTGGTGAAGGCGATCCACTTGCCGTCCGGGCTCCAGACCGGAGTGGTGTAGCGCCCTTCCCCGAAGGAGATGCGGCGCACGTTCCCGCCTTCCGAGTCCATCAGGTAAAGCTCGGGATTCCCGGCGCGGTCGGAGTTGAAGGCGATCTGGCTGCCGTCAGGCGAATAGCAGGGCGAGGTGTCGATCCCAGGGTCCGTGGTCAGCCGGCGGATCGCCCCGCTGGCCAGGGTCATCGCGTAGATGTCCGTGTTGCCGTCCCGCGCGACCGAGAGCACGACGTGGCTTCCGTCCGGAGAGAAGCGGGGCGCGAAGACCATGCCGGGGAAGTGGCCGAGCGCCTCCTGCCGGCCCGTCTCGATGTTGAGGATGTAGATCGTCGAGCCGGATGGCCGAAGGGCCATGTAGGTGACTTCCTGCGCCTTGGCGGAGAACCTGGGGGTGAACACCTCCGCCCCGCCATCCGTCAGGTGGCTTGGATTGAACCCGTCCTGGTCCATGATCTCCAGCCGGCGCACCCGGTGCGCCGGCGAGCCGCTGACCGAGACGAAGACGACGCGGGTGTCGAAATAGCCCTGCTGTCCGGTGAGCTTCTCGTAGACGGCATCGGCGACCTTGTGCGCGATCCGCCGCCAGTTCTCCGGCGTCGAGGTGAACTGCAGACCAAGAAGCTGCTCGCCAGCGTAGACGTCCCACAGCCGGAAATCGACGCGCAGGTGCCCGTCGGCGTCGTTGCTCACCGCGCCGGTGAGCAGGCCCTGGGCGCTGATCGCCTTCCAGCCGTCGAAGGCGGGCTGCACGTTCACGTTGGGATCGACCTGCGGAAATGTCGCCGGATCCAGGGGTTTGAACAGGCCGGAGCTCTGCAGGTCGTTGGCGATCACCTTCTGGATGTCTCCCGCCACGGCCGGCCCGGAGAACACGGGTATGGCGATCGGCAGGGGCTGGCTCGCCCCCTGGTCCACATTGACGACGATATCCGCCGCCGCCGGTCCCGCGGCGAGGGCCGCCGCGCAGGCGATCAGGCCAACGAGAGCGGCGACCATGGCGCGGGAAAAGTTTCGCAGGTGCATGGGTTGGTCCCTAGCTTGTAGCGCAGGCTTTCTTGGCGTCGAAATTGACGGTGAAGCTGTTGTTGCGGAAGGCGGCGCCGTAGGGCGCGGCCTTGTGGACCGCATCGATGGCGCGGACGGCCGCCACCGCGATAGCCGGGTTCGAGGAATGGCGCAGACCGTGGTCGTCGACCGCGCCCTCCAGGTGACCGTCGTCGCCGACCTTGAAACTGACGGGGACGACAACCGTCTCGTCCCCACAGTTGACGTTCCACAGGCGCTGCAGGAGCTGCGAGAGCCCCGCGATGTCGCTCTGCGAGACGCCCTGCCCCGCGTCGACGCGAGCAACCGTGGCGGTCTCCGCGCGGGCAGGGCCGCGGGCGGCGAAACTTGGATGAGGCGGCGAGCGCTTGAGGCTACGGCTAACGTCGGCCTGTAGGCTGTCGAGGCTGAAGTTGTCGCTCTTCGACGCCATCTTCGTCTTGGGCGTTGGCTGCGGCGGCGAGGGCTTCGCCTCTTCCTTGGGCGTCGGCTTTGGCTTCAGGGCGGTCTTGCTCGGCGCCGGCGTGGGCGTCGGCTCGGGCGCGGCGACCGCCTTGGGTTGGGGGCGTGGCTGCGGCGGCGGCGGGGGTGGCGGGGGTTCGGGTGACTTCGCCTGCGGGACGGGCGTCTCCGTCTGCGCCGCGTGCTCCTCCGGAGCCTGGATCGCTTTCCGAGAGTCCGTCGTAGGCGCGTGCGAGACGATGGTGATCGGGACGGCGGCGCCGATCGCCATCGGGGGCGCCGGGTGCAACAGCAGAAGCGCCAGAAGGGCCAGGTGCAGCGCCAGCGCGCCGCCGATGGCTGGCGTCAGGCTGTCCCCCGGCCGGTGACCGGCAGTCCTCATGAGCTGGCCGCGCGCCCCGAAGCTGGGCCGCCCGGCGGCTGTTCGGCCCCCGAGGACGGGCCGCCCGTGTCGGTGATCAGGTCGATCGACGTGAAGCCGGACTGCGAGAGGCTGGCCATCACCTGCGCCACCAGGGCGTAGGACGCCCGCCCGTCCGCGCGCACGAAGATCGGCTTGGAATAGGTGTCGCCGGCGGTCTGGCGCAGGGTCGGCGCGAAGTCGTCGAACGCCGTCTCCGTCTGGCCGATGAAGATGCGGCCGTCCGCGCGGATCGACACCGTGATCGGCTGGGTCTGGTCCTGCACCGCCGCCGCCTCGGTCTTGGGCAACTGCAGGGGCACGCCCGCCGTGAGCAAGGGCGCCGAGATCATGAAGATGATCAGCAGCACCAGCATGACGTCGACGAGCGGGGTTACGTTGATCTCCGCCAGGGGCGAGCGGCGTCCCCTGCGGACCCGACCGCGTCTGCGGCCGGCGGCGAAGGCGTCGTGAGCCGAGAGCGCCATGGATGGATCTCGTCAGGCAGCCGGACGGCGCTCGGCGAGCCGCCGCTGGATCGCCGTTACCAGGTCGTCCGCGAAGCCCTCCAGGCGGGCGGCGTACTTCGCGGCGTCGGTCGAGAACTTGTTGTAGCCGATGTAGGCGGGAATGGCCGTGGCGAGGCCGACGGCGGTAGCGAACAGGGCCTGGGCGATGGCTGGAGCGACCACGGACAGGTTCGTGTTCTTTTCGATGGCGATCGCCTGGAAGGCGTTCATGATCCCCCATACGGTTCCGAAAAGGCCGATGAAGGGCGAAGCCGTGGCGACGATCGCCAGGCTGCCCAGCCCGTCCTCGACGCGCTGAGTTTCTCGCGCGACAACGCTGTCGAGCACGCGATCGATCCGCTGCACCAGGAATGCGGACTGGGTCTCGGTCTGCTCGCCGGCGAGCAGCCCCTTCGTCCGCGCCTCGCGCCATTCGCGCAGCGCCGCCTGGAGCATCCGCGGCAGGGCGTGGCGCGGCGCATCTCCAGCCTCAGTGGCAATCTCCTCCAGCGAGCGTCCGGAGGCGACCTCGTCCTCGAATTTATCGGCCTGGCGTCCGAGCGATCCGATGCGGAAGGTCTTGTCGAGGATCACGGCCCACGACCAGAGCGAGGCCAGAATCAGTCCTATCAGCACCCCTCTGACGATCCAGTCCGCGTGCAGGAACAGATGGATGGGCGAAAAACTCTCGGGGGTGACGGTCGTCGGCTCCATGAAGAGATCCTGTTGCGGGCGGTGCGCGCCGCGCATGCCCCGCGCCGATGGTCAAACTATGGCCCGCCGCCTTGCAGGTCCGCTAACGAAGTCGGGTTGTCCCTCGCCTTTTGGGGAACTTCTGGGGAGGGTGGTCGAGCGAAGCGAGACCGGGTGGGGAACTCTGGGGAAGGACGCAGGCGCCTCGCACGTCCTCGACTTCCCCACCCGCCGCGCCTTCGGCGCGCCACCCTCCCCAAAAGGGGCTACGCCATTCACACATCTCCTTTTTTCATCTGTCATCCCGGGCCGTAGCGAGCTCGGCGTAGCCGGGCGAAGCGAGGACCCGGGACCTAGGTGACTGGGCGAGCCGCCGTGGTTCGCGAACCGCTGCGCCGTGGGCGTGGCCCTGGATCCCGGGTCCTCGCTTCGCCGCGCTCGCTACGGCCCAGGATGACAGATGAAAATTGGAATCGATGTGTGAATCCGGTAGCCCGGGAGGCGAAGGAGAGCGCGAGGCTCCTCACCGCCCTCCGTCGTAGCCGCGAGCGGGCATCATCCCGCCGGCCATGTCGACGACGCACATCGAGCCCCAGCGGGCGTGCGAGCCGCACGCGACGGCCGCGCGGTCCATGTGAGGATCGAAGAGCGACTGGCGGTGGCCGCGGTCGCGGACGCCGTCGTCGACGATGAGCTGGCGGACCACCTCGGCGGGCGTCGATCCGCCGTAGGCGATGTCCTCCTCCATGCCCATGGCGAAGACGCCCGCGCGGCGCATCCTCTCCGAGAGAGTCGCGCCGTCCGAGCCCACGTGGCCGATCCGTCCCGATGCTTCCTGATCCGCCAGGAGACTGCGGGCGACGCGCGCCAGGGCGACGTTCGTGGCGAGGGGCGGCGCGGGAGCGCGGCGCTCGAGGTCGTCAATCGCCTCCTCGACGGCCGAGGCGCCTTCGACAGTCATGATCTGCGGACGCCCTGGCTCTTCGACGATCCGACCGCGGAACGCGTGGAGATAGACGCGAAGCCGCGCTGCGTAGGCTGCTGGATCGGCGCGCGCCGCATTGATCTCGGCGAGCACCGCCGGATCCAATCCGACTTCCCGGCTTGGCTCGGCCGAGCGCGAGCAGGGCTCGCGATCCGCCGCGATGGCAGGCGCGCCGGGATTTTCGCCGCGCATGAGGATCCGGTTTGGATTCGCCGGATCGACGAGAATGTCGCGACGCTCGAGGACGTAGTCCGGAAGCGGGCGGCCTGTCGCTTCGGAGATCCAGCATCCGCCCTCCGGCAGATCGCGGGGCGCTGTCCCCGCCTGCGCGCCCGAAACGGCGCCAAGGCCGAGAAGGACCCCCAGCAGCGTCTTAAGCACTGTTACGCCCTCCGAACTTGGATGGAGGATCGCGTCCGATCGCGCCGTCCTACAAGGCCGGAGCCGAACAATGGGCGCATTGGCCGCGGCGATCAGCGCGCCGGCGCCGGCCCTGGCCGGTAGTCGCTGCGCGGGAAGCCGACCCCTCGCTTCACCGTGAGCGTCACGGTCCTGTACGCCCCGACGTCAGCCAGCGGATCGCGGCCGAGAAAGGCGATGTCGGCGAGCTTGCCGGCCTCCAGGGCTCCCAGATCGCGCTCGTCGCCAATCGCCTTGGCGCCGTTGAGCGTGGCGGCTTGCAGGGTCGCGAGAAGGGGCAGGCCCGCCCCCTGGTGCAGCAGCTCCAGCTCGTCCTGAACGGCCGGCCACGGATCGTCCGGGGCGGAGAACCCGTCGGTGCCCGCGGACACGGTCACCCCGGCTCGCCACGCCTCGGCGGCCAGACGTTCCGCGAGCGCCGCGCTGCAGTAGGGTTGGGCTGCCTGCTCCCGGGCCATCTCGTCATAGACCCACAGCGTGGCGTCCAGCACCGTCCCCCGCGCGACCATTTCGCCGTAGAGGGCGGACACGGCGGGCGGCGTCGCGCCCGCGAACCTTTCTGCGTTCACCGGTGGGCGCGACGCGTAGCGCTCGGGCATCTGCGGCGAGGCTTGATAGGCCAGCATGCAGACGTGGGAGACCGCATCGACGCCAGCGTCGATCACCTCGCGGGGCGAGGCAGGGAACACCGCTGCGTGGGCCCAGACCTTCATCCCCTGGCGGTGGGCCTCGGCGGTGATCGCGGCGACCAGAGGTCCGGGCAGGTTGGCGTAGATCTTTATCGCCGTCGCGCCCGAGCCGTGAGCCTCGGCGATCGCACGCGGTAGGTCTGTGGTCTCGTCAACCGCCCGCATCCAGGGAACTTGGCCGGCGACCAGACCCGCAGTGACCTCGTGCGTTCGCGGATCCTCGAAGAAGGAGGGTCCGGCCATCAGCGCCGCATAGAAGATGTCCGGCCCGGGTATCTCGCCGACGAGCGAGGCGCGCGTGAGTTCGCCGACGGAGCGCAGGTCGTCGGCCATGTCCCTCACCGCCGTGACGCCTCCAAACACGTCGCGCTTCATCATCGCCTCGGCGAATGGCCGGTTCGGCGGCGTCGCGAGGTGTTCGTGAGTGTTGACTAGGCCCGGAATGGCCCAGGTCCCGCTCACATCGATGACACGCGCGTCCCCCGGTGCGCCGATCTCACCGTCGGGCGCCACGCGGACGATCCGTTCCCCGCGAGTGAGGATGGCGTAGCCGTGCAGCTCCTTCCCCGTCCGCACGTCGATCACTGTCGCGCCCCGATAGACGACTGCGCCCTGCGGCTCGGCCGCGGCGCCTGATCCGATCGCAAGTCCCGCGGCGAGGGTCAGGGCGGCGGCGGCGAAACGATGCAGTGTGTGCATGGGTTTTCTTAGCGCGCCACGGCGAAGTTTTCGCTCTCCTACGCGCTCTCCTTCCCCTTTCGGGGAAGGTGGATCGCGACGCGTAGCGTCGCGAGACGGATGGGGAAAGGGCGCGCGGCGCCTTTGCGGGTTTGTCGCAAGGGAAATGCCCGCAGGCGCGTACGCGGTGGCTTTCGCCATCCGTCCCGGCGCTGCGCGCCAGGCCACCTTCCCCCGTGAAGGGGAAGGAGAGCGTCAGGGGGCCGTTCGAAGACATCCCCATTGCCGCAGCGCCGCTGGTGCGTCACGCAGGGGTGGGCGCCGCTTGCGCGGGGGAATCATGAGCCTGGACAATGCGCGGAGCGTGCTCGGCGTCGGGGTGATCCTGGCGCTCTGCTGGGCCGCGTCGGAACGTCGGAGCGCTTTTCCTTGGCGGCTCGCCATTGGCGCGGTGCTCGCCCAGGCGGGCCTTGTCCTGTTGCTCTTCGGGGCGCCGGCGACACGAGCGGTGCTGCAGGCGGCGGGCGCGGGGGTGAATGGCCTTTCGTCGAGCACTCAGGCCGGCGTGAAGTTCGTCTTCGGCTTCCTCGCCGGCGCGGGCGGCCAGCCCTATCCGGTGACCGATCCCTCGCAGCTGTTCCTGCTGGGTTTCCGCGTCCTGCCGGTGATCCTGGTGATCTGCGCGGTCTCCGCCCTCCTCTGGCATTGGCGCATCCTACGCTGGTTGGTGCAGGCCTTCGGCTTCGTGTTCCAGAAGACCATGGGGCTGCGCGGCGCCCCCGCCCTTGCCACCGCCGCCACCATCTTCATGGGACAGGTGGAAGGGCCGATCTTCATCCGTAGCTACCTCGCCTCGCTCTCCCGCTCGGAGCTCTTCCTCCTGCTCACCGTCGGCATGAGCTGCGTCTCCGGATCGACCGTGGTGGCCTACGCGACGATCCTCGCCGGGGTGCTGCCGAACGCGGCCGCCCACGTCCTCACCGCCTCGCTCATCTCCGCCCCCGCCGGCGTGTTGCTGGCGCGAGTCCTCATTCCCCGGGAGCCGGAGGCCGAGACCTCCAGCGAGTTCAACGCCGCCACGCTCAAGGTCTACGAGAGCTCGATCGACGCGCTGATCCGCGGCACGGGCGACGGGCTGCAGATCGTGCTCAACGTCGGCGCGACCCTCATCGTCATCGTAGCCCTGATCGCCATGGTCGACGGCCTGCTGGGGATGATTCCGCCTATAGCTGGAGCGGGCCTCAGCGTGGAGCGGATCCTGGGGATCGTCTTTGCGCCGCTGGCCTGGATCATGGGTGTGCCCTGGCGCGAGGCTCCGCCTGCGGGGGGCCTGCTGGGCGCAAAGCTGGTGCTCACCGAGTTCACCGCCTTCCTGGACCTGTCGAAGCTGGGTCCGACTGTGATCTCGGAGCGCACACGGGTGATCATGACCTATGCCCTGTGCGGCTTCGCCAATATCGCCTCGGTCGGGATCAACGTCGCCGGCTACGCCGTGCTCGTCCCCGAGCGGCGGGGCGAGGTGATCGCCATGGTCTGGAAGGCGATGATCGCGGGTTTCCTCGCCACTTGCATGACCGCCGCGATCGTGGGCGCACTGCCGCAGACCCTCTACGGGCGCTGAACGAGCGGAGAAAATCGGCGATGAAGCTCTACGACAGCCGGCTGGCGCCCAATCCGCGCCGCGTGCGCTGGTTCATG
>JAFANN010000187.1 GCA_019232665.1 Caulobacteraceae bacterium | reverse complement strand
CCCCGACTGGTGGCGGGGAGGTGAAGTCGACGCCATAGAGGTCCCGTTCAGGACCACGGACTTCGAGGCGCAGCTCGTCGCGACGCGGCAAGGGCTCGGGATGAGCGGGCTGCCTTGTTTCATCGGCGACGCCGATCCGCTGCTGGTGAGAGTCCCGGGCGCCGACCCGCACATGCACGGAACGCTCTGGCTTCTCACCCAAGGCGAAGCGCGCAAGACCAAGCGCGTGCGGCTCTTCACCGAATTCATCTCTAGCCGGCTGGCGGCCTACGCCCCGCTCCTCGCGGGGCTGTCCCCTCGACCCGCGATGGCCGCGGCGCCCAGTTGGTCGACATCGCGACCTCGAACCTGATCCGCTAGACAAGCTTACGAGTTCATTCGGGCTTGTGTCCGACTTGTCGAATGTGCGCCAGTTCTGCAAAACTCGACCGTTGGCGCCAAGCGGCCAAACCATTCCTCCCACAAGAGGAAGTTGATGGGACAGTCGATCACGCGGCCGCGAAACGGACGTACGAGAGGCTGGCGGGGCATGCGAGCACTGCGGTCAGCGCCTCTGCTGGCCGCCGTCTTGACGCTGGCGGGCTGTAGTTCGCCGGGCGCGCCGTCGCTGATCCTCGCCGGCGCCTACTTCCCTGCGTGGATCCTCTGCTCCGTCGTGGGAATCCTGGCCGCGATCGTGGCGCGGGTCGTCATGGTCGGGACGGGCCTGTCGAACACCATTCCCCTGCAGCTCTTCGTCTGCGTCGCCCTCGGATTGCTCATCGCCGTCGCGACCTGGGTCTTCTGGTTCGGTCAGTGAAAATGAAGGCTGCAGGCGCCCCCACTCGCAGACGGATCGGCGGCATGATCGCGCTGCTGATCATCGCCGTGGCCATCGTCGCTGGCGTTGTCGCGATCCAGCGCCGGCTGGCGTACCCGGAAACCGACGACGCGTCGATCGACGCCGATGTCGTGCACGTGGCCTCGCCCGTCGGCGGCAAGATCATCGCCATTCCGGTGGTCGAGAACATGCAGGTCGCGAAGGGCGCTCTGCTGTTCCAGATCGACCCGACGCCCTACCAGCTGACTGTCGATCAGTCGAAGGCCGACCTGGACCTGGCGCGGGCTGGCTTGGGCACTCGGCAGCGCGAGGTTTCCACCGAACGATCGGCTGCGGTCGTAGCAGCCGATCAGATCGGACGCGCGAAGGCGAACCTGGCGCAGGCGAGCCTTACGGTCCAGCGGCTGACCCCGCTGGCGGCGGACGGTTATGTTCCCAGGCAGCAGCTCGACGAGGCCAGGACGTTGGAGAGCGATGCTCGTACCTCGCTCGCGCAGGCGGTGGAACAACAGAAGGGGGCTCAAGGCGCGATCGGCAACGTCTCCGACGCCAGAGCGACGATCGAAGCGCGCGAGGTCGCTTTGAAGATCGCGAAGCGCGCCCTGGACGACACCACGGTGCGCGCCACTCACGACGGCCGCGTCGTCGGACTGACGGTCCTGACCGGCGAGGTGGTCATACCGTCCCAGTCGCTGTTCACGCTGGTCAATACGGACGAGTGGTTCGCGGTCGCCAACTTCCGCGAGTTCGACCTGCACGCCATCCACGTCGGCGACTGCGCCACCGTCTACTCGATGATCGACCGCCACCGCCCGATCAAAGGGGTGGTCCAGGGGATCAGCCCCGGCGTCGCCGACACCGAGCGCGTGAACCTCCCGAGGTCGCCCCCACTTGTCGAGCGAGAGCTGAACTGGGTGCGGGTGGCGCAGCGGTTTCCAGTCCGTGTGAGGCTGTTTTCGCCGCCGCAAAACCTGATGAGGCTTGGGGCCAGCGCCGTGGTGGAGATCAGGCATGGCGCGGCCTGTCGCAGCTAGACTTTCCGCGCGCTGGCACGAGGTCCTGCGCCTTCTCGAACCGTCACCCGGCCGGCTCGAGTTCGCGGCGCGCATCGCGCTGATCTGCGCCATCGTCACCGTGGCGACCGAATTCTACCGGCTGCCGGATCCGGCCCTGACCGTCTACCTCGTGTTCTTTCTCAACAAGCCGGATCGCGCCACCAGCATCCTCCTCAGCGTGATCTTCGGCGTGCTGATTACAATCCTCGTTGGTTTTCTCATCCTGACCAGTCGCGCGATCCTCGATTCTGCGTTCTGGCGCGTCGTAACCATTGTCCTCGCCTCCTTCGGCGTGCTGTTCCTGACCTCGGCAAGCAAGCTTAGGCCGGTCGGATCGGTCGTCGCCCTGATTGTCGGCTACGGTCTTGACGAATTGGGCCTGGCGCCCGGCGGCGAGTTGGCGACGCGCGGGCTGCTCTACGCCTGGCTGTTTGTCGCCATGCCGGCCCTAGTCTGCATCATCGTGAACTTGCTGATCGGCCCGGGGCCGAGACGTCTGGCGGGGCGAGCGCTAGCCAACCGGCTGATAACGTGCGCCGAAGCGTTGCGCCAGACACACGAGGAGGGCGCCGAGGCTGTCGCCGAACACTTGCGCGAGGGCGGTGGCGAGATCCCGGCCTGGCTGCGGCTGGCGGGTCTCGAGAGAACGTCACCGCCAGAGGATGTGGCCGCCTTGCGCCAGGCGCTTCAGTCGACCGTCGCGATCGAGCTGTTCGTCGAGCTGACTCTGCGTGAGCCGTCGGCCGCCTTGCCGCAGGTCGTACGTGAGCGGATCGCCGCGTTGCTGGAGGAAATGGCCGGGATCCTGCGCCGGGGAGCCTATCCCCGTGAAATCGAGCTCGAGACGATCGATCAGGAAGTGACGCTGCCGGATGTCAGCCGGAACCTCCTCGCCGATCTGCGCAAGACACTCGAGACGTTCGCTGAGCGGCCTAACGAACCAATTACGCCGCCGCCTCCCGCGCCGGGCGGGTTCTTCCTCCCCGATGCTTTCAGCAACCCGGAGCACACGCGTTTTGCGCTCAAGACGACGGCTGCGGCGATGTTCTGTTACGCTCTCTACACTCAGCTCAACTGGCCGGGCATCCATACCTGTTTCATCACCTGCTACATCGTCGGCCTGACAACCACGGCCGAGACAATTGCAAAACTGACCTTGAGGATCGCCGGCGCACTGATCGGGGCGGCCGTCGGGACCCTAGCGATAGTCTATGTCACGCCGCACCTCGCCGGGATCGGCGCATTGGCGGGGGTGGTCTTCATCGCCGCCCTGGCGGCGGCCTGGGTGGCGGTCGGCGACGAGAGGATCGCCTATGCGGGATTCCAGATCGCCTTCGCCTTCTTCCTCTGCGTCCTGCAGGGCTCAACGCCGAAGTACGACCTTGCGACAGCCCGGGACCGGGTGATCGGGATCCTGATCGGCAACTTCGTTTGCTTCGTGATCTTCGCCTTCGTCTCGCCGGTGAGCGTGGCGAACCGGATCGATCCGGCCGTGCAGGCCCTGATCCGAAAATTGAGCGCGATCCCGAAGGCGGCCTTTGGCGCGAGACGCGCCCTCGCGGTCGAGTCGCTGACATCCGCAGGAGCCCTCGAACGCGACATCGACCTCGTCGCTTACGAGCCCCGTTCGATCCGGCCCTCGGAGAGCTGGCTCGATGAGCGGCGCGAGGCGACGGAGGGCGCTGCCGACTTGGTCGGTCCGTTGCTGTTCGGGGCCGACACCTCTCCAGATTTCATCTCAGGATGGTCCGCTCGTCTGAGTAAAATTGCCGATCGCCTGTCGGGGGCAGGATCGAACGGTCCACAACCACCATCCACGACCGAACCCCGCGCGGCGACACTCGAGTCCCTTGTCGGCCAACGGCTCTCGAGGCTCGAACAGGCCGTCGAAGCCGATCCCGATCCGCCCGAGGGAGGCGCCCATGCCCTGGCGTAGCAGCGTTACCGCGGTGAGCCTCGTCTCGGTCTGGCTGGCCGGATGCGCCACTCAGGCGGTGGACATGGCCCCTTCGCGGCCGGACCGGCCTTGGGGCGCGGTCACGACGCCCGATGGCGAGATCGTCGCCGGCGCCAAGGATCAGCCCTCGAACGCTCACGACTACGTCCTGCCGGCAAACCCCGCTCTGGCCGGCGCGCCCCCGCCGCCACAGGTGGACAACGCCAGGACCTACGGCCTTTCTGACCTCATCGACCTGGCCGAATCCAGCAATCCCACGACCCGCATCGCCTGGAATGACGCCCGCAACGTCGCCCTCGCGGCGGGGATCGCCGAAAGCAACTATCTTCCGAAGATTTCGGCGAGCGCCGCCGGTGTCTATACCACCGGCGGCGGACATGCCTCCTCGCCTGGCTTAACCCTCAACAATAACGGCGCCGGGGGCGAGCTCACCGCGATCTCGCTGCAATGGTTGCTGTTCGACTTTGGCGAACGGACCGCAGTCCTCGACGCGGCCAAGCAGGCGTCGGTGGTGTCGAACATCGCCTACACGGCGGTCCACCAGCAGCTGATCCACGCGGTCAGCCTCGCGTTCTACGCCTACGCCGCGGCCAGGGCGCGCGACAGCACCGCCGCCCAGGCACTGAGCGACGCACAACTCGTTCAGGCCGCCGCCGAGGATCGGTACAAGCACGGGACCGGCACCGTGGTCGAGGTCGACCAGACGCGCCAGGCGACCGCGCAGGCTCGGCTAGCGCAAGTGCAGGCCGATGGCGGCCTCCAGGACACCTATCTCACCCTGATGGCCGCCGTCGGCGTCTCTCCGCTGACCAAGATCAAGATCGCCGATATCTCGGGTCGTCCCCTCACGCCCAGGACGGCGCAACCCGTCGAGACGCTGGTGTCCGAGGCGTTGTCCCGACGACCGGACGTGCTGAGCGCCTACGCGGCCGAAAAGGCGAGCGAGGCGAAGGTCCGCGCCGCGCGTGCGGAGTTCATGCCGAAAGTCTTCCTGTCGGCCACAGGCGCCTACAATTCCGGCCACCTCGACGTCACCGCCCTGCCCGGGGTTGGACAGCAGGCGGGGACCGTCAACATCAACAATGAACGCTTTGGGGCGACCATGCTGGCCGGCGTGACGGTGCCGTTGTTCGATGGCGGACTGCGCAGCGCCCTGCTGGCCCAGGCGCACGACGATGCGGCCAGCGCGCAGGAAAATCTGACCAGGACCCGCCAGGATGCGGTGGTTCAGATCGTCCAGGCCGAGAATGCGCTGCGAACCAACCTGGCGGCCTACAGCGCCGCCCAGGCCCTCCAACAGGCTTCCCAGACCACGTTCGACGGCGCGCTGGCTTCCTATCGGAACGGCGTGGGCTCGACGACGGATGTGACCCTTGCCGAGATCCAACTGCTGCAGGCGCGGAACGCCGCCTCCGACTCCTACAGCGCCTCCCTGACCGCGGCGGCCACCCTCGCCCTGGCGACGGGGCTGCTCGGATCAGCTCCGCAAGACTGAAGGCCTGCGGCCCCACGGACGGATAAGCGAAGACGTCGCGCGGCTCGAAACGACAAGGAGCGCGCCTCGCCAACAAGCTCGAAACTGTCGGTTGGAGTACTTGTGAACTCGGAGAGTCACGCGGCCGCGTTGGCGCCGATCACTCTGTGCGGGGTGAATGCGTTGCGCGGCCGCAAGGCGACGCAGATTTTTTTGCTGCAGACACCGGATCGAGACGACAGAAGGTATCGGGATGGATGCGACGGCTCTGATCCTTTCGCGAATACAGTTCGCGTTCACCATCTCGTACCACATAATCTTCCCGTCGTTCACGATCGGCGTGGCGGCGTGGTTGACCGTGCTCGAGGCTCTGCGTCTCGCCACGGGCCGCCCGGTCTATCGCCGGATCTTCGATTTCTGGCTGAAGATCTTTGGCGTCGTCTTCGGACTTGGCGTCGTCACCGGCGTCGTGATGGCCTTCGAGTTTGGTCTGAACTGGAGCGAGCTGGCGCGGATGAGCGGCCCGATCCAGGGTCCGCTCCTCTCCTATGAGACCTTCACCGCTTTCTTCCTCGAGGCGAGCTTCCTTGGGATCCTGCTCTTTGGACGTGAGCGGGTGCCGCCGTGGTTCTACCTCGTCTCGACGGCGCTGGTCGCCCTGGGGACCACGTTTTCGGCCTTCTGGATCATGGCCAACAACAGCTGGATGCAGGTCCCCACAGGCTTCGCCTTCCGTAATGGCGTCTTCGAGCCGACGGACTGGAGTAAGATCCTGTTCAATACAGTGCTGTGGACCCGTTTCCCCCACATGCTGCTGGCCTCGTATCTGACCGGAGCGTTCGCGGCGGCTGCGACCGGGGCCTGGCTGCTGCTGCGCCGGACCGCGAGGGCCGAAGCCCATGTGATGCTCAACATGGGACTCTACCTGGCTGCAGTTCTGGTCCCGGCCCAGATCCTGTTCGGTCACCTCAACGGCGACTACGTCCACGAGTATCAGCCGACCAAGTTCGCCGCCATCGAGGGCCGCTGGCATGACGAGCAACCGGCGAGCGAAGTGCTGGTCGCCATTCCCGATGCGCGGCATGAGACCAACCACCTTGCGATCAGCATTCCGGTACTTGGCAGCGTGATCGGCAGCGACAGCCTCACCTCCAAGGAGGTGGGGCTCACAGACTACCCCCGCCAGGACCGGCCCCCCGTCTTCATTCCCTTCTGGACGTTCAGGGCCATGGTCGGGTGCGGTCTGATCATGCTGGCTCTCGCCTGGGCCGGAAGCATCCTCTCGGGCCGGGGTCGCCTGGAACAGAGCCGCCTCCTGCTCTGGGCGATCTTCCTCAGTTACCCGCTGCCCTTCATCGCGATCGTGACCGGCTGGTTCACGGCTGAAGTCGGCCGTCAACCCTGGGTCGTCTATGGCATGCTGAGGACCGCCAAAGCGGTGACGCCGTTCCTGACCGCCCGCGAGGCGCTGGCGTCTCTGATCCTGTTTGTCCTGGTCTATGCCTTCATCTTCTCGGCGGGCGTTTTCTACCTCTATCGACTGTTCCAGGCCGGACCTGGCGGCGAAATCGAGCAGACGCACCACGGGGTCCCCAACAGACCGATGTCCATCGCGAGCCAGCACCCCGGCGACAAGCCCCAAACGGCGACTGAGGGAGCCTGAACCATGGTCGACTTCTGGGTGTTCATCCTCGCCCTGAGCATACTGCTGTACGTCCTCCTGGACGGCTTCGACCTGGGTGTCGGGATCCTTTTCGGGGTCGCGCCTAGCGAAAACGAGAAGCGCGCGATGATGAGCGCGGTCTCGCCGGTCTGGGACGGCAACGAGACCTGGCTCATCGTCGCGGGCGTTGTCCTCTGGGGCGCCTTTCCTGTCGTCTATTCGACGCTCGTCTCGGCTTTCTATCTTCCGATCGTGTTCATGCTGGCCGGGCTGATCATGCGAGGCGTGGCGTTCGAGTTCCGCTACAAGACGCAGCGCTGGCGCCCCGTGTGGGATGCGGCCTTCGCTTCTGGCTCTCTCGTTGCGGCCTTCATGCAGGGGATCACCGTCGGCGCGCTCGTCGAGGGCCTGCCGTTCGCCAACGGCCAATACAGCGGCGGCGATCTGGGGTGGCTGGATCCATTCGCGATCCTATGCGGGATCGGCCTCTGTATGGGTTACGCGCTGCTTGGGGCCTGCTGGATGGTCAAGAAGTGCGAGCACGAGGCGCGAGACCTCGGCTACCGCTTGATCGCGGCTCTGTCGGGCGGCCTCCTGGCCTTCCTGGCCATCGTCTTCGCCCTCGCCCTGCGAGCCCATTTGCAGGTGATGCACCGGTGGCTCGAGCGGCCCTATCTGTTCATCTTCCCGGCGGTCGGCGCTGTCGCCGCCATCGTGCTGGCTCGCAGCGTCAGGCGGCGCAATGACGACAGGCCCTTCTCCATGGCCTCGCTGATGTTCATCGCGGCGTTCGGCACGCTTGCCCTGTCATTCTGGCCGTACATGATCCCCTTCCAGATCTCGATCCAGCAGGCTGCGGCTCCGCAGAACAGCCTGGCGTTCATGTTCTGGGGAGAGGGGATCTTCGTCTTCCCGCTGATGCTCGCCTACGCGGTGATCAGCTACACCGTCTTCAAAGGGAAGGTGCGCACAGACCAGGTGTACCACTAGCTCGGCTCGCGCCGCGCAAAGCTACATCGCCACGCGCTTGACGATCGAGGTGTGCGGCTTATCGGCGACGACCTCGCCGTTGAGCGTCGCCACCAGCCTCTCCTCGACGTGGAAATCGCTCACCGTGGCCGAGATTGTGATCTCGCTCTTCACCGTCACGACCCAGCCAGGGCGCGCGAAGCCCGCGTTCTGCTCGGCTTTCCAGACGCAACTCGTAGGATCGCCTTCGGTCATCCGAAGGACGATGTTCGGCCCCCCGCCTGACTTGGTCTCGCCGATGTCGGCGATCTCGGTCGAGGACTGTGGCCAGGTCTCGGTCACCTGCGCTTCGCCTTCTATCGCGGCAGCGTCGAGACTTGGCCAAGACTTGGGGCTGGCAGGCGGCGGGGCGACGAGCGGGATCGGCATCGGCGCCTCCTGCGCCGGCGGGTCGCGGACCGGCAGGTCGAGCTGACAGGCGCCCAGATCGAGCGTGAGGGTTGCGACGTGCGGCGAGGGCCAGACGAGCGGCCAGAGGCTCTCGCTGATCGCCGCCCGGATGCGGCTGCCTGCCGCGAAACGGTGGGACGTGAAGTTGAGCGGGACTTCCGCGTCGTAAGCCCGCCCCGGCTGCAGGGGCGAGGGATGCTCATGGCCATCGCGATGCGTGAGGTTGAGGAGGCCATAGGTCACCAGCCATGAGCGCCCGTCGGGCGTCACTTCGCAGATCCGCACGGCGATGTGCGCGACCGGCTGTTCAGAGGAGACGCGAACCTTGAAAGCGCCCGAGCCCAGGATGTCCAACGGGGCCGTCAGGGGAGTGGTGTCGAAGACGAGAGACTTCGCGTCGTCGGACGACTGGTCTTTCGGCAGTTCGGTCGGGGCGAACGGCACCCACTCCACCTTGC
The DNA here is from genome assembly GCA_019232665.1 of Caulobacteraceae bacterium. Classification (GTDB taxonomy): domain Bacteria; phylum Pseudomonadota; class Alphaproteobacteria; order Caulobacterales; family Caulobacteraceae; genus Acaudatibacter. The sequence goes on along the minus strand of JAFANN010000187.1, from coordinate 3,088 downwards.
CCAGGCCCACGATCTTGGCGCCGGAACAGGTCACGGTCTGCGCGGGCTGCGGCGTCTCGTGCAGTGCCGAATTCGCCAGGAACAAAGCGCGGGACTTGCAGCGGGTCGACGGCCAGTTGGACTCCGCCACCCAGCGGCCGGGGATGGGGCCCGGAGAGACCTGGGCGGCGGTGGCGTCGGGCATGTAGGCGCGGAGCATCGGCTCCTCCATGATCCCGGTCTCTTCCCCCATCAGCCAGTGCCGCCACCACCGGACCTCCTCGAACGCCCAGTCGAGCGCCGGCCCCGGCGACGCGGGCGAAGGATAGCCGTGCTGCCAGGGCCCATAGAGGCCTTTGCGCGGGACCTTCAGGTTGGCAAGGAGGCGGGGGATCTCGTTGCCGTAGGAATCCACAAGGCCGCCGACGACGTAGACCGGGCAGGCGATCGCGCCCCAGTCCAAGGCTACCGAGCCCTGCCGCCAATAGGCGTCGTTGGTCTGGTGGGAGAGCCAGCGGGCGGCGATGGGGGGCGTCGCGTCAAGCCGCCTGCGCCATTCCGCCTTCCAGTCGTCACCCGTGATGAGCGGGTCGGGCGGCCCGGCCATCACCACTTTCATGCTGGCCGCCCACTTAAGTCCGGTCAGGGCGAAGACGCCGCCGACGTAGTGGGCGTCGTCGGTGTAGCGCATGTCCGAGGCGCACATCGGCATGATCGCCTTCAGCGGGGGTGGCCGGAGCGCCGCGGCCTGCAACGCGCTGAACCCGCCCCAGGAGACCCCGCGCATGCCGACCGATCCGTTGCACCACGTCTGGGCCGCCAGCCAGGCGATGGCGATCACGGCGTCATGATGCTCGGACGGCAGGTACTCGTCTTCCAGCAGACCCATGGAATCCCCAGAGCCCCGGGTCTCCAGCCGCGCATAGGCGATCCCGCGCGAGGCGAGGGCGGCGCCCCAGTACATGTCGTAGGCGCGGTAGTTGTCCCGTTTCCGATAGGGGATGTATTCGAGCACGACCGGCGCGGGCCGCCGCTTGGGGTCTGCGGGCAGCCACAGCTGGATCGCCAGCTTCACCCCATCGGGCATGGGGAGCCAGCTATTCTCGATCATCTCGACCTCGCCCTTGGCGGGCATGGTCCAGCCGGAGTCATCTCGTCCCAGGGCGGAGACCGGTGTCGCTCCGGCGATCGCCAGACCCGTCGCTGTCGTGATCACGTCCCTTCTGCGCATTGAGCCCCCCGATTCCTCTTTGGCGCCACCTTGGCAAAGGCGAACGCACCCTCCCATGCTATTTTTCGCCGGCCTGCGCCGTGGCGCGCGTGGCGAAAATGCCCGAAGGGAGTCGGATGGTCGATCTGCACAGAATCGCCGGTCTGCTGAGCCAGCGCGAGGCTGGCTGCGGCCTGCCGCGCGATCTCTACACCGATCCAGAGGCCTTCGAGTTCGACATGGCGGCGATCTTCGGCCGGTCATGGATCATGGTCGGCTTCGAGGTCGAACTGCCGCGACCGGGCTCCTGGATGGCGACAACGATCGGGCCCTGGCCGGTGGTCGTCACCCGCGATCGCCACGGCGATCTCCACGCGTTCCACAACGTCTGCCGGCATCGCGGGGCGCGGATCTGCGCGCCGGGCAAGGGCGCTTCGCCCCGCCTGGTCTGCCCCTACCATCGCTGGACTTACGAACTTTGGGGCGATCTCGCCCACGCGGCGCGGATGCCCTCCGGCTTCAGCCGCGACGAGCATGGGCTGTTCCCCGTTCACCTCGCCAACGTTGGCGGCGTGCTCTACGTCTGCGTGGCCGAGACGCCGCCTGACATCAGCGCCTTCAAGCGCGAGTTCGAGCCGCTCCTTGCGCCCCATCGGCTGTCCGACGCGAAGGTCGCGTTCGAGAACGTGCTCGTGGAGAGAGCCAACTGGAAGCTGGCGATGGAGAACGCCCGCGAGTGCTACCACTGCCCGACGGCCCATCCGGAACTGGCTCAAAGCTTTCCGGTCGGCGTCACCGCTCACTTCGACTTCGGCGAGGACAAGCGTCAGGAGCTGTTCGAAGCGCGCATGGCCTCACTGGGCCTGCCGATCGGGCCGGTTGAGGGGGACTGGTGGCAGGCCGTCCGCTTCACCCTCAATGAGGGGTGTCGGTCGATGACGATGGACGGCCAGCCAGTCGTGAAGATCCCAATGTGCCCGGCGGGAGACGGGGACCTCGGCTCGCTACGCTGGTCGGTCGAGCCCCACGGCTTCGTCCACGCGGCGGCCGATCACCTGTTCATGTTCAGCGTCGTGCCGGTCAGCCCGCGCGAGACCCACATCGTCTCCAAGTGGGTGGTCCACAAGGACGCTGTCGAAGGGGTCGACTACAACGTCGAGGACCTGATCGCGCTCTGGAACTGCACGAACCTGCAGGACCGGGACCTGGTGGAGAACAATCAGATGGGGGTGGATTCGCCGGCCTTTCGGCCAGGCCCGTTCTCGCAGGAGGCCGAGGGCCTCGCGATCCGGTTCGTCGATTGGTACTGCCGCACGGCCCAGGCGTATCTGGACGGGGAAGGCGTGACGACAAAAGGGCCCGTGCATGGCGTCCGCTGAGGGGGGCGCAGGCGGCCTGCATCCGGAGACCCTCGCCATCGGCGCCGGCTACGATCCCCGGCAAGCCTGGGGCGCGGCCAAGCCGCCGATGGTGCTCACCTCTACCTACGTCTTCCCGAGCGCCCAGGCGGCGAAGGATTTCCACCGCGCCTTCTTCGACGGGGCCACGGAGGCGGAGCACGGCGGTCCGATCGACGAGGGTTTCATCTATTCGCGGCTGGGCCACCCGAACCTCGACATGGTCGAGGCGCGCATGGCCGCCCTGGATGGCGCGGAGGACTGCGCGGCCTTCAACAGCGGCATGGCGGCGATCTCCACCGTAGCCCTCAGCCTGCTGCGGCCGGGAGACAGCGTCGTCCACACCCAGCCGATCTATTCCGGCGCGGACAACATGCTGAACCAGGTCATGACCGGGATGGGCGTTCATGTGCAGGGCGTCGCCAGGGCGGTCGATGGCGAGGCGATCCGCGCGGCCGCCGATGCTGCGCGCGCCAGGGGGCCTCTGCGCCTCTTCATGCTG